>CAYFGZ010000039.1:0-30394 GCA_964342575.1 uncultured Nisaea sp. | reverse complement strand
ATGCTAATTGTGATAGCTGGATTTCCAAGTGCCTTTATAGGTATTCTTTTTACAGGCTCATTAATTACGGAGATTATTTTTTCTCTAGACGGTCTTGGCTTACTAGGTTTTAAAGCGGCCATTAGTAGAGATTACCCCGTCATGTTTGGGACGTTATATTTCTTCACCTTGCTTGGTCTGATAATGGGGATTATAGGCGATATAATGTACGTCGTTATAGACCGAAGAATTGATTTTGAAAGTCGAGAGACTTAACAATGTTGATGAATGACAAATCCATAGACCGATTCCTTGGGATAAAAATAACGCCACTGAATCGCCGTAGATTAGCGAATTTTAGGAAAAATAGGCGAGGCTATTGGTCATTTTGGATTTTTTTCTTTCTATTCATAATGAGTTTATTCGCCGAACTTCTCGCCAACGATACTCCCTACATAATCCGCTTCAAGGGCGAGTTTTTCTTTCCGACATTTGTTTCGTATCCGGAGACTATATTTGGAGGTGATTTTCCAACCGAGGCTGACTATAAAGATCCATTCGTTCAAGAACTTATAGAAAAAGAAGGTTGGTTAGCTTGGCCTGTAGTAAGGTTCAGTTATAACACAATTGATAAGGATCTTGAACAACCGGCTCCTTCACCACCAAATTCGAGACATTGGTTAGGAACGGATGATCAGGCCCGAGACGTTTTTGCACGATTGGTATACGGCTTTCGACTTTCAGTATTGTTCGGGTTGATTTTGACAATCTCGAGCAGTGTAGTTGGCGTAATAGCGGGTGCTATTCAAGGGTATTATGGTGGGTTGCGAGATTTATTGTTTCAACGTTTTATAGAAATTTGGGCTGGAATGCCGCAACTTTATATTCTGATTATCATGTCTAGTATTCTAGTTCCAGGTTTCTGGGTGCTGTTGGTTATACTCTTATTATTTAGTTGGTTGGCCCTTGTAGGTGTGGTTCGAGCGGAGTTCCTGAGAGCCCGAAACCTGGACTTTGTCAGGGCTGCAAGAGCCCTAGGCGTAGCTGACACAGTGATAATTTTTAGGCACATATTACCAAATGCAATGGTAGCTACTTTGACGATGCTCCCATTTATTTTGACTGGCGGCGTGACTGCCCTTACTTCCTTAGACTTTCTTGGACTTGGCCTTCCTCCCGGCTCACCTTCTTTAGGCGAATTGTTGAATCAAGGAAAGAATAATCTTCAAGCTCCTTGGCTCGGTTTGTCGGGGTTTTTCATCCTGGCCTTAATGCTAAGTTTGTTAATTTTTATTGGAGAGGGTGTCCGCGATGCTTTTGATCCAAGAAAGACTTTTGAATGACTGGATCTCTGCTAGAAGTTCGCGACTTGGATGTCAGCTTTGGCGGGGCTGGATCAAAGATCAAGGCCGTTAATGGGGTCAGTTTTTCGATGGATGCTGGGCGCACTTTGGCGTTGGTAGGGGAAAGCGGATCAGGAAAATCTGTCACGGCGCTGTCCATCCTACAACTTCTTCCTTACCCGAATGCGAGCCATTCAGCCCGTAGTGAAATTTATTTCAAAGGTACACAGCTGGTGCATGCGGATGGCAAGACATTAATGAATGTGCGAGGAGATAGGATTTCAATGATATTTCAAGAGCCCATGACATCCCTTAATCCATTGCACGTAATCGAGAAACAAATAAGTGAGTCTTTGACTCTTCATAGTGGGGCGGAAGGTAAGAGGGCGCGAGATAAGTGTATAGAGCTGCTTGAGATGGTAGGAATCCAAAATCCAGGCGCCCGCCTCCAATCTTATCCACACCAATTATCCGGTGGGCAAAGACAACGAGTCATGATTGCCATGGCTCTGGCAAATCAGCCCGACCTTTTAATAGCGGACGAACCAACAACTGCACTTGATGTAACAATACAGGCACAAATTTTGGAGCTACTGAAAAACTTACAGAAGAAACTCGGCATGGCTATATTGCTAATAACACATGATTTAGGAGTTGTTAAAAAGATAGCCGATGATGTTTGTGTGATGAGCGAAGGAAAGATTGTAGAGGTAAATACGGTGAGGAGGCTTTTTGAGAGACCACAACATAACTATACTCAAAAGCTGATAAATTCAGAGCCTTCGGGTATTCCCTCACCTCTTACAGCAGATGCCGAAAAGATTTTAGATGTTAGAAACTTGAAAGTTTGGTTCCCAATACAAAAAGGCATTCTAAAAAGGACTATTGGACATATAAAGGCCGTAGATGGAATTTCTCTCTCTATAAGAGTAGGCGAGACTGTCGGTGTAGTAGGTGAAAGTGGGTCTGGAAAAACGACTTTGGGGATGGCAATACTGCGCTTACTCTCTAGTTCGGGAAAAATAATATTCAAAGGGCAATCAATTGATCAGCTTCCATCAAAATCTCTGAGGCCACTGCGCTGCGAAATGCAGGTAGTTTTTCAGGACCCGTTTGGCAGTTTATCACCAAGAATGTCGATGGCCGAGATAATTGGCGAGGGTTTACGTGTGCATGGAGTCGATAGTTTGGGATTAGTGGACGAAATAGATATAGAAAGACGAATTGACGAGACTATAGAGGAAGTCGGACTTGATTTATCAATGCGTAATAGATATCCGCATGAATTTTCAGGAGGACAACGACAGAGGATTTCAATTGCGCGCGCCGTGGTGTTGAGGCCGCAACTAATTGTTTTGGACGAACCTACTTCGGCTCTGGATCTAAGTGTACAGGCGCAGATCGTCGATTTATTGCGCGAGCTGCAGGAAAATCATGATCTAGCTTTTCTATTTGTTAGCCACGACCTGAAAGTTGTTAGAGCAATGTCCCATCGAATTATTGTTATGAAAGATGGGGTGATTTTGGAGGAAGGTGAAGCAGGAAAGTTAATTGAAAACCCAGCTCATCAATATACGAAGGCACTTATGAATGCTGCGTTTAATCAGGAAAGTTCTGCGGGAATTTAATATGGAAAGCACTGTATTATGCATTAGGCACTTAAATTTTATCAAAATATCTGCTTTGATATAAAGATGTGGTAGATACGATGTATTGGATATAAAAATGGCGGCAGTTTTATTCTACTCTCCAAACGATTCGCCTGAAGAGTGGGAGAGAGGGCTTCGTAATTTGATTCCGGATTTAGATTTTCGAGCTTGGCCTGATATAGGGAATCCATTGGATATAGAGTTTGCTCTTGTGTGGGATTTTCCTCCTGGAAACTATAAGAAACTTAAAAAGTTGCGCTGCATTTGCTCATTGGGACAAGGCGTGGATCATATCTTTAAAGAACCCAACCTGCCGGATGGGGCCGAGATAATGCGCCTAGTAGACCCGTGGATGGCTCAGGCGATGAGTGAATGGATGCTTTTGAATGTTTTGCGATTTCATAGGCAAGGGCTTGAATATGAGGAGCTGGAAAAGCAAGGAAAATGGCATGTACTGCCACCTCCTGAAACTTCCGAGTGTCGTGTGGGTATTTTAGGGCTAGGGGAGCTTGGTAGAGACACCGCTAAGAAATTTGCATCCCTTGGTTTCGATGTTGCAGGCTGGAGCAAAAGTCCAAAAAAGCTGAAGAATGTAAAAAGTTTTCACGGAGATTCTCAACTAATTGACTTTTTAAATCGAACCAATATTTTGTGCTGTTTACTGCCGCTTACCTCCGAAACTAATGGGATTATAAATACACAAACCATCACACAACTTCCATTTGGTGCTTACATCATAAATGCTGGACGTGGACAACATGTGGTTGACGAATGCTTACTTAAGGCGCTGGAAACAGGCCACATCGCAGGCGCTGCACTAGATGTTTTTAATCAAGAACCGTTGCCGCCGGAGCATCCCTATTGGGCGCATCCCAAGGTAAAAGTGTGGCCGCACGTGTCTGCCCAATCAAACGCGCACAGTGCAGCAAATCAGGTGGCGGACGCTATTAAGAAAGTTTTTGCTGGACACTCCCCAAAAAATCTTGTGAGGAGAGACAGACAATATTAGGAGAGCGTATTGTCAAGAATCATGATTAAACTAGGTGAAGAATCACCGGATGATTATATTTCGGAATTGCTTCGTTTAGACTCAAGTTTAGACATCTGTGAATGGCCAAATTATGGCGATCCAACCGAAATAGACATTGCTATGGTTTGGCAATTGCCTCATGGTGAATTAGCCAAACTCCCCAATTTAAAGCTCATTATATCGATGGCAGCTGGTGTGGATCACATTTTATCGGATCCGGCTCGTCCGGTACAAGTTCCGGTGGTGAGGGTAACGGATCCACATATGGCACGATCTATGGGGCACTGGTTTCTCATGAATATTCTTAGATTACATAGGGAAACTTCGCACTACGATGAGCTTCGTCAAAAAAAAATTTGGGCACCTGAGCGATCTTTTGATACTGATTCTGTGAGAGTGGGAATATTGGGGCTTGGTTATCTTGGAACCCACGTGGCGAAGATGCTTAAGTCCGTCGGATTTTACGTCCAAGGTTGGAGCCGCACGGAAAAGGAGATAGAGGGTATTCCATCTTTTACAGGAAGTGATGGATTATCAAAAATGCTGGCATCAACAAATTTTCTGGCATGTTTATTACCTGATACGGATTCAACAAAAGGTATAATGAATACTGGTTTATTCCATAAGATGCCTATCGGTTCCTACGTTCTTAATGCGGGGCGGGGAGCTCAACTGGTTGAGGATGATTTGTTAAAAGCCATAGACGGAGGACAACTTAAAGGAGCAGCCCTTGACGTGTTTTCAACGGAGCCGCTGCCCAAAAAGCATCCCTTCTGGAGCGATGAAAGAATAATAATTACGCCACATCACGCGGCAGAGGTGTTTGTGCCGTCAGCCGCTAAAATGTTTGTCGAAAATATCCATAGAAGCCGGTTGGGAAAGCCTCTCATTGGTTTGGTAAATCAAGAACTGGGATATTAAAAGTGTTTCTAACTATTAGGCGTATTGCCCTTTAAGCATGGCGTAAATAGCTCTAATTCCCTGTGCTTCACCACCCTCAGGGCGTCCGGGCCTAGAGGTAGTATTGTAGGCCATTAAATCAATGTGTGCCCAAGGGGTGTTAGGGGCAATGAAGTGTTCCAAGAATAGGGCTGCCGTTATGGCACCCCCGTAAGGGGTTGCGCCGGTGCTAGAAAGATCAGCTATCTTCGAGTCTAAAAGAGATTTGTAGCCAGGCCAAAGCGGAAGTCGGCAGAGTGGGTCATTTGTTTCTAGTCCAAATTTACTAAGGGCTCCAGCTAAAGCCTCATCGTTACAAAACATAGCCGGCAAATCCGTTCCCACGGCAATTCGCGCTGCTCCAGTTAGTGTAGCAAAGTCAATAACCATTTCAGGGTTTTCACTAGATGCTTCAGTTAAGGCATCGGACAATATCAATCGGCCCTCGGCATCTGTATTGCCTACTTCCACAGTTAGCCCTTTTCTCGTTCGCAATACATCGCGCGGACGAAACGCATTTCCAGAAATAGAATTTTCTACTGCTGGTATAAGAACTCTCAATCGGATAGGAAGGTTAGCGTCCATAATTATGTGAGCCAAACCCAGAACTTGAGCTGCTCCACCCATATCTTTTTTCATGTTAAACATACCGGAAGCGGGCTTTATATCGAGACCTCCACTATCGAAACATACGCCTTTTCCCACCAAAGTAACTTTTGGATCAGAAATCTTTCCCCATCGCATATCAATTAAACACGGTGATCTGGAGGAAGCTCGTCCAACGGCATGGACGGATGGATAATTATGACGCAGAAGGTCTAGACCACTAATTACAGTGATTTTGGCTTTGTGAAGTTTAGCAAGTTTTCGCGCCGTTTGCCCTAGTTCACGCGGGCCAAGGTCATTAGCTGGGGTGTTTATCAAATCTCGAGTCAAGCCTATTCCGACGGCTAGTCGGGTTACCTCGGATTTATTGACGCGTTCAGGCCAGACGAATTCTGCTAGAAATTGCCGGGTCTTCGTGTACTTGTTGAACTGGTATTCTCCGAGAGCCCAACCAGTAGTAGCTCGGGTTGCGGCAGCTGGTGACAACTGTTTATTTAGATAGTATCGGCCTTTGGGTAATTTTTGGGGTAATCCAGCAAGGTCCCATATGCCGCCACCTATTTCTTCATTTTCCTCGACTCCCAGTATTATCTCCATAGATCGGTCTTTTGGTGTCGGCAGAAAACAAAAAGTACCGGGCTTTCCTGTGAAACCTGTCTGACGAAGCCATGTTTGGGAAAGCTTATCCCTTAAGTGTTTTTGGGTGTGAAGTGTATTTACTGTTACGGGTGTTATGGGAACAGAATTGGTATTCTTTCTTGATACAAAAGGCATTTTCACTATCCAATAATTTTCAATCTGTTTAAAATTTTATATGCTAGAAGCTAAACCTCAAAACAAGCCTGACAGGGATAGGAGAAATACCCAAAAAGCTGTAACTCCGCAAGCTGCGCAGTATATATAGAGAGCTTTGTATATATCAATGAAGTTAGCGGATGGTGGGCCATCGCCCATCCAAGCATCTTCGATTAATATTCCATCATAGTACCGGGGTCCAGCAAGACGGATGCCCAGTGCACCTGCCATAGCTGCTTCCGGCCAGCCGGCGTTTATAGAACGATGATTTCGTGCGTCACGAAGTCCTACTTTTACAGAACCTAGTGTGTTTGT
The DNA here is from genome assembly GCA_964342575.1 of uncultured Nisaea sp. GTDB lineage: Bacteria > Pseudomonadota > Alphaproteobacteria > Thalassobaculales > Thalassobaculaceae. Next base: position 23,738 of record CAYFGZ010000039.1, on the reverse strand, counting down.
CGATGGAATAACAATGCTGGCAACCGCAATTGTAACCGCACTGAGACGCGCCGGGACAAAGTTTGCTGCATCGTCGAGGCGAGCTGTTAACCAACCAAAATGCTCATATCTCTCAGTCAGATGCCCAATCATACTGTCTGAGGTATTTAAGGCCTTGTAGGCTAAGATACCCGGCAAGCCGCCAATAAGGTACCAAATTATTGGTGCAACTACGGCGTCTGAAAAATTTTCACTCAGTGATTCAATAGTTGCTCTGCAGATGGCTGATGAGTCCAAGGCTATGGGGTCTCTTCCAACAATGTGTGACACTTCCTTTCTAGCTGAGTCCAGATCGTTTGATTTACATGCATATGCGACGGCATAGACGTGGCGATATAAGCTATTTTGTGCCAGGAATACGGCAACGATCACCGCTTCAATGGCAAACCCATACGCAAGGCTTTCAAGAACTAATTCTATCAACCAACCCGTGGTCCCCACCACTCCAAGAATTATAAAAATAGCAATAATTCCATGGAGTTTTCTGGTATTCTGAGAGAATTTTTCATTATTAAATTGTTTGTCCAGAAAGTTTATTAAACTTCCTATTGTAACTACTGGATGGGAAATACGACGAAATAACCACTTTGGATCTCCTACTAGAGCATCTATAAATATGGCTAACAGAAGAACGTGTGTATGATCAGTGGAAAACATCTGGTTGATCGCGCGGGTAAGGCTGAACGTCAGGATACAAGCCGGGTCCAGGGATATTCCTTCTCTTCAAACTTTTCGTGTGTTTCTATAGTGTCGATATATTTGAAAGTTAAATCAATATCGTCCATTCCCTCCAACAGACATTGTTTTCGGAAAAGGTCAATTTGGAAGGTGAAAGTTTTGCCGTCAGGTAAATGAACCGACTGAAGTTCAAGGTCTATTTCGATCTGAGCGCTATTTGCGGATTCAAGCGTTTCCCATATAATTTCTACGATTGATCGGTCCAAGGAAATCGGAAGTAAACCATTCTTAAGAGCATTATTATAAAAAATATCACCAAAACTAGGGGCGATAACGCATTTTACTCCAGCATCTTGAAGAGCATAAATAGCCGATTCTCTGGAAGACCCACAGCCAAAGTTGGTATCCGCAACTAAAATTTGCACAGTACTGTTGTCTTCCTGATTTAAAACGAATTTGTCGTCAAGGTCACCTGTCGTGGATCGACGCATGTCATGAAAAAGGAATTGTCCATGGTCTACACTGCGTGATGTTTTGAGAAAACGAGCTGGTATTATTTGGTCGGTATCAATGTTAGCAAGTTGTAGAGAAGCGGCTCTTGCTTCGAGTCTTTGAAATGGCTGCATCGTTAACTCCTTAGCTAAAGTCTCTAACGTCTGTTACGTGGCCTGTTACAGCCGCCGCTGCTGCCATAGCGGGGCTCATTAAATGCGTTCTGCTGCCAGGGCCTTGCCGCCCTTTGAAATTTCGATTACTGGTAGAAGCGCATCTTTCTCCGGGCGGAGTTGTGTCGCCATTCATGCCTACGCACATAGAACATCCAGTCGCTCGCCACTCAAAGCCGGCGTCCTTAAAAATAGCATCTAATCCTTCGTTTTCCGCTTGCTGTTTTATCTTAGTTGATCCGGGAACCACTATAGCAGGTATTTTGGTTTTTCGGCCTCTAGCGATCTCTGCAGCTGACCGCAGGTCTTCTATTCTGGAATTAGTGCAGGATCCAATGAAGACGCGATCTACTTTTATATCTATAAGTTTAGTTCCTGGCTCTAAACCCATGTATTCCAACGTTAGTTCAAGTGCTTCGCGCCGTGAAGTATCAATTTCTTCGCTAGGGTGGGGTATGCTTCCTGTCACTGGAAGTGTTTCTTCTGGGCTATTCCCCCACGTTAATGATGGGGCAATTTCAGTCGCGCTAATACTGACTTCGCTATCGAAGACAGCTCCGGGGTCTGACTTAAGAGATCGCCAATCCTCAAGAGCAAGTTGCCATGCACTCGATCCTGGCGTATGTTTTCGTCCCTCTAAATAATCGAAAGTCTTTTGGTCGGGTGCAATCATACCGGCTCTCCCGCCTGCTTCAATAGACATATTACAAACGGTCATTCGACCTTCCATGGATAGCGCACTGATGGCGGAGCCCGAATATTCAATCATATGGCCGCTCGCACCGTTAGCCCCAATATGAGAAATCAGATGTAGTATTATATCCTTGGCAACGACACCAGGCATTAGTGAATCATTAACGACTATCTTCATGGTTTTAGGCTTCTGCTGCCAAAGAGTTTGCGTTGCAAGTACATGTGCTACCTCGGATGCTCCAATACCAAATGCGAGGCATCCAAATGCACCGTGGGTGGCGGTATGACTATCTCCACAGACTAGGGTAATTCCAGGAATAGTTAGACCTTGTTCTGGCCCTACCACGTGCACAATGCCTTGTTCTTCAGAACCAATCCCATAAAGAGTAATTCCGGCATTCTGAGCATTTTTTGTAAGTTTTTCGATTGGAACACGCAGTTCTTCAGTCTCATTTCCTAGGTCTGGAAATCTCGTAGATACATAGTGGTCGGCGATGGCGATGGTGAGGTCTGGCCGTCGTACCCTTCGATTTTCTAGGTTTAGTTTATCAAAGGCATGGAAAGACCCCTCGTGGCAAAGATGGCGATCAATAGATAAAAGTGACGCGCCATCGTCTCGTGTCAGAATCACATGCCGGTCCCAGATCTTTTCAAACAGGGTCTTTGGGGGACAATTGTTCATTTTTGGTCACCTCTTATATTCTCGGATGCTTCGCTTTTTTCTTTTACTATTAACGGTATTCCCGCAACCATCATTGTAACGTTGTCCGCGATAGCTGCTATTTTTTGATGAAGTAATCCCAAATAGTCGCGAAAGCTCCTAGCCAGAAAATTTTCGGGGACGATACCTAATCCCACCTCACTTGATATTAGGATAAGTTCACTAGAACAATTGTTTATCCGTTCTACAATGTTTTTTATCTCAGCGTTAATATCTCGCTCAGCTGCCATTACGTTCGAGAGCCATAGAGATAAACAATCAACCAAAATAACATGACTTTTAGTGTCCCACTCTTCAATCGCGGCGGCTAGCTCGAGTGGTGCTTCCATCTCTTGCCAGGTGTCGTCTTTGCGTCGCTCTTGATGTATTCTAATACGGTGTTCCATTTCATTGTCCAGAGCCTGCGCTGTGAAAATGTAGACTGGCGGAGCATTACCTTTTAAAGCGAGTTGTTCACCGAATGAGCTTTTTCCGGAGCGAGAACCTCCAAGTATTAATGTGATGTTTCGCACTCGCCACAACTCCGTACAATTGTTCCATCAAAATACTAGGCCTTGTGCTCGGGCTCTAGGATCACCGACAGCGGTAAAAGTGTTTTCCCTGTCTCTAGATATGGCTTGCACCACGCCCATGCTAGTATCTCTACCGAGAGAAGTTTGATAGATCAGACCGAGTTTTAAAGCAAGAGGTTCGGCTATTTCCCGCAGGTCATCGTCTGCGATCAGAGTTTCTGATTCAGCATGTAGTTTAGGATCAGAAATTGCTTGATATAATGATTTGTTCTCAACGTTTACCCTATATAAAACCTGCATTAAAGATGTGGGAATGCGAGTCGACCCGGAAGCGCCAATGATTAATTCTACTTTTCCATTCTTCATCAATATCGATGGCATCATGCTACTTACAGGGCGCTTGTTTCCCAAAACCTGATTAGGGTTTTGAGGCCATGGACTAAAAAGGGCCATTTGGTTGTTCAAAAGTATGCCCGTTTTAGGGATTACGACGCCCGAATGATTATTGTTTGAATATGTAAGACAAACAGCATTTCCAGTGGCATCCATGGTGCAAAGACTACTTGTTTCGCTAGACTCACCTGCAGAAGAGGGAAACGTAAAGGCTGGATCCCCAAAACTCTGTTTTCGACGAGCAAACATTCTAAGCATTGAGCGTACAAGTAACTCGTTGGAATCTTGGTTTTGCGGGCCAGTTGATATTGACCTCAGCCCATCGAACACGAGGGCTCCAGAGGATGGGCTTGGAACAGTCATGACGTTCAACTCCCGGAACTCGCCACAGGCAGGTTTTCTCCAGATGGCCTTGTACTTTTTTAGATCATTAGCTGAAAGAAATGCTCCGTTATTCTCCATCTCTGTGACGATTAATCTACTAATAGCTCCCTCATAAAATGACCTAGAGCCGTTCACTGATATCTCACGCAGAGTTTCAGCATAATCGCGATTCTTCAAAACAGTTCCCTCAGAGGGAGGCTTTCCTGCTGCGGTTAGATAGAGAGACCTACATGCACCGGTACGATTTAAAAGTTTGATAGTTCTTTTCATGCGTATAGCGCCCTTGTAGGAAACGCTGAAACCGTTTTCAGCTAGCTCAATAGCGGGTTGGAGGAGTATTCCCATCGGAACTGTTCCATATCGTTTGTGAGCTTCTTCGAAACCTCGGAGTGTTCCGGGAGTTGCAACCGAACGATGGCCTATTTGATTGTGTTGCCCCATTACGCGGATCACATAGCGACCATCACTATCATTTGCAGAGTAAAGTTCGTATTCGGCGGAAACCGGTGCCGTTCCCATAAAATCAATTACTTCAGTTCTGCTCGAATCAGCATGATGTATGATCATAAACCCGCCAGCACCTATACCGCAATCAAGGGGCTCGACCACTCCCATAACATGACCGGCAGCTATAGCGGCATCTATGGCGTTTCCACCTGATTTCATGATGGATATGGCCGCCTCTGCTCCCTTGGTGTTTGCGGCAGCGGCTGCTCCAACTGTCATGGGGCCCGACTGGTAGCTGCTTGAAAATTTACGTTTCAACTAACATTTCCCTTCTGTAATATGAAAGCTATACGGTAACGGGCCGTCAGTACAAGCGCCTTTGATGATCCAATCAATTTGGAATGTCAGGGTAGGTATACTGTTAAGGAATAAGGAAAAATTTTTATGAGTGAGAAACGTTCTGTTTTAGTAGTTAGTGATACGGGAATGAACAAAAATGAGGTGTTGGAGAGCAAGCTTTCGACAGAGTGGAAAGTTAGCGTTATGAGTATACACGATAACACAGAAGCATTTCTTAGACTACTCGCTAGTTGTGATGCGTTAGTTGGTGGCCGGTTGGGGCGGGAGCTCCCGAAAAATTCAAAATTGAAACTATATCAAGTTCCGTTTACCGGCTTTGATTGGATCAAACCCGCTGATTTACCGGCTGGAGCACTGTTATGTAATACGTACGAGCACGAGACAACCATTGCCGAACATTTATTAGCAGCGATGCTTGAGTGGCAGACCGGTTTAATCAGGGATACGGATCCTGATATGCGCGTGAATTCTTTTAATGGACGCAGCATCAATAATGGGCCACATCATTTAGAAATGAGAGGTTCTACGGTTGGGATAATTGGGTATGGCCATATTGGTAGAGAGGTTGCGAAGCGTTGTAAGGCTTTTGACATGAAAGTAATGGCTGTATCCCGAACTCTTCGAAATGAGCCAGACTTGGTCGATTGGTATGGCCGAATAGATCAGTTAGATGACCTTTTGATGGCAAGTGATTTTATAGTTAGTTGTTTGCCTGGAGGGGAGGAAACACGGAGTATGATAAATAAAAGCAGTTTTAAACTTATGAGGCCGGGAGCAATAGTGGCAAATGTGGGACGAGGTGAAGTAATAGATGAGGCAGCGCTTTACGAAGCCCTAGCATCCCGTAGCATAAGGGGGGCAATAATAGACGTTTGGTATAACTACCCCTCGGACACAAACCAAAATCCTTGGCCCTCACGGTTTCCTATGCATAAACTTGATAATGTAATCATGTCGCCACATAATTCGGCCTGGACGTGCGCGATGTCGGATAGGCGGTGGAATTTTGTAGCTGCCAACCTTGATAGGTTTGCCCGAGGACAAGACTTACAAAATGTGTGTTTTCGCGGAGAACGGGTAGATTAACAGTTTTATAAATAGTATGGTCAGCTCATCCTCGCCAATGTTGATAACGAACTAAGGTTATTGGAAAATATAATGTCGTTTAATCTTACCAAAGAACAACTTAATATTAAAACTCGTGCACGAGATCTGGCATCCAGCATCGTAGCAACCAATGCCGCAGAGGTTGATAAAACCGAGCAGTATCCTTGGGATAATGTTAAAGCTCTTACGGAAGCGGGTTTCGTAGGGATGACTATTCCAAGGGAATTTGGTGGACCTGGATGCAATTTCCTCGAAGCAAATTTGGTCGTTGAAGAGATGGCTGCCTATTGTGGTCCAACAGGTCGAATCGCTGTGGAGGTCAATATGGGAGCAATATCTGCTGTCATGCATTATGGGACAGATTTCCAAAAGAGACTGGCGGCTGATCTCGTTTTGTCGGGTGATAAACCTGCTATTTGCATTACAGAGCCGGAAGCCGGAAGTGCTGCCTCACAAATGACGACGCGAGCTGATAAGCAGGGCGATAAATACATTATCAATGGGAAGAAACATTGGATAACGGGCGGGGGAGTGTCTCGCCTGCATCTAATTTTCGCTAGAGTTTTCGACGAGAATGGAATCGAACTTGGTATCGGAGGGTTTCTTGCGGTGCGCGGTGAGGCTGAAGGCCTTAAATTGGGCGCAAGAGAGCCAACTATGGGGTTGCGAGGAATACCCGAAACAGAGCTTATATTCGAAGATCTAGAGGTTGCTGAAAATATGGTTTTGATGCCACCGTCCGGTTTTAAGAGGGGCTTTGCCGATCTTATGAATGCATATAACTCGCAGCGCGTTGGGGCCGGAACGGTCGCTTTGGGGTTGGCGGTTGGAGCTTATAGGAATGCGCTTGAATTTGCTCAAGAGCGCGAGCAGTTTGGGAGACCCATCGCTGAGTTTCAAGGATTGCAATGGATGTTGGCGGACATGTCTGTTCAGATCGAAGCTGCAAGATCACTTTTGCATAACGCTGCATTAAGTGCAGGGCATAATGGTAGCCCGTTCCCCGATCCAACACTTGCTGCCCAAGGCAAAATATTTACATCGGAAATGGCCCTAAAAGTAACTACAGACGCACTCCAGGTCTTTGGGGCACGGGGCTACTCACGAAATTTTCCGATGGAACGACTGGCTCGAGATGCTCGGATGTTTACAATTGGGGGTGGTACCGCACAAATTCTTCGCACGGTTGTAGCATCTCGTATCCTAGGGATGAAGCTCCCTCAAACGCGTGATGGATTTTCACAATTGGCGGAGGAAACAGCAGCAAAAAAAAATTTACAGGCAGCGGAATAAAAATTAGTGGCAGCGCGAAGTAACAGGACTGCTGATATCATTGGAATTCGGCTGCACGAGGCTGGAGTGCGTTTTGCATTTGGGATTCCCGGCGGGGAGGTGTTGACTCTGATAGATGGTCTAGAGGCGGCTGGGATTAAATTTATTCTATCAAAGCACGAAAATGCTGCCGGTTTTATGGCAGAAGGTACCCATCATGTTTCAGGGGCGCCAGCCGTTTTAATAGCAACAGTTGGTCCAGGAGCAGCCAATGCTGTTAACGTAACCGCTAATGCCCAACAGGACAGAGTTCCCATGTTGGTGATTACCGGCTGTGTGGATACAGCGGATACAGTAACGTATAACCATCAAGTCTTTGATCATCGCGCTGTTTTTTCGCCTATTTGCAAGGCCAGCTTTGAGGTTTCAGACGGCTACGTAGATGACTTGATTGACAAAGCAATAGCAATCGCAACGGAAGGTCGACCGGGGCCGGTACATCTTGATTTGCCGATAAAAATGGCTGCCAAAATACATCCACTCAAAAAAATACAGAAAAGAGCGAGCCCTGCTCCTGTTCGACCCGCTTGCGGGCCAGAACTTGAACTTGCCAAAAAATGGCTATCGGAAGCCAATAAGCCTCTTGTTATCGCTGGTCTGGACGCAGTTCATCACAATGCCGGGGAGAATATTACGATATTCGCAAACAGGTTTCAAACCCCAGTTATATCGACCTATAAGGCAAAAGGTATTATTCCAGATGATAGCAAGTTTAGCCTGGGTGGGGCAGGTCTGTCGCCTTTGGCAGATATGACCCTTGCTCCGCTGATTAAGGCCGCTGATTTTATTCTTCTAGCGGGTTATGATCCAATAGAAATGCGAAGTGGTTGGCACAATGTCTGGGATCGTTCAAAAACCAAAGTCGTCGAACTGCTGGCGGCTCCTGAATATTCTTATATGCACCAAGCTTCCGTCAGTTTTGTCTGCAATATTAACGAAGGCCTGTCTGCTGTTTCAGAAGGTGTTATAAACAATCAGACGTGGAAAAATGGCGAACCTCAGAAGATTAAGGAAAAACAAGCTGTCATTTATGGCCAAAACGATGCTTGGGGGGCTGCTGCAATAACTCAAACTATTCGAGGTCTTGTGCCAAAAGATACTGTAATCACAATGGATTCTGGCGCACATCGCATTCTAATAAGCCAAGTGTGGGAAACATTCGTTCCTCATTCGGCACTTCAATCCAGCGGCTTGTGTACAATGGGGGGCGCTTTGCCGTTAGCTACAGGTGTAAAATTAGCTTCGCCAGAAAAAACGGTAATCGCTTTTACCGGCGATGGAGGTTTAGAAATGGTATTAGGGGAACTTATAACGCTTGGGAATCTTGGTCTGGCTGTTATCGTGGTGGTGTTTGTTGATGCTTCGCTGGCTCTGATAGAAAAAAAACAAAGGGAAATGGATTATCCGAATGTTGGGGTAGATATGGCGGAAACTGATTTTACCGGCATAGCAAGGGCGACTGGTGGCAGAGGAGTTACAGTTAGGGATAGAAAAAATTTAACGGTTGCGATTGAAGAAGCGCTAGAAATTAAAGATCAGTATACCCTGATCTCCTGTAAAATACCTCGAGCTAGTTATGACGGAAAGATCTAGCATGAAGGATCTGAAAGTAACGAATTTCCCATTAATGCAGATTTAATTCTTGAAGTATAGGATCCGTCTGCTCTATGTAAAATGATCCCTGGTTTTAATTTGGTTGGAGAATCACTACTTTTAGTGCCGTGAATTATTACTCGTGTTGCATTTCTGCTAGATTTTGGCCACAGGGGATAGACTGTGAGTTTTCCAAAGTGTTTCCGCAATACACTCAGAAGCTGATCTAACCTGTCGGCTCTATGAATTAATGAAATAGCCCCCTTCGGTTTTAATAACCTAGCGGCACACTCAATCCAAACTTCAAAAGTAGCGTCACCTTCTACGTTGGCGGTTCGCTTTTTAGCTAAAGGAGATTCGGAAATTTTCCCAGCCTCAAAGTGTGGGGGGTTGGTAACGATCATATCAAAAGATGCTGGGCGAAGTTGGCCCGGTGGATCAGCCACAGTTCCAATTAGAGGGTTAAATTTTGTTCCAAAACCGTTAACCACGGCATTTTGCTTTGCCAGCCTAACCAGCTCGTCATCAATTTCCAGGCCATCTATTTTTACATTGGGAAAGTTTGCTAGCAGACATAACGAAATTCCACCTACGCCACAGCCTAAATCCAATATCTTTGCATCTTTCTTAGGGGTAGTAGCGCTCGCTAGAAGCACAGTGTCGATTCCGACGCGATATCCAATGGCGGGTTGCCAAACCACTATTTTGCCCCCCAAAACGTCATTTTTGGTTACATCGGGATGTGGTTTATCAAGTTTATTCACCCAGTTCCCCTAAGAGTTTTTTTGCTGAGAAATAATCGATTGAACTAACCATAAGGCGTCTAGGAATAGCGTTAGCGCTTCCCTCTATTATACTCGTGTGATTATCCAAGATGTAGCTCTCTATTCCCTCTGACTTCAAATGGGCTACAATGAATGAAAGCTGGACAATATCGTTGGTTCTTATTAATTCCCTCAAAAAAAAAGCCTATATTGTTAAATCTACTGGACGCGACGGGGTGCCGCAGTTTTAATATTCGATGCGATCGTATACAAAGCATCTGTACTTTCCAAGAAACGATTTAATTGAAATAAGTGGAGCTGAATGGTGGCCCCTGTAATAGATTTTAAAACGCAAGAAAATTCCGGGAGAAAACCGTCCTTAGATCCATTGATTCGATTGGTGCACAAGGATTTAGATAGAGTCAACTCAACGATACTGCAACATATGCAAAGTCCAGTGCATCTAATACCGCAATTGGCTGGTCATTTGATCGCGGCCGGTGGAAAGCGTCTTCGGCCAATGTTAACACTTGGAGCAGCGGCACTTTGTCAGTATTCTGGAGAAAGGCACATTAATCTTGCCGCATGTGTCGAGTTCATTCACACCGCAACGTTACTGCATGATGATGTCGTGGATGAAAGCCAACTTCGGCGCGGCCAGGAAACAGCTAATACAGTATGGGGTAATCAGGCGAGCGTATTGGTTGGAGATTTTTTATTTAGTCGTGCTTTTCAATTGATGGTAACAGATGGTTCTCTGCATGTTTTGAAAATTCTCTCAAATGCATCAGCGGTGATCGCAGAAGGCGAGGTGCATCAGTTGCTTACAACAAACGATACTTCAACAAGCGAGGTTGATTATTTACAGGTGATTCAATCGAAAACAGCAGAGTTATTCTCGGCGGCAGCCAGAATAGGGCCTATTGTTGCTGATAGGCCAAAAATAGAAGAAGAGGCGTTGGCCTCTTATGGAACTAACTTAGGCGTGGCTTTTCAGCTAGTTGATGACGCCCTGGATTACTCAGCACGACAAGCTGCGCTAGGTAAGACAGTTGGGGATGACTTCAGTGAAGGTAAGATTACGCTACCAGTTATCTTGGCTTTTAGGAGAGGGACAGAGGAAGAACGCAAGTTTTGGCGACGTTGCTTGGAGGAACTTCAGCAGGAAAACCTCGATTTGGAGCGGGCGCAATCTCTAATTAAGCGGTATTCGTCTTTAGAAGATACAATTGCACGTGCTTACCACTATGCTGCTATCGCGCGAGACTCTCTGGATCTTTTCCCGGATAGCGAGGCTAAACGGGCTTTGACCGAAGTTGTGGACTTTTGCGTAGAGAGAGAGTTCTAAAGGGTTAGGGTGTTTAAAACCGTTTTTGTATATACCACGAAAGATTTAAAATATTAGGTGTACCTTCATCGACTTGTTTCGATCAGATGCAACCCGGAATGCCTCGTTTGCATCTTCCATAGGAAACGTGTGCGACAATAATGGTTCAACATCCACGCGTCCTTTGGCCAGGTAATTCACGGCCCAAGCGAATTCTTTATCAAACCTAAAAGAACTTCTAAAAATAAGTTCCTTGACCATAATTTGGTCTGTTGGAATAGATATGTTTGGTTCTATGAATGTTCCGACCTGTATAAATGTGCCCCCAGGACGGAGGTTTTTTATTGCAGCAAGTACTGCTTTTTCGCTGCCGGAGGCGTCAAATGCAATGTCAAAACTGCCTTTGGCCGCTGAGTCTTTATAAAGGCGCGTGGTGTTTTTAGATACGTCAATAACTTGATTTGCTCCAAGCTGCTCCGCCATATGGAGGGGAGCAGTTTTAATATCCGTCATAGTGACTGAATTAGCCCCCGCAAGTTTAGTAGCAATTAGAATGAGACAACCAATTGGGCCTGATCCGGATATCAGTACGTCTCCTCCAATCATTGAGCCAGCGTGACTAATAGCATGTAGTGCTACGGCTAGTGGTTCCGCGAATGCAGCGACGTTTAGAGAAATTTCGCGTGGCAATTTAAAACATTGGCTTTGATCTGTTTCAAATATCTCCGAAAATACCCCTTGAATATGGGGAAATTTCCGCGAACTTCCAAGAAATCGCATCTGGGCGCAAAGAAGTTCTCTACCGGTTAGGCAATAGTAGCATTCATGGCAGGGATGGCTTGGATTAATCGTTACTAGGTCTCCAATTTCAAAATCCGTTACACCAGATCCTAGTGCTTCAACGATTCCAGCAGCTTCGTGGCCTAAAACGAAGGGTTCGCGAACAGGAAAATCCCCCATTCGATAATGGTGAAAATAGTGGAGATCCGAACCACATATGCCGCCGGCCCGGATACGAATACGGATATCAGTTGGACCAAGCTCTTTAGGTTCCCTATTTAGGGTTTCTATTAGCCCCTTCCCCGTTAGAACTGCAGCACGCATTATGTTTCGTTTAACTTAGTTAGTGTGGACAAAATCATTCAAGTACCTCGTATTTATGAAGACGTTGGCAAAATACTCTCAGCATTCTTCCTCAGACTATCGGGTATAGGTGAGGGCCTTCGACTATCAAGGTCTAGATGGACGCCATATTGACTTAGTCCCGCAATTTTAGCTCCCGTTTCTGCATTGATCATCCGATGATAAAATCTGACGGAGGATTTCCCCAATTGTGCTATGCAACTTTCGATATCTACTATATCGCCCGGCCTCGATTGTTCGTAAAAATCCAGTTGAAATTCAAACGTGGATAAGCCTATGCGTGATTTTGTCAGATACTCTGGAGTTAGTCCAAAAGCCGCCATAACAAAACTATTTGCGGTGGAAAATCTATGAATATAGCCGGGCAGTGATAGATAGCCCGATAAGTTTTTCTCCTCTGGCCGAATGGTGTTTTTTAGAGTAGGCATCCAAGATGCATCGTCTCCAGGTATTTGGCGGTCTTCCTTGGCATCTCCGTCCCAAGTGGTGGTAGGGGTATCGATCGTAATATCAAGCAATGTTTGTTGCATAGTAGTACATAATGTCTGGGTGTCAGCTTTGAATAGTTTATGTCCGATTACAGGGTTTTTAGCCTTCGAGATGAGTGCTGTTTCTATAAAATAGATGTCGCGGTTACGCAGTTCAGCTTTATAATGAGTCACCGCACCAATAGTAATAGCCCGAGTTGCATCGACTCCTAATTTCTTTAAAAATCGCCAAGTGGCCGCCTCAAATTTTTCGTAATAATAAGCGACGGTGAAATGCTCTGTTGAGTCTACTTCCCAAGGACAAACATCGCCCCGATACGTTTCAATATAATCAGCCACTTTTTTTCCTTCGCTTTAAGCTTTGATTTGTGAAAACTAGTTCTTCTCTACCCAGTCCGTTCGTGTCGTTTATCAAAATCCCAGACTTCTTTAAAACCCATATCTTCTGCCATTTTCATGAAGTTTCTAAGTGGTACCTTCACATCCAGGGATGATCCAGTTTCTTTAATCGTGCCGTAAACAGAATTAAGAGCGTGAGCGGCAGCCAAGAACCCAGTTCCTGGGTAAATTGCTATTTGATAACCAAGATCTATGTAGGCTTGTTTAGCCAGCACAGGCGTGCTACCTCCATCAACAACATTCACAAGTAACGGGCAATCAAAACAGGAACAGATTTTTTCCATTTCTTGTACGGATTCGGGCGATTCTATAAAAAGGATATCGGCACCTGCTTCGGAAAACGCGTCGCCACGCCTAAGTGCCTCGTCAAGCCCATAACTCGTGCGAGCGTCCGTTCTTGCGACTATAAGAAAATCTTTAGATTCGCGGGTTTCGACAGCTACCTGAATTTTTTGAACCATGTCTTCCAAGGGTATAACTTTTCGACCTGGTGTATGACCACACTTTTTTGGAAATTCCTGGTCCTCTATTTGAATTCCGGCGGCGCCTGCGAGCTCATAGCCCTTGATAGTATATTGCATATTTAACAGTCCTCCATAACCGGTATCACCGTCAGCTATGAACGGTGTACTTACAACATTGGAGATCATCTGAACTCGGCCGACCATATCTGTATAACTTGCAATCCCGGCATCGGGCATTCCGAGATGAGAGGCAACTGTACCGTAGCCAGTCATGTACAGTAATTCGAAATCGAATGGATCAGCCATACGAGCAGATATTCCATCAAATATGCCAGGGGCAGTTACCAGTTTCCCTGGTTGGAAAAGATCTTTTATGCGTTTCATGAGACAAATTCCTCCAGATGCCTAGATTTTATGTTTCCTTTTTGGCCCTGATGATTATTAACATATGAATAACTGTGGTAAACGGTCTCGTTAGCATTAAGGCGCAATAAATTCATTTTCTTTGATATATGTTTGTCTCAAAGTCTCAAAAATAAGGATAATTCTATATGTCTATTTATAAAAGAACAGCCATTGTTACTGGAGGTGCTCAGGGCATAGGGCGCGCCATTGTAATGCGACTTGTGAGAGATGGGATTCAAGTAGCTGTTGCCGATTGTGATAAAATGGCAGCCGAAAGAACCGTAGAAAGTATAAATGCAGGTCAACCAGTCATCGCTTTTGGGGTTGATGTTTCTGACAGGCAATCAGTTACAAAAATGGTAAATGATGTTGAAAACGAGATGGGCCAAATAGATATACTTATTTGCAATGCTGGCACAATGGACAGAGCTCCTTTTTTGAAGACGACGGAGGAATTTTGGACAAACGTACTAAATATAAATTTAGGTGGCGTTTTTAGGTGCGGGCAAGCTGTGGCAGCGAAAATGGTTGCGAACGGCAATGGCGGACGCATAGTCAACATTGCTTCGAATTCAGGTATTTTTGGAGGTAATGGTAGGGCTGCTTACGGAGCGAGTAAGGCGGGTATTATAAACCTAACGCAGACAATGGCGATTGAGCTTGCACAGCACGACATTCTGGTTAATGCGGTAGCACCTGGTCCCACTAAAACTAGGCAGAACCAGCCGGAAGAACCGTTGCCGAGTGTGTCTATGAGAATGCCTTTAGCTCGATTCGGTCGTCCAGAAGAGATTGCAGAGGTAGTGGCTTTTATGGCCTCCCCAGCGTGCAGTTTTACGACCGGTCATGTTGTGAGTGCGGACGGGGGTTTTACAATAGCGGGCATAATGGAAGGCTGATCCGGTTTAATCGGGCGCGGCGAGCTTCAAAGGCGTTTGGGCCTCGGATTTTTATTTGAATGTCTAATGTCCCATGGTAGACTTTCTCATCCGAAACAATTGAAAGGAGGTGATCCGATGTCTAGTGAGATCAAGGTGCTGTGGTGTGCAGAGGATGTTCTTTACGAGGTGACGGAACAACCTTCACGTCAGCTTGGGTTATTCTATTGGAAAAGCTAGGGCCATGCCACAGGCCCACTCACGAGAAGGTCTCTAACGAGGCCTTCTTTTTTTGTGATGTTAGCGCTATCGTGTATTTAGACCGCTTTTAGAAAATTTTTTCATTAGAGTTTCGGCGGTTTGAAAAAGAAGCTGCTGAGTAACCGGTGTCTCGTCATATGTCTGGCCGACAAGCGAGTGACTTAAATTTGCAGCTAGCATGGACTCCTTCTGGGCCCGTAAGTGGCAGGTTAATGCTGGTCCATCTCCGAGTAAAAGATCGGCCATTACATAAGGGCTCACCATTCCAGCAGTCTCTAGAACCGGAAAATCAACCAAGTTATGGAGATGAGAAAATAGTTTCGGGCCTAAAACTTGAGGGCTGGGTCGGCTAATCAGTCGTTTTACGATCCTCTCGGACGCGTATATCAAAAAATCTAGCACAGGCGTTTCGTTTTTAAAACTCAGTACAGCATTGTGAACATGTCTTCGGGTCTTCCAAGTCTGCTTTTTTGTTCTTGAAACCCATATCTCGCGCCCCACCAAAAGAGGTATAGATTCATCTACAGAGAAAAGCTGCGGGGCGAAAATAAGAACGTCCGCATCGAACCATATCACGCGATCAGCGCATTGATCCAAAAGCTTACGTATAAGAAGCAGACGCACCAAGTCCATCATCATGGGCCAGCGACCGAAACAATTAATACGAAGATTTTCAGGTAAAATCCCTATGACTTCATCTCCAAAGAATTTATAATCGTAACGATTTTGCTTTGCCCATGTGAAGACGGTCTGGATGCATAGAGTGATGACCGCGGGTCGCGGTTCAGCGTGAAAAGATTGGATTACTACTGTCTTAGTCATGCATATTATGGTTTAAAGTGATCAGTTAGTGAACGTTGGCTAGATTAAGTTAGCAAAAGGTCTAATAACTGAATAGTTAATTTAAAAGCAAAATCAAAGAGCTGTCTATCGGTGATACTAGAAGTTAAACGTTGAATAACAACGACGAGATTCTGAGAGTTAATTTGAACCTTCAAAAAAAACCTAAAAGTTTTCCCAGCCTGTCAGCGGCGGCTCGTGTGTGGGCTAAGATTGGTATTCTGAGTTTTGGGGGGCCGGCTGGGCAAATAGCTATGATGCATCGAACATTAGTTGAAGAAAAACGCTGGATTGACGAGGAAAGGTTTTTGCACGCGTTAAATTATTGCATGATTCTTCCAGGGCCAGAAGCTCAACAGTTAGCGACTTATATAGGTTGGCTTCTTCACAAAACTGTCGGTGGTTTAATAGCAGGCGTTCTTTTTATCATTCCTGGCGCTGCAGTGATGCTAGGCCTCAGCCTCATCTATGTGTTCTTTTCCGATATGCCCCTTGTGGGCGCAATATTTCTTGGGATAAAGGCGGCTGTTTTGATAGTCGTTGTTGAAGCTGTGATCAGAATCGGTCGCCGCGCATTGACATCTTTCTACAGCCTTTCAATCGCCTTTTTTTCATTTATTGCTATCTTCGTATTTTCTGTTCCATTTCCTTTTATAATAATTTTGGCCGGCTTATTTGGATTACTGCGGGAGTTGTTTTATTCAAAAAAAACTTTAAGCGGTCCCGACAACCTGGGACTTGTGTCAACTAAGGATACGTTGATAAATAAAATGGAAGCCGCTGGAGCCTTGGACCATACCTATCCTTCACTAAAGCGATCTATCAAATTTCTAATTGTTTTCCTGTTGCTTTGGTTTGTACCAATCTTGCTTTTGGCTGCAGCTTTTGGGGAAAAAAGTGTTTTTTTCTCTCAGGCTCTTTTTTTCAGTAAGCTGGCGGTTGTTACCTTTGGTGGTGCTTACGCAGTTTTGGCATATATGGCGCAGCAGGCGGTAGAGATATTTGGATGGCTTTCGCCGGAAGAAATGCTTGATGGCTTGGGCTTAGCAGAAACAACTCCGGGTCCACTCATCCTTGTTACGCAATTTGTGGGGTTTCTTAGTGCATACAGGTTTGCCCCAGATTTAAATCCGGCTTTAGCAGGTGCTTTAGGGTCTCTGATTACCCTATGGGTAACATTTGTTCCCTGTTTTCTTTGGATCTTTCTAGGTGCTCCGTATATCGAGTATTTGAGGCAGAATGCCTATTTGACCTCGGCTCTTTCTGGGATTACGGCAGCAGTCGTTGGGGTTGTTCTAAACTTAGCGGTTTGGTTTGGTATGCATGTCAATTTTGAAAATCTTCACGAGATAAAGTTTTTAGGTATCCTTATAAAGCTGCCTGAGCTAGCAAGTGCTAACTTGCCTAGCGTTGGTCTAACAATTTTAGCGGCAGTTATGTTGATGATTTTTAAAGCGGGCGTCGTTAGAACTTTAGCTATTTGTGCGACGGTTGGCTTTTTACTGTCATTATTTAGGACTTTATAAGTTAACTAAGTTTCAGTATTGATTTGTTTGTGTTGACGTTGAAATATTAACACCAATTATGTAGGTCTGTCTGATTAGAAGTGTGAAAGTTTAGTGACTAATAACAGGTACCTATTTTGTGTTGCTCCAATGATGGGTTGGACCGATCGACATAATAGGTATTTCATGCGTCTAATTTCGCGCCATGCTCGTCTGTACACTCAAATGCTAACTGCACGGGCTATTTTATTTGGGGACAGAAAAAAACTATTAGATTTTGATGCTGCCGAGCATCCTTTGGCTTTGCAAGTTGGAGGTTCCAATGTAGAGGAGATGACAGAGTGTGCTCGTCTTGCTGAGGCGTGGGGTTATGATGAGGTTAATATAAATGTAGGTTGCCCCAGTTATAGAGTGCAGAGCGGGTATTTTGGAGCCTGCCTTATGAAGGAACCGAATGTCGTTGCTAGATGCCTTGAGGCGATGAGTCGCGTTGTTAGAATCCCAATAACGGTTAAATGTCGCACAGGGATTGACGAACAAATAGCTGAAGAGACCCTACCTAAATTTATTCATTTTCTAGCAAATGCGGGTTGCGATGTTTTTATTATTCACGCACGCAAAGCTCTTCTCAGCGGTTTGAGTCCGGTTGAGAACCGAACTATACCACCACTTAATTATCCGTTGGTAAAAGCCATTAAGTCTTTGCGCCCAGATTTAACTATTGTACTGAACGGGGGGCTCTCTAGATTAGAAGAGGCGAAAACTCATTTGCTGGAAGTAGATGGCATCATGATGGGGCGCGCTATTTATCAAATTCCATGGATTTTGTCGGAGATTGACAGTGAAATATTTCAAGATCCTAAACTACCGTGCACTCGAGAAAATGTGCTGAGTGCTATGATTGAATATTCTTCACAAAAAACGAAGGAAGGAGTGCCTTTGAAATCAATAACTCGCCACATGATGGGTTTGTTCCACTCGGAACCGGGCGGACGTTCTTGGCGGCGCATTCTTTCGGAAGAAGCGCGGCTAGATAACGCCGGACCGGAAGTTATAAGAAAAGCGGCTGGGATTGCTCTGCAAAATCAGTCTGCTGCGACTAAAATGAGGGTTACACAATGAATGAGAGGTTATCGGCAGGGCAGCGAGCGTTTATCGATTTGGGGCCACTGGGTATTTTTTTTGTTGCTAATTATCTATATGGGATAATGGTTGGCACGGCGGCTTTGATGATAGCAACTTTTATCGTCATCGTAATAACTCTCTGGATTGAACGAGAGGTCCCACCAATGCCCGCAGTTACGTGTTTGTTGGTTATGGTTTTTGGAGGGTTAACTCTATATTTTGATAATGATGTGTTTATCAAGTTAAAGCCAACTATTGTAAACATACTGTTTGCGCTTGCGTTGTTTTTAGGCATCCTAATGAGACGCAACTTTTTGAAAATTTTGTTAGGGCGTGTCTTACATCTCACAGACTACGGATGGAATGTGATAACTAAATGTTGGATAGGAATGTTCCTTTTTCTTGCAGGACTAAATGAAATATTGTGGCGGTCCTTTGACACCGATACTTGGGTAACATTTAAGGTGTTCGGCATTCCTATTATAGTTTTGGTCTTTGGTGTGATGATATCACCTCTACTGCGGAAGCACCAGTTAGCGGATGATGGCAAAGGATCATGATTTTCTGGGGGTACTTTATTCGATGGGATTAGATAGATCGCGTTTTGTCAATTTCCCAAGATACATCGAACTTAGAAGTGCTAAAATACCAATAAGCCCCATTATGTAGAAAGCATTTCCCGAAAGGTCGGTATACAATTTGCCAGCAATAGGCAACATGCAGCCAGAAAAGACGCCCCCTATTAGAGTATAATAGAGACTTTGACCAGTGGCAGAGATCTCACTCGGAATAGACCGAGTCAAAAATGCCATTGCTCCCAAATGAGCTGCACCGAAAGTAAAACCATGCAATATCTGTATTAGGATTAACGCTAATGCGCTGTCAAAAATAGCCAGCAGAGGCCAGCGAATGGTAGTTGCTAAAGCAGCTATAGCGAGCAGCATGACCGGACCGAACTTAACGTCATATTTTCCTATAATAGAAAATAGAACAATTTCAGCTAAGACACCTACTGACCAAAACACGCCTATAATAGTTTCACTGTGACCGAGTGCTCTCCAGTAAAGTGTCCCAAAACCATATAAAACAGAATGACTAATATGTATCAGCCCGGTTGTGATGAGAAATAGAACAAATGGTGGCGTTAGAAAATAATCTTTATATTTAGAAAATCTAAGGTCCGGATTTGGTCCTTTTGGACGGTTAGGAACTAGAGCACAGGAGATTGCTATTAAGGCCATTCCAGCAATTAGAAGCCATACGATATACTTATTCGAAGTTCCTTCGAGCCACCATCCGCCTCCTAATGTTGCTACGATAAACGTTATTGATCCCCAAAGTCGGATTCGACCATAAACTAGATTATTACTCTTCGCACATCGTAATACTACACTTTCCATAATTGGCAGAACGGGTTGATAAAAGGCAGCCGTAATGATAGTCAAAATTATAACTGGCCAGAAACTCTGCGCGTAGGACAGAAAGAAAAAACCAAGCGCGCTTAATCCCATTAATCGCGCTGTCAAAATTCGCGTTTCACCTCTCTTGTCAGCAAAATGTGCGATTGCCGGTTGAACCAGAACTTTTATCCAGAAAGAACCCGCTAAGATCCAGCCGATTTCTATGGAAGTTAGTCCGATAGCATCTAGCCACAAGGGCCAATATGGCATATATATACCAAAAACCAGGAAGTATGATGCGTAAAATACCGCCAATTTCCAGAAAAGAATTGTGGAATCTGGCCAACCTAATTTAAGAAACATATTATTAAATCTAAAAGTCTAAATTTGCGTAGTGAGAAGGTGGTTTTGTGCCAGGGACAAGGTCTTCCAGTAAGGGTCTAAAACTGGGACGGGATTTAATTCTGGCGTACCATTGTTTGACCTCCTCGTAGTCTTCCCAGGGGATATCGTCCAAGTAATCTACACAAGAGATATGCGCGGCGGCTACTACATCGGCGAGAGAAAAGTTATCGCCAGCGAGCCAAGTTCGCTGCTCTGCTAGGTATCCAATATAGCATAAGTGTGTATCTATGTTCGCGTAGCCGGCTCTAATAGCATCGCTGCTGGGCTCCCCAAGTCCAAGAAAACGTTTCATTATTTTTTCGCCCACTAAATATTCTGTTACTTCTTGGTTAAATTTTATGTCAAACCAGGCGCAAAGGCGTCTTATTTCAGCCCTATCTTTGGGGGTCCCAGAGAAAAGCGTAATTCCAGGGACGGTTTCGTCTAAGTATTCTGCTATGGCCTGCGATGAAGCTATTATAGAACCGTCATCTTCTTGAAAGACAGGGACGGTTCCTGCTGGATTAAGTGCCAGAAATTCCTCTCTGCGCTCCCAAATAGGTTCGACAGATAGATTAGCTTGTATATTTTTTTCTCCTAAAACTATTCTTATTTTTCTGGAGAAAGGATCAAGTGGCAGGTGAAAGAGAGTCGGCATGAATTCTCGGCAAATAAATTAAACGTGACGACAGAACAATAGCAGACCTAATACCTTTCCTACAATGACAGGAATTTCGAACCAGTTTATTCGGACATTTCATCTAACGGCTAACCCCTACGCTGAATGGGTTCTATATGTTAATGAGTATCATCATTTTTAGGATATGATTCGTTGTAAAAGGTTATTGTAGGGATCTAAGGAGGTTTTCAATGAAAGAAAATATAGAGGCAAAGGGATCTCCGAAGAGACTAATTAGTTTGGGAGCTTGTACGGTTGATGTGATTTTAAGCGTCGAAACAATTCCGTCGTTGGATGCCAAAGTAATGGCGCAGGATGGAGTAGTGGTCGGTGCTGGGATGGCCGTTGCAGCAGCAGCGACAGCAGCGGTTTTGGGGGGTATTGTGTCAATATGGGGGCGAATCGGAGACGATCTACTGGGAGATTTTTTTCTAGCGGATTTAGCAGGTGTTGGAGTCGAAACCGCTTTTATTCGTCGAGTTGTTGGGGCAAAGACAGGGCTGTCTTCTGTGATAGTCGACAGCACAGGAAAACGGCTGATAGTTCCATACTATGACCCAGTATTAGGAGCTGACGCCTCGTGGCTTCCAATCACAGAGCTTGAGAAAACCGACTGTATTCTTTCCGATGTTAGGTGGCCAGAGGGATCTTTTCGCCTAATGACGGAAGCAAGTAAAAGAGGTTTAATAAGGATTTTTGATGGAGATGTAGCACAGCCAGAAGTACTGAAAGCACTTGCGCCACTTTCCACGCATGCAATATTTTCTGAACCGGGGTTTAGTTTATTTAGTGGCAGGACCGATCTACGAGCCGCCCTATTGGATTGTGCATCGAGGTTTGATGGTTGCATGGGGGTTACTGTAGGCGAGGAAGGATTTATATGGGTTGAAGATGGGCATGTGAAACAAGTTCTGCCACCCAAAATAATACCGATAGATACTCTGGCAGCAGGAGATGTTTTTCATGGCGCTTTTGGATTAGCTGTTGCTGAAGGGATGCAGATAAGAAGCGCTGCCGAATTTGCATGCGCGGCGGCGGCAATAAAATGCACTCGATTTGGGGGAAGGGCCGGAATTCCGGAACGAAAAGAAGTGCAACAACTGGTTGAGAAGACCTATAGATAGCCAACCTTTAATTATACCTTATTGCTCTGTCATCGCGAACATCTTTAGAAAAAAACTGATTTCTACCAACCCATAGCTCTGCCTGAGCGCCTTGGATCTGCTCCACCCGATATTAAGCCTGATTGCAGGTCTGCACTTATGGAACAAACGCCGGCCACCGCGTCCGATCGCGGCTGCAGCCACTCGACATCGTGTCCTAGTTTTGCCAATTGGGTCCCTATATCCGGAGTTATGCCTAGTTCAATAGAGAGGCGCCCAGGTTTACATTCATGGGGCTCAAACGAGTTAGGTTGGCTATGTGTGCTAAATCGAGGTGCCTCGATAGCGGACTGTATATCCATTCCGAATACAAGATGATTCAGAAGTACTTGCAACATCCCTTGAGCCTGGGTGTCTCCTCCGGGTGCTCCAAAAGGCATGGCTAGAACGCCGCGTGCTAATGCTAACGCGGGATTGGGCGTAAGCCGAGGCCTTTTTCCTGGTGCGATTTCTGAGGCATGTCCATCCATCACAAACGATTGCGATCCTCTTGCTGATGGGCAAAATCCTAAGCCGGGGATGACAGGGCTTTCGAATGAAACGTCAGAGGGAGTGATAGAGCAAATGTTACCCCATTTATCTATTGTGCAGGTATAGGAAGTATCTGGCGCCGCTGCAGAATACGATTTGTCGATCGGACCCGCAAACGTAGGACTGCCGTAACCGGGGATTGAACCTGCTGGCGGTAGGGTCGGATGGGCTTTATTTGAATCAATCATTTGTCTGCGTTTCGAAGCAAATTCGCTTGATAGAAGTTGTTGGATTGGAACGTCGATAAAATTCGGGTCACCATAAAAACATTCCCTGTCAGCGAATACCAATTTTATTGTTTCGGCCAAAGTGTGGATATATTCACAGGAATTGTGCCCAAAGCCCTCGAGGTTTACACCCTCTAGAATACGGAGCATTTGGAGGAGAACTGGCCCCTGACACCAAGGTTGGCAGCTATATATTTCTGTACCACAAAAGTTTATCGACAGGGGTTCTTCTATGGGTGTTTCATAACCAGCTAAATCTTCCTTTGTCAAAAGGCCTCCGTGTGTTTCATGGAAGTGAACGATTTTTTCGGCAATATCTCCCACATAGAAGGCATCACGAGCTGCTTTAAGTCCATTTTCTCGGCCGTTTCTGGAAGCCGCCATTTCTTCATCAGCCATGTATTGAAGGCTAGTTGCCAAGTCTTCTTGAACTAAGAGGTCACCCTCCTCAAGGGGATTACCATTTCGCAACCAAATTTTTTCATTGCTTGGCCACATTCTATAGTTTTCCTGGTATCTGTGCAAAAAACTGGCCATGGTTGGATGGACAGTAAAACCTTCCCGAGCGTAACGGATCGCCGTTTGTGCTACTTCCCCAAACGACATTGTTCCGTAGTTTTTTAAAGCCGTGATCCAAGCGTCAGGTGCCGCAGGCACCACGGTTCGCATTATTCCCAGTGGAATTTTTCCGCCAAATTTTTTTTGAAATAGTTCAATATTAGCTGCTTTGGGCCAATAACCCAACCCAGCGAGGCTGATCACCTTATCGTGTTCTTTAATATAAAGCAGCATCGGGGCCACCCCTGAAAATTGAACTTGATCGCTATGAAC
>CAYFGZ010000038.1:0-30482 GCA_964342575.1 uncultured Nisaea sp. | reverse complement strand
TCGGAGGTGATTCTGTAACTAGCCCAGGGCCTACAACGATCTCCATCACAATATTTGGTAAGCCAAATCCATCGGGATCTATTTTCCGTAGCAATGCCAAAGTTGGTGACGAGATTTTTGTATCTGGGACCATTGGGGATGCGGCGCTAGGGCTAGGACTGCTTAAGGGAGAGATAACCTTAGACACGAAAGAACACGCTGACCATTTGTTAGATCGTTATCGACTGCCAAGGCCGCGGACAGCATTGGGAAAAGCGCTGGGAGGGGTCGCTTCTGCAGCCATGGATGTATCAGACGGATTGCTGCAGGATTTAGGACATATTTGTGCAGAATCGAATGTAGGGGCTGTTGTTGAGTGGCGGGATATTCCCATTTCTGAAAGCGCTAATCTACTGCTTAACGAAAATGACAACGTTATAGAGTTAATTTTAAATGGGGGAGATGATTATGAAATTGTCTTCACTGCATCGCCATCATCAAGACAAAAAGTAATGGAAGCATCGGATCGGTCTAACACTCCTGTGACCAGGATAGGTCATATTAATTCGGGAGTAAGCGTATCAGTTATTGATGGCTCTGGAAGAGCTATGGAATTAGGATCAAAGGGTTATAGGCATGCATAGTTTTACGCCCTGTTATAAACTTGAGTTAGAGCATAGCTGTGGTTAGGATAATAATAATAATTGTGGCCGTTCTAGCACTTTCAGTAGGGGGAATTTTTGGATTGGCTACGTTCGCCCCTGGCCTGTTGCCAAATGCGTTGCTTGATATACTAGGTGTGGAAGCGCCTGAAGAAGAGGAAAGTAAGCCAGTATCTGTCCGGCCGAATCCTTTGGACACTGCTTTAGTTGATCTAGAGCCTATGCAAATTCCGTTATTTCGAGATAATAAAGTCGATCGTTCGTTGTTCATGCATATCTTAATCGAAGTCAGGAGGGGCAGTGACGAAAAATTAATAAACGATAATTTAATACGAATTGTTGATTCATTCTTATCGTATGTGCACGCTTTGAACGCACTTAATATTCAACCTGGCGTAAATGATAGAGCATTTCTCAAGGAGCGTTTATTGGTTAAAGCCGAGGAGATCGTTGGCCCAGGAATTATCATTGATCTTCTTTTTGTAAATATCTTTGAGCGCCCCTTCAACTGATATAGAAGGTTTATGCCAAGTTCTCTATTGAGTATTTTAGAATTTTCCGTGGTTTATTTGCACTATGTGGTTGCTATAAAAATATTATTTGCTATGGTCCCGGTCCTTGGGCTTTATTTTCATAACGATTCTCCTCAATGGTGTTGCATTAAAAATTAGATTCTTTATGAAGTTAGCGAATGATTGTTGAGTAATAACAAAGTGAAGGATTATCTGACATGACCGAACTATTCGCACTCGTAATAATTTGCGGGTTGATAGCGTTGGCTTATGGAGTAATAGCCTCCAGGAGTATTATTAGCGCCGATGCGGGTAACGAAAAAATGCAGCAGATTGCTAGTGCTATACAAGAAGGTGCTGCTGCTTACCTGAATCGCCAATATATTACGATATCCATTGTTGGGATTGTTGTTGCCATTATTTTAGCGGTCACTCTCGGGATTGCTGTTGCTATAGGATTTGTTATAGGTGCTATATTGTCGGGTATCGCTGGTTACGTGGGCATGAACGTCTCAGTTCGGGCAAATGTTAGGACGGCTCAAGCTGCTACAAGTGGTCTGAAACCTGCGCTAGATATTGCTTTCAAGTCAGGCGCTGTTACGGGAATGCTTGTTGTAGGATTAGGGTTGTTGGGTGTTGCTGTTTACTACCTGATATTGATGGAGATATTTGATGTTACGACTTCTGGTGGGTTAAGACATACTTTAGAAGCCTTGGTAGCATTGAGCTTCGGTGCATCGTTAATTTCCATTTTCGCTCGGCTTGGGGGCGGCATTTTTACCAAAGGGGCAGATGTTGGTGGCGACATGGTTGGGAAAGTTGAAGCTGGTATTCCCGAAGATGATCCTCGAAATGCGGCGTCAATAGCAGATAATGTGGGAGATAATGTAGGAGATTGTGCTGGAATGGCGGCAGATCTTTTCGAAACTTACGCAGTGACTGTTGTGGCCACCATGCTATTAGCGGCGATATTTTTTGCGGGTGAGACTGTTGGTACAATGATGATGTATCCCCTAGTTATTTGCGCGGTGTGTATAATAGCTTCTGTTATTGGGACCTTTTTTGTTAAGCTTGGAAGGGAAAACAAAATCATGTGGGCGCTATATAAGGGATTTATATCTAGTGCCGTAATTTCCGCTTTACTCATTGGCTTAGTTACTTGGGAGATGATTGGTTTTTCACAAACGTTCACTTTATCTAATGGCGTTGAAACATCCGGCAGAGAATTGTTTTATTGTGCGTTAGTTGGTCTCGTCGTTACAGGGCTTTTAGTGTGGGTGACGGAATACTACACTTCGACGGAATATAGGCCTGTTCGCTCGGTTGCAAAATCGTCTGAAACTGGTGATGGGACCAATGTTATCCAAGGCCTTGCCGTATCTATGGAAGCTTGTGCCATTCCTGCGATCATTATTTCTGGAGGGATTTTGGCGTCTTACATATGGGGTGGCATTTTCGGAATCGGTATCGCAGCCACAACTATGTTAGCTTTAGCCGGTATGGTTGTGGCATTAGATGCATATGGTCCAGTAACAGATAACGCGGGTGGTATCGCTGAAATGGCTGAGTTACCGGAGGAAGTTCGCGGTACGACAGATGCCTTGGATGCGGTGGGCAATACCACGAAAGCTGTTACAAAAGGTTATGCAATTGGTTCCGCAGGATTGGCGGCTCTTGTATTATTTGCTGCTTACACGGAGGACCTTAAGTATTATTTTCCAGAGCTTAACGTAGAATTTGCGCTTCAAGACCCGTATGTCGTCATCGGTTTATTTATTGGAGGCATGTTGCCTTACTTATTTGGCTCGATGGGCATGCAGGCGGTTGGTAGGGCAGCTGGCGCCGTTGTAGAGGAGGTTCGTCGGCAATTTAGGGAAAATCCAGGTATCATGGAGGGTACTGTGAAGCCGGAATATGGTAGGGCTGTGGATTTACTGACACGCGCAGCAATCAAAGAGATGGTTGTTCCTTCCCTTCTACCTGTGTTAGCACCAATTGTAATGTATATTGTAGTTAGAGCGATTGGGGGCGAGACGGCTGCATTCACTTCGATAGGTGCTATGCTTTTAGGGACAATCGTCACTGGCATTTTCGTTGCTATCTCCATGACAGCCGGAGGAGGAGCTTGGGATAATGCAAAAAAATATATCGAGGATGGAAACCACGGTGGGAAAGGTTCAGACGCCCACAAAGCTGCTGTGACAGGCGATACGGTGGGTGACCCATACAAGGATACTGCTGGACCGGCGGTAAACCCTATGATCAAAATAATAAATATAGTGGCGATACTACTTCTTGCTGGCTTAGCGTCTTAAAAGGATATGGACGCAATTGACCTTTATAGCATTATTAGAAGTTTCTGGCAGCCCTGTCGTTAAAGCGCCCAAAGTTACCTAGTAATTGCTGTAGGACGGTGATTTTTTGACCTGCAGTTGAAGTTTTACGTGTCGAGTGGCTGATGTTTTTTCCATCGTCTTTAGAAAAATTATCTATAGATTCGACGATTCCCTGTTTGTTAAAAGTAATCTTTACGATTGTTCGGCTAATAAGTTTATCACCTGAAAAAACGGAGCGTTTGGCCATGGAATTCATATAAAACCAACTTTCTTTACCGTAACTTTGCTTTATTGATGGGGAACCCAACAACGCTGTTATTTCGGCTTTTTTTGTTGACCCAATAACAATTATTTTTATTTTTTCTGGATCTACACTGGTACCATGTAACTGAAGCGGTTGTCCGCAGGATGTCAAAAAAAATAATACAGTTAGCATGAAAAAAAATTTACTAGTTATTCGGTTCATTTGGGTCGTTTCCTAAAACGTTTCTTCTGGATTTCATTAAAATACTATAAATGGTCCAGGAGCATCAATTGGTTTAAGTTAAGTGCAATCCAGCGTGTTGTTCCGCTCTGTTGCGCTATTGTGGGCCACTGACTAATTATTTATTGTCTATAACAAATTTCAGGAAAAGGTAATGTTTAATTGGTTGAAACCTAGGCTTGTATCAAAAGAGGTAGATTTAACTTACAATGTAATTGTGAACCAAGCTAGAAAACCAATGTTTTATCAAGACATTGGTGTTGCAGACACTTTGGATGGCAGGTTCGATTTGCTAGGGTTGCATATATGCGTATTATTTTACCGATTAAAATCCGAGGGAGAGCAGGCCAATATTTTTTCGCAAGACTTATTTGATGTGATGTTTACCGACATGGATAGATCACTTAGGGAGTTGGGCGTAGGAGACTTGTCTGTTGGAAGGCGAGTAAAAGAGATGGGAAGAGCGCTACTTGGAAGGCTTGAAGCATATGATAGGGCGCTAGATTCGGATTTTAAAGAACTTGAAAACGTACTGACTAGGAATGTTTATCGCGGTAATCCCAATATGTGTAGGCAGGTTGGGAAATTAGCCAGTTACGTAAAAAATATACTGGCTCGTCTGGAGAAGACACCGACTGATGTAATTTTACGAGGTAAATTTAGCTTTGAAAATGGTGATGATTAAAGGATTTATAATGATTTGTTTGTTGGGCAAAACAAATGGATAATGAATTATCGTATCCTTGGCGGTTGACTGATCGTAAAGAAAATAATGAAACTGTATTTATTACGATAGTGGCAAATTCTGAGGAGAAAAAGAGGTTATCTCAAAGATTGGGCCTATTTAAGTTAATTAGCTTCAAAACGGACGTCGAGATTATTACTCTCGCAAAGAATTTGGTTACGATAAATGGGGATATTTTTTCCGAAATCCAATATTTGGACCGCAAAACAAAAGCTGTTCAGGAGTTTTGTATTAGTGAGAGTTTTCAAGAGAAAATACAGTTTTCTAAGCCAGTTAAAAATGGAGGTAGTAAACGACTAGAAGATGATAGTATAACAGAACAAATCGATGGTAACTCTCTGGACTTGGGAGAAATTGCTGTACAGAACTTATCTCTAGCCTTGGATGATAGTTTTTCTGGTGCAGGGGGTTGGGAGATTGGAGAAATCATTGCCTCCAGTAATGGAAGCTCGAACAGGAGTAATGGTGGACCATTTGCAGAATTAAGTAATTGGTTTGAAACGAATACAGATAAAACTGACACAAAATAGTTACTATCAAGGTATATGTCCAAATTTTAAGGTTTACGTTTTCTTGAAAGAAAAGTCGATTCCTGACAGCTACTGCTTCAATATGCGTATAAATGGGTTACGGTGGAGGGTTTATAGGATTATAGTAAAGTTGAGTTAAAATAAGTCGTTTAAACTTTTATTGGCTATCTGTATCGCATGACGCCACATATTGTTATAGCTCTGGATGGGATGGGAGGTGATCAGGCACCAGAACTTGTTGTTCTAGGTGCTGATATAGCCTATGAACGGATGCCGGACATTATTTTCAAATTAGTGGGAAACGAAGAGGAGTTGCTTCCGCTGGTTAGGTCCAGCAAATATCTAAATGAAAACAACTGCGATATCATCCACACGCTACAAAAAGTGGGCGATTCTGAAAAGCCTTCCGTTGCACTCCGTAGTGGACGCAAGTCTAGTATGAGATTAGCGATTGATTTAGTCTCGGATGGTGATGCCCATGGCGTAGTTTCGGCTGGAAATACTGGGGCTCTAATGGCAATGTCGAAACTTGGTCTCCGAATGTGTCCCGGCATCGAACGTCCTGCGATCGCAAGCTTTTTCCCAACACTAACAGGTGAGAGTTGCATGTTGGATTTGGGTGCAAATATAGAGTGCGACTCGAACAACTTGGTTCAGTTTGCTGTTATGGGGCAGATTTTTGCGAGAATTGTATTAGGATTAGATCGACCATCGGTAGGTTTATTGAACGTGGGTTCAGAAGAACAGAAGGGGCATGAAGAATTGCGTGAGGCCGCTGGGGTTTTAAAGCAAATTGATTTACCTATGGAATTTGTGGGTTTTGTGGAAGGTGATGATATTACAGCGGGTACAGTGGATGTCATCGTAACTGATGGTTTTTCGGGGAATATCGCGTTAAAGGCGGCAGAAGGAACTTCGCGCATGTTTACTCATTTTATGAAAGAGGCGTTTAGGTCAAGTATATACTCAAAAATGGGTTATCTCCTGTCGCGAGGGGCTATAACCCAATTGAGAGAACGAATGGATCCTAGAAAATATAATGGGGCTGTTTTTTTGGGTTTAAATGGAATAGCTGTTAAAAGTCATGGGGGAACAGATGCTGTTGGCTTTGCCAATGCCGTTGGTGTAACAGCTGATATGGCGAGATTTGGTTTTTTAGATAAAGTGAAAGACGAGTTAAGTATTTTGCACAAAAATAATGATCTCACTGATTATCAGGAGGAAGTTTAAGTTTCATGACATCAAGGCGCTCCTTTTTGGTGGGATGTGGCTCCTACTTACCCGAACGTATTCTTCACAATTATGAATTGGCAAGATTGGTTGATACTTCCGACGAGTGGATCGTTCAACGTACTGGTATTAGACAAAGACATGTGGCTGCGGATGGCGAATTGACGTCAGACCTAGCGATTGAAGCCGCCAAAAGGGCACTTACTCATTCTGGTGTATCTGCTAGTGAGATAGATTTGATTATTATTGCCACCACCACGCCTGATGAGACTTTTCCCGCTACCGCAACCAAAGTTCAAGCAGAGCTGGAAATTTATAGGGGAGCCGCCTTTGATATTCAAGCTGTTTGCGCGGGATTTGTTTATGCATTGGCAGTAGCCGACAATTTTTTAAAAACAGGACAGGCTAGTAAAGCACTTGTCGTCGGAGCCGAAACATTCACAAGGATACTAGACTGGAGTGATAGAGGCACTTGCGTTCTTTTTGGTGATGGGGCAGGCGCTGTTATATTGTCTGGGCACGAAGTTACTAAGTCTTCCAGGAATTATGGAATATTATCAACTCACCTTCACTCGGATGGAAGAGAAAGAGATATCTTATTTGTGGATGGAGGGCCCTCAAAAACGGGTACAGTTGGACAGGTTAGGATGTCTGGTCAGGAGGTGTTTAAACATGCTGTGTCCAAGTTGGGCTCGGTTTTAGACGAAGTTTTGGAAGCTAATGAAATGTCTTCCAAAGATATAGATTGGTTGGTTCCTCATCAGGCAAATCGGCGGATAATAGATAGCATGGCGAAGAGAATGAAATTGCCCGCTGATAAAGTAATATGTTGCATAGACCGTCACGCCAACACTTCAGCTGCTTCGGTCCCGCTGGCCTTAGCAGAAGGTATAGCTGATGGTAGAATAAGAGATGGGGATTTGGTTCTATTTGAGGCAATTGGTGGCGGATTAGCCTGGGGTGCTGGTTTAGTTAGAATGGGATATCCAAAGTGATAGTAGTCTCGTATAAAAATAGCGCAACGATTTGTAATTAATCATTATTTGACTGAATTATATGAACACGTTAGTTTAATTTTCTCAGGCTAAAGAGGTAATTGATGACTGAAGAAACGTTAACACGGGCTCAGTTGACCGAGGCGGTTTACGAGGAAGTTGGGCTGTCACGGAATGAGTCCGCAGATTTGGTAGAGTCGGTGTTGGGAGAGATGTCGGATGCTCTTATTCGTGGAGAAGCCGTAAAAATATCTTCTTTTGGGAGTTTTACGATTCGGCAAAAGGCCCAGAGGATTGGTAGGAATCCGAAAACAGGGGAAGAGGTACCTATACTTCCACGGCGGGTTATTATTTTCAAACCGTCACATGTGTTGAAGAATAGAATGAATGCCCTGGAAGAAAAATAAACCTAATCAAGCAGGATACTTGATGGCGTTTGATACAAATAATTTGGGTGGTTTTCGAAGGGGCGGGAAGTCACCCGGTGCTTTTCGAACTATATCTGAAGTATCTGAAGATTTGGAAGTGCCGCCGCACGTCCTGCGGTTTTGGGAGACCAAATTTTCACAAGTAAAGCCCCTAAAAAGGGGGGGGGGTCGTCGATATTATAGGCCCGAGGATGTATCTCTTCTGAAGCAAATAAGAGAGTTGTTATATAGCGATGGGTACACTATCAAGGGCGTGCAAAGATTATTGAAAGACGGAACACATAAAGCGTCTGCCGGAAAATCTGACAACAAGACTATCTCCACTGAGGTAAGTGAAGTTCGCAATAGTTCGGAGCCGAGTGAAGGGTACCGTAGTGAGATACAAGAGGTAATATCTGAATTAAGGCTTATGAGGAAACGACTTTCTTCGTTAACAGACAGATAACTCAATCTATAAGTTTTTCCACGTGTTAACGGTTGCTTTTTCGTGGGGGGGCGGAGTGTTGGATGAGCTATGAGCGAACCTTTTGGAGCATTAACCGTTAGTAATAGTTTCAGCAGGAAGAAGTGGAAAAACGTCAAACATTAGTACAATTGTGGAGGCCAACCAAGTGAGCCGCGACGATAAAATTTGGAAAACTAAAGTTGATTTAGCCGCAGTTCTGAGGACAGCGGCCAGACTAAATTTACACGAAGGGGTTGATAACCATTTCAGCGCAGTGGTACCGGGAGTCAGCGATAGATTTTTAATAAACCCTCATCGGCAACATTGGTCTGAAATATGTGCCAGCGATATTGTAGAGGTTGACCATAGAGGAAAGACTGTAGGTGGGAAAAAACCGCCAGAAGCGACAGCTTTTTTTATCCACTCGCGAATTCACATGATTTGTCCCCACGCCAAGTGCATATTGCATACACATATGCAGTATGCAACCGCTCTGAGTATGCTCGATGGAGTTCGATTAGAGCCAGTTGTTCAAGGGGCACTAAAATTCTATGGACAAATTTCATACTATGAGGAATTTGGGGGGTTGGCTTTGGGGAATTCTGAGGGAGACAGTATGGCCGAGGCGTTAGGTGACAGGCGTATCCTGTTTCTAGCAAATCATGGAGTCATAGTTGTTGGTCCGACTATAGCTCATGCTTTTAATGATTTGTACTATCTGGAACAGGTTTGTCGAGCACAGATTACAGCCATGTCTGCGGGCGTGCCTCTTAAACGGATTCCACAGGATGTTGCCCAGCATACTCATGAGCAGATGCAGAAAGATAGAAACGATCAAGCTACTCATCATTTCGCAGCTATGAAACGCCAACTAGATAGGGAGGAGCCCGAGTATGCTTTCTAAGAGTCGACGGGATAAGACTCCTACAAAATGCTCAGAGAGTTAGACATTGTTTAAAGTTGTTAGCGAGTTTTCGTATTAACTCGAAATACATCGATTGTCCGCTTTTAAGATTAGCTCCTAGCGGGTCCAAAACTCCTATTTTTGCAGATGTTTTGTCGACCACTGCTCTCACGACTCTTTCAGAAAATTGAGGTTCTTTAAATACACACGAAGTTTTCGTTTCTTTCAGCTTTTTTCTAATCTCCGTCAGTCGTTTAGGAGAGGGAGACTCATCCGGCTCAATACTGATGGTGCCTACGCCATTCAATCCGTAAGCTTTCTCGAAGTATTGAAACGCGTCGTGGAACACAATAAATGGCTTTGCTTTGACATCAACCAATAATGTTTTAAGTTCATCGTCCAATTTTTGTAATTTTTGGATGTAGGACAGGGCATTGGCTTTATAGATATTGCGGTTTTCCGGATATAATTCGCTTAATTCCCGTGTGATAGCTTTAACTATTTTTTCAGCATTTTTTGGGGTAAGCCACACGTGGATGTCGCCATTTCCGCCATGGTAATCATGCCCTTCGTCCTTGTGAGCAGTGTGTTTGTCCCCCTTGGCCTTATGCTCTCCGTCCTTATGCTCGTCGTGCTTATGCACTTCCCAGGGACCGCCTTCTCTGATTGGTAGCAGTTTGATTCGGGCTGCGTCAACGACAGTTACTTGTTTTACATTCCCCGGTATGTTTGAAAAGGCACGTTGCAAAAACGTTTCTAAGAATTCATCTATGGAGAATATAATGTCAGACCGCTTCAACAGTTTTACTTGGGAGGGTTTCAGCTGAAACCCGTGCGGTGATGCGTAGCCCGTAACTAGGAGGTTAGGCTTGCCTGTAGTTCCCATTACGCCGCTAACCATCGAATGTAGAGGCTTGATGGTGACTACAACGCCCTTTGTTTCGATAGCGGACGCAACCGAAGTATAAATAACCGAAATACCCAATGCGACAAAGAAACGTTTTACAAAAGACAACACTTGACTTTCTCTCCAAGTAATTGACAAATCTCTTATTGGAAAAAACAATTATCAATTTGTTATATTATAACGTTTAAGTATAATGCAAGAGAAAATTATTTTTTCTGATGGAGGCTTTTATGCACGAGTGCCAGGATCATAAATTATGCGTTGATAAGGCCGTAAGGGATGCCGAAATGGTTTGTAGCGAGAATGGACTCCGATTAACAGACCTCCGAAGAGAAGTGCTAAAATTGATTTGGGTCAGTCATATTCCAGCGAAAGCTTATGATATATTGGAAATGCTGAAGGGAAAGGCTTGGTCAGCCAAACCACCTACGGTTTACAGGGCACTCGACTTTCTTCTAGAAAGCGGGCTTGTGCACAAATTAGATAGTATTAGCGCTTACGTTGGATGTTCACACCCGCGTGAACATAGTAATTGTTTCTTCTTGATTTGCTCCGATTGTAGTGAGGCAAAGGAGTACTGTAGCCCCGAAATATCGGGAGCAATTGAACGTGCCGGAATCAAAAATAAATTTACGCCGAAAAAGGTTACGGTAGAAGTCTTGGGCCGTTGTGCTGAATGTAAATAGATATGGTTGAATTGATCAGAGCTACTAACATTAGCGTAGCGCGCCAGGGAATACAGATTTTAGAAAATGTATCAGTCGTAATAGGGGATCACAATTTTCTAACAATTATTGGCCCGAATGGTGCGGGTAAATCAATGTTGTTAAAATGTCTAATGGGTTTTTACTTGCCTGATAGTGGTACTATACAAAAATCGTTAGATTTAAGAATTGGTTATGTGCCCCAAAATTTCGCGCCCGAACATACCATGCCAATTTCAGTTCGACGGTTCCTTAGTTTACGGAGAAATATAGAAAAGTCTGCTCTGACTGCTGTAGCGGAAGAAACAGATATTTCAAAATTAATGGATCAACCGCTGTTTAGCCTCTCTGGAGGAGAACGGCAACGTGTGCTCCTGGCGCGCAGTCTCTTAAATAACCCGAATCTTTTGGTGCTTGATGAACCTGCGCAAAATTTGGATGTTTCGGGACAGTTAGGTTTTTATAGACTAGTGGAGCAGGTCTTTAACGAGCGTAAAGTCAGCATTCTAATGGTTTCTCATGATCTTCACTTGGTGATGGCTTCGACCAATGAAGTAATCTGTTTATTTCATCATGTATGCTGTTCTGGTGAACCGCAGATTGTTACAAAGGACCCAGAATTTATTTCGCTATTTGGCAACGATATGGCGACAATGATGGCTGCGTACCAACATAGTCACGACCATGTTCACCACCATCATCAAAATCATGAATCTTGAACCATTTATCGTCAATGCTATCTTGGCGGGTGTTGCTGTTGCACTCATAACTGGTGTTATGGGGTGTTTTGTTGTTTGGCGAAGGATGGCTTATTTTGGTGACTCGCTAGCTCACAGCGCGTTACTGGGAGTGGCGCTTGGATTTGCCGTAGGCATCTCAGTAAATTTAGGTATTGTCATTATATGCTCAATTTTCGCGCTTCTATTACTGTGGCTTCAACAGAAGAAAGTGCTAGCAACCGATACGCTACTTGGCATACTGGCGCATTCCGCTTTATCTATTGGAATGGTGACGATTAGTGTTCTGGGACAGCGGATTGACTTGCACTCTATTCTTTTTGGGGACATCCTTACCGTTACAAAAAGTGAGTTGTGGTGGATTTATATTGGCGGCGCAATTGTTATAATAATTTTGATTTTGAATTGGTCGTCTCTGGTACTCATGACGTTGCAGGAAGATCTTGCACAAGCAGAGGGCGTGCGTGTTTTGTTCTGTAATCTATTGTTAATGTTTTTGATGACTTTAGTTGTTGCAGTTTCTATACGCTCGGTTGGTATCCTATTAATATCGTCGTTGCTCATTATTCCTGCGGCAACAGCCCGCCAATTGGCTAAATCTCCTGAAGCTATGGCAGCAATTGCCTCGATTATTGGCGTGACTTCAGTAGGACTGGGAATATATCTTTCCTTCGAACTGGACACGCCTTCGGGACCAACAATCGTTGTCGCAGCAGCATCACTTTTTACTATTCTTACCGTCCTAATACAAACTACCAAAAAAAAGTAGCTATTTTTTTTCGTTATAGTTATGTTATAACATAACATAACTATAACATACTCTTCGCGCGTGGCTCCTTTGATGAATATTTATAAGATTACAGTAACCATTTTAACTTATGTGGGTTTGACTAGTTTTGTTCACGGACAAGACTCGCACGGCCATGTTAGTCATGATCAGCATGGCCACTCTTCCGGTGGTGAAGGGTTTTATGGCCATCTGGATCTTCAGGCTCAAGGAGATACGCACCTAGATGGGGACTGGATTTCAAAAAGGTTTAGCGAGACGTATTCTCACTCGCATCTCGAACTTGGCTACAGATTAAAAAGCGGTTTCTCGGTAAATGCGAATATCAAACTTGAAGGGGAGGCTTCTGGTCACGCACATGGGCATGCGCATGAGGGTGAAGAGCATGCTGAGGAACACGAGGATGAGGAACACGAGGATGAGGAACACGAGGATGAGGAACACGAGGGTGAGGAACACGCTGAGGAAAAAGCCCATCCAGCGACGAAGGATGATAGATTTTTCGAAGATCACCCTGCATTTATCGCTTCATTAACTATAAATTACGACTCAGAAAACGTCGCTGCTTACATGGGTAAATTTAATCCAGTCGTTGGGGTTGATTATCATGACTTTCCTGGACTGTTTATATCGACACTTGTTGAGCACTATGCCATTAGAGAGCGAATGGGTTTTGGTGTGAAAGTTCGGCATGATCTTGAAGATTTTGGAAGACATAGCATTGAAATAAGCTCGTTTTTTGCGGATACTACGGGCCTCACTGATTCCGTTTTGCGGCAAAGAGGAAATATCAGCAAGGAGGATGGTGGGCCGTCCAACACTGAAGATTTTTCGTCCTACTCTATCTCCTTAACTGGCTCTGATTTTTATTCATTGTCAAATAATATTGTTGAGGGGCTTTCATACCGTATTGGACACGCGTTTCAGGCAGCAGCCGACAATAATGCAAGAGATGAGATTCGTTATTCGGCTTCCTTTGGCTATAGGCATATTTTCACTCGAAACCTAAGGGCGAGGCTTATGACGGAGCATATGGCTATCAATAACTTAGGTGGAGAGAAAAGTCACGATAGGTCCTATAGTAGCTTTGCCCTACGATTTAACTATAACAACTGGTATGCTGGCACGGCTTATACATTGATAGATAATACGGCGGATGAAGCAGAAGAGAACCATGATGGCCATGTCTTTGAGACGTCGGCTGGATATAATTTTCCTTTTGGACTTAGTGCAGAGATCGGTTACAAGCGCGCTGACGAAGAAAATGAAGAATCTGAGATTGTGAGCACTCTACTAAAATATAGCTATAGTTTCTGATCAGAAATATAGGTCAAGCTAATTTGACCCTGACCAGAAAATGGCAAGTTCCGTTTGAACTCAAGTCCGAGCTTCTTCGGGCCGAAAAAAATCCCCACGACGCAGAATATTGCGATAGATAGTTCGTTGTGCCTTGCAGAAGAGCGATAGCTGCTTTTGGAATATAGCAAATACGCTATCGGCGGCTAAATTATTAATTGGGAAAATGAAGCTTTTAACTGAAGGGAATATTTAATAAGCTATTGCTCCAAAAGTTTTGTGCGCGGGGAGGAGAGCTTTGACTGAAAAAAGCATAAATTGGTTGTTTCCAGAAAAAATTATTGATTGCGATACTCTAAACGAAAAACTGGGAAATAATGAGATAAGGGTGTTTGATTGTACTACCTTCCTTGACTACACGGACGATCATCCTTCAAAACCATATGATGTGAAAAGTTGCTGGTCGAATTATAAGGACGCACACATACCGGCGGCCGCCTATTTAGATCTGCAAAAAGACTTGTCTGATGATGACAGCCCTTACGGCCTTACTCTGCCTGATTTAGAATCTCTTGCCGAAAAATTTGAAAAGTTAGGGATTGGTAGCCCCTACCATATCGTTCTATACGCAAATAATGGGATGCAATGGGCTACCCGAATTTGGGCCATGCTCGCGGCGGTTGGTTATACAAAAGTAAGTGTCCTGAATGGAGGACTGAGGGAGTGGAAACGACTGGGTTTTGCGACAGAGAGTGGCATTAATGAATTTGAAACGGCGGAATTTAAGGCCAAACTAAATACCCGTTTGTTTGTAGATAAAAATGAGGTCGTGGCAGCTTTAGGAAGGGAAGACTCCATTCTTCTCAACTCGCTTACGGAGGATATTTTTAAGGGTAAAAGTACGCGATATGGCCGCCCTGGCAGAATACCGGGCAGTATAAATATTCCGTTTCATGAATTGTTAGAGACTGATAGAGGTACACTCAAATCACCCAAACAAATATTAAGCATTATAAGTAACGCTGGGATGGAACGTCACCATAAAATAATAAACTACTGTGGCGGGGGAATAGCGGCTACCCTCACTACCTTTGTCCTTTACCAATTAGGTTTTGAAAAATTGGGGATTTACGATAATTCGATGAGTGAATGGGCAACGGATGAGTCTTTGCCGATCGAGGTGGGTGATGGCAAATCGAAATGAATTGGGTCAGTTAATTGGGGATAATCTTCCATTAGGTTGGAGATCTCCAGTTGTTCCCCCGAGAGTCGTGTTGGAAGGTAAATATGTGCGAGTCGAGCCTTTGGATCCAGAACGCCATGCTTCCGATTTGTTCGAGGCGAACGAACTGGACAGCTCAGGTGAAGGCTGGACCTATCTAGCTTATGGGCCGTTTGAAAGCCTTGTAGAGTATAGGAGCTGGATGGAGCGCGCTTGTATGGGCGATGACCCTATGTTTTGGACATATGTTAACGTCCGAGATAATAAGGCGATTGGACTAGGAGCGTTTCTCCATATAAACGCGAGCAATGCAACGATTGAAGTAGGGCATTTACGGTTCTCGCCAAAACTTCAGCGTACAGTTTTAGCAACCGAGGCGATGTATTTAAAAATAAAATTTGCTTTCGAGCTCGGGTATCGCAGATATGAGTGGAAATGTGATTCTCTTAATCTGCCTTCTCGAAAGGCGGCGGAGCGATTAGGATTCAGGTTTGAAGGTATTTTCAGACAGGCAACCCATTATCGGGGCCGCAATCGTGACACAGCATGGTTTTCAATCATTGATAAAGAGTGGCCGGCTTTGAAATCGACCCATGAAGCGTGGATGGATTCATCAAATTTTGACAGTCGTGGTATACAAATTAGGTCACTTTCCGACTTTAGGGATTTAAGTTAGAAGCAGACAAGTTCTAGACATCGGTTCGGGGCCTAGAAAATTGATAAAGATAAAGATCTCCGATTTTGTTGGTAAAGTAAGGAGGGCGGTGGTCGACTGATTGAATTTGTTCTGTTTGTTGTCACCTTTAATCACCTCAAGTTATTGCGGCGGCGGTTTACAGTGGATCATCTCCCAGCCAGAAGAACCTTCAATATTAGTCCATCATCATTGGCCGTTGGTTACCCCCTCATACACGTTTCGCCAGCGCTTCAGCGCATCGATGTGGTGATCCATTTTTTCGAAACCGGACCCCATTGTAACAAGGGATATATGACTACCTCCAGCACTGGACCAATCGATAATATCATGAGGCCACTGATTCGGGCCGCGATTATATTGTTGGATAGATTCAAAACCGAAGTTATCGGTTGGTCTCCCCAGTTCTATGAGTTTTTTTTCCATATAGGCTTTGTGCTCTATTGCTTCGGTTTGGCTCCGCCCTGCAAACAGGAAGCCATCAGCTAGCCGAGCCGCTCTATCGTAGGCTGGCTGGCTGAATCCACCCAGCCAGATAGGTATTTGTCTGTTTGGCCTCGGTAATATCCCTGCCCTAATTATTTTGTGATCAGAATCATTATAGTCTAGCACATGTTCGTCCCAAAGTTTCCGAAGCAGGTTTATCTGGTTTTCTTGCCGTTTGCCTCGTCTTTTAAAATATTCTGGGATCTCCAACCCTTCATATTCGACCCAATTCCAGCCAACTCCCACACATAGTCTGAGGCGGCCGTCGGAAAACAAATCGACGTCTGCGGCCTGTTTGGCGACTAAGACTGTTTGTCTTTGTGGCAGAATTAAAACGCCTGTTGTTAATTCGATCGATTTAGTTACACCTGCGAGGAAGGCAAATGTCACTAATGGCTCGTGAAACGGATCAGTATCTTTATAAGGGCCCGTCAGTTTTGGATTTCTATCCGCGTGATCGGCACCAAGGACATGGTCGTAAAGTATTAAATGATCATAGCCTAAGTCCTCGGCCGCCTGAGCGAAAGCTTTAACCGCGCCGGGGTCGCCTTTAAGTTCAGTTTGGGGATAAACTACGCCAGCTTTCATCCAAGAGTTTCCGCGATTTTGTTCTGTAAGGTTTTCCAAAAAAACTAGATACTTCGCTATACTACAAGACGTAACCCCAAAATTCAAATTTGGCTAACAGCTGCCTGTTCATAATATCTGGATTTCGACTATAATCGTTTACAGCAGACGAAAATCGAACACGAAAATTAGATATCTCTTGCCGTCCAATAAATTTGATTTCAGCAATTTTACCCATCTATTCCGGTAAGTTCGAAAATCGGGATATTTCGATCGTGTATAGCTTTTACACGGGCTACCTGTCCTTTTTTTAAGTTGATTGGGTTTAGGAATGGATAGAACATTGGGAACCATGCAGATTCGGCGGGTTGATGTATGGGATGGTTCTCGAAAACTATGTCTTTTAATAAATGAAGACGAACCCATTGGGCAAAGCCATAACATTTTCCTGATTTTGTAACGGGAATTTCCAGAACCTTTATTTCTGGAGGAAAGTATTTTTCTCTATAAAAATTAAAATTGAACGCCTCGGTATCGGTAGCGTACATTTCTAGACGATTCATCTGTTGATCAATCGAGATTTTCTTACGTTTAATTTGATTGAATTCTGAGAGGTCCAGGCCAAGTACTTTTCCCACATATAGTTTTTTCCCAATCGATTCTCCGCCGATTAGATTAATCATTATACTACCTGCTTCAGGAATTATAATTCCATTAGGTGCCAACAAACGGTTTTTGGCATCCTCTATGGTACTCAAAACACCTTCACCTAGAAACTCGTTTGATATAATTTCTGAAACTATCAAATCAGCTTTTTCGGGAAGGTCTTCCCCTACTGTAAGCTCTTTAGAAATTTTGGGAATAATTTTTATTGAGTTAGCAAAGCCGTTCCTTTCTATTATCTTTTGGGCGGTTGATGCTATAACAGGTTCTAACTCGCAAGTAATAACTTTTTGTTTAGTACCACACTGACAAGCCAGCATTGCTAACAGTCCTGAGCCAGTGCCAATTTCTAAAATTTTTGTATTTTCATCTACTGAAGACTTTAGAGCCGCAAGGTATGACTGGTTACGGGGGCCGTCATTCATCATTGGAATATGCCATCCAGGCACTTCTTTTCCGGTAACGTGAAAAAGGCCTACATTAGCATCTATATGGTCAGTTCGAAGATTAATAGTCCTTTCATAATTTTTTTGCGCGTCTTTATTATTACGTAGCATGTCGAATGATAATGCTAGGTTATTGTATGAGTCGGCAAATTGCGGATCACAGACTATAGCTCTAAAATAGTCTTTCAATGACTCTCGATATTTTTTGTCCTCTGTCTGTAAGTGACCCATGTTGTAATGGAGTGAAGCATCGCTAGGTTTAATTTTGATTCCCGATTTATAACTAAGTTCAGCCTCCTTCCTCTGTTCATTGTCCGCATACTCTTTTCCCAAATTACCATAGGCCTCAATATAATTGGGTTGAACGAGTATGGCCTTTTTATAATAGGCGATGGCGGTTTTCGTCTCTCCCATTTTGCTGTATGTTAGACCACAATTGTTTAGTGTTATTGTGTAGCTTGGATCGAATTTAAGCGCTCTTTTAAAGCATTTGGCTGCTTCGGTGTGCATTTGCCGTTTATTGTAAAGCACTCCTAGATTGTTGTGGGTTTCGACTAGTTTGGGGTCCAACTTGATCGCTTTTTGGAAATTTTTTGTCGCTAGTTCCTGTTCACCAATATTCTCCAGCGTTTCTGCTAAATTATTATATGCTCCAGCATACTCTCCATTCAATTCTAATGCTCGATTTATACTATCGATAGCTTTTTCATAGTGTCCGAGTTTGTTGAGAGATGTTCCGAGATTATTGTGTGTAGCTGCCTGACCCGGGGCGAGTTCAACAGATTTCGCATAGTGATCATGAGCTTTTTGGTAATTGCCTAAAGAACTGTTTATTGCTCCAAGTAGGCTGTGAAAGTGTTCATTGTTATCTTGTAGACGAGCCATCTGATCTCCCAGTACCAAGGCGTCGTGGAGACGATTTTCACGATACAGGTGAAATAACTTGAACAACGGGTGGGCATTAGTTTCTGGTAATTTGTTAAGTACTACTTTTTTTTGCAATAAACTCTCAAGTTGATTAACCCTATCACCTTTCAATCCGAGCTCTTTGCCTCTTTTCAAAGTATCATTTGCTTTTTCAAACTGTTCTAATTTTACATACGCATCAATTAAACTAATCCAAAATTGTCCGTTTTCTGGTCTAGCATCTAATGCTATCTTGAAATAACCAATAGATATCTCTAACTGACCATTCTGGGCAGCCAACACACCTAGATTATGGTTGGCACTAGGGTGCTTAGCATCGTGCTCAACGATACTTCGATAACGCTGTTCCGCAACTTGGAGCCGCCCTTGCTGGTGTGCTTCAACACCTTGCGCAAATAATTCTGGAACACTTACCTTCATGCAGCAGAATAGTAAATAAGATTGATTCAAAAATATAGTGTCTCCAATACATTTCAGCTATCGGGTTTTCATTCGGATATTTACCGTTAGCCTTAAGCATGTGAATGTCTATAAACGAAGTGAGAAGAAAGTAGCTGAAAGGTTGTTTCTTATGGAATTCAACGATAGATTTTTTTTTACACACTAAATTATAGGGAAACCTCAAAAGTCATGGCTTTGAAATATAAATCCCAGATATTGCCTCATGAACCGCTATCAGAAGCGGTAGATCGGATTATGAGAGAGGTTGAGAAGGGGTGGCATGTCCGGAACTTTGATGGTGACAGTTTGCTTACTGTTTATTTGGATATGAAATCCCCGCACGCCTACATTGCCGTGCGCCCTACTTTGGAGGTGGCTAGAGACTACCGTGTTAACATTGACTTTCGTCCGTATACATTAAGCTATACTAGAATGGGAATAAGTACCACAGTCCACGATAACAAAAGGCGACCTCCTTCACCCGAGTCAGATCGAAGAGCACGTATGTTCTATGCG
This sequence comes from uncultured Nisaea sp., assembly GCA_964342575.1. Classification (GTDB taxonomy): domain Bacteria; phylum Pseudomonadota; class Alphaproteobacteria; order Thalassobaculales; family Thalassobaculaceae. The sequence goes on along the minus strand of CAYFGZ010000038.1, from coordinate 10,839 downwards.
GCTGCTAGAGAATACAGTAAGTTGCAGGGAATTCCGCTTAGAAGTCCCTACCGTCTTCTCGATGTGGAACTTGCCCACAGATCTTTTGTCTTCGCAAAGCGTCAATCACTAGAAATACCTTTCATGATGGATGTTTGTCTACGCGGTTGGGGCAGTGGGTGGCGAGAGTACGAAGTTGAATCCACGAGCCAATTAAAGGACTCGCTTGCAAGGGTGGGAGTTGATCTAGATGGCTTTGAGGAATTTGTTGACGATGAGGGGGACGGTCAGCGAGAACTTTTGACCTATAAAGAAGAAGCACACGCTAGTGGCTTCGTTGGGACTCCTCATTACGTATTTTACGATTACTCAAAAGAGAGAGAGGTAGGTCTCTTTGGACGGGAACATTTAGCTTTAATTCGAACTAAATTTTCTGCACAAGGGCTGGCCCGTAACGATAGTGTTAAAGCGGAATTCTCGCACGCTTGGGAAGGCCCGTAAAAAAAATTCATACCCGCGAATTATCGATTCTAAAACAAAAGAATTAATAAAAGGTTGAAACTATGATTGATTTGTATACGTCAGCAACTCCAAACGGCTGGAAAGTCACAATTGTTTTGGAGGAACTGGGGCTGCCTTACAGACTCCACCCCGTGGACCTTTCGGCGGGGGAGCAGCATAGTACAGAATTTTTGGCCCTAAATCCGAATGGAAGAATTCCGGTCATAGTGGATCGCGAGGAAGATGATTTTATTGTCTTTGAATCAGGGGCTATTTTAATTTATTTGGCTGAAAAGGCTGGAAAGCTATTACCCAAAGATATGAGAGGACGTAGCGTAGTCATGCAGTGGCTTATGTTTCAGATGGGTGGCATAGGGCCGATGCAGGGGCAAGCAGTTGTGTTTGAACGGTATTTTCCTTCGGATGTGCCTGAGGCTCGAAGCCGTTATAAGAACGAAACCCGGCGCTTGTACGAGGTTCTTGATAGGCGTCTCGACGAGGTTGATTTTTTAGCCGGTGAATACAGTATTGCAGATATTGCTGCGTGGGCCTGGGTGCACACTCATCGTTGGCCTCGGATTCCGGTGGAGGGACTCAATAACCTTCAACACTGGATAAAGGTTATTAGTGAGCGACCTGCTTGCCAACGTGGGATAATTTTACCTCCGCCTGCTGGTCGAGCTGACGTACAGAAAGCTAGAGGGAGTAGTATCGTCACCCAGTAATAAAAGAAGGAAAATGTTGAATGAAGTATGGAAATGACGATTAAACTGGGTATATCCATTCGGAAAAATAATCTTTTTATAGAATCGAAATGTAAGGATAAAAACATCGGAGAATAAGATGTGTAACTACTCTCTAATTGTAAACACCGATAACGATTATTCTAAGGGCATCGAATTACGACTACTTGATAGATACCAGCTTAAGGTTTGTGATAAAACTATAATTAATTTTGCTGTAAAAATATGGTCTAAGATGGTCGATAAGGTCTACTTTATGCTCAATAGAAAGGGAATGGAAGATATGTCAGAGCTAAAGATCGAGCTGCTAACGACACTAGCAGAGGGATGCCGAAAGCATCCAGCATACAGAGCAAGAAGAGCAGCTACACAACGATGTCCGGAGTGCGTTGAGGTCTGGAATGCACGATTGCATTTGAATGAAATTTTAAGAAAACAACTACAAGAACAGCCTATTTAACGCTGTTTTCAAAAATTTGTAGACTATAATCATGTCGACGGGATGTTTAATTATAAGATAATTACGGGTCGCATTTACCCTGGGGTTTATCAACTATTAGTTTTTTTGCAGGATATAGACGTTAGAAATTTGCTATGCAATGAAGAATTGAAGGTTCAACAGCCGCATACGGTGGAAACTTCACTGTCGACGCAAACGAAGCAAAAGAGCTTAAAATATATCCAGCGTTAACATCTGACATCACTAAGGATAGCAGTACGACGACCGGTATTCCCGGAAGTCGGGGTTATTAGACCTTCAACCAACCTTTACAACTTTTATAATTACTATCTCGTGGGAATTTGGCCGAATTGTTATACGGTAAATTGATCCTTTAAGACGGAAATCCCCTCGGCCAGTTTGCTAGTGCCACTAGCTAGTGATGCTAGGGCCAGTACTTCGATGATTTCTTTATCAGTCGCACCCTGATGCATTGCTTCGTAGCCCTGGTGTCTGATGCCCGCTTGATTCCCAATTACTGTCAGACAGGCTAGCAAGATAAGTTCCTTATATTTTTTCGGGATTTCTGTTTCTTTTTCTATTATATTGTTGGTTAATTCTTTCGCACTTTTTTCTAACTCTGGGTCAATACTTTTTATAATCCCTAACCAATGAAGATTATTGTCATCCATGGATCTTCCCCTTACTTTTGATTGTTCTTAATGGTCGACGCATGTTCTAACATCCTACGAGCTGCTATCTTTGCGGGTTCATTTTGTTTGATTCCAATACTGGCGGCGGTTTCATTAAGATGACTGATACGACCTAAGAAATACGTGCTTTGCGCATCTCCAACACGTGCTGTGTTGCAGTAAACTGTGGCAGCAGGAACGCTGTAAGGGTCTAAAAGAGCTAGGCCCTCTATACCAGAATTATCTTTTGCAAGTCCCACATCATTTGTTATTACGCCTGCCAATTTAAACCCGAGATTATCTACATAGTCCGCCATTGCCTTGGCCGCATGTGATCCCATGCACAGTACACCGCCAGCAATACGCTCATCGGCGTATTTAACGGTGTCTAAAGCGAACACTTCCCCTAATTCATCTGAACACACTTTTATTTGGCGCCTGGGGGCAGGAACTTGAACAGGGTTATTGTCTAATAACAGCTGGGCACCTTTGCGGACGCTCATTCCTACTGCCACACCCATTCTTGCTGCGCTTTGGTTTATACGCGAAACAATGCCGTTTTTGTACATGTCTTTGCCATCCGAAATACGTGCTGACTTTCCATCTACCGATGCACAAGGTATAAGATATGAATCTAATAATTTAAGCCCATTTACTCCTCCATCACCCAAACCTATTCCTGCGTCATGAATAAACAAACCACGAGGTCTTGACCACATTACGAGCTGGGTTGCGCACGGTGCACCGTGCGATCCACATATTAACACGTCTGAGACGTCGTTGCGGCCGTCGACATATCCAGCGGAGTCCATAGCAAGAATTCTGCCGCGGGAACTTGAAAACATTTCATACTGTGGCCACGTTGTCATTTTTTGTCACTCCATAAAGTGGGGAAAAGTTATCGCCATAAAAAAATACTAGTCTTACTTTACTTCTATTTATTTCCTATAGCCCCCTGTAAAACCTATGGTGGATTTGTCGAAGGTTGTTGATTAAAGTGACGGTAAAGGAAATTGCTCTAAGACGATTTTATACTTTGGCTCATTTTCAATTTCTAGGGTAGCTAAAACTCGCACAACTGCGCAATAAAAAGCTATAGCGATAACTAGTTCTGTTACGTGTTCTGGGGAGAGGACCTTTTGCAAAAGATTAAAATTCTCATCCGAAATCTTTAGGTTGTTATACATTTCTCTGGCAGATCGCAGCACAGTACGTTCTAATTCATTTAGTCCACTTTCGTCACCGTTGGTTTCGGCAGTTATACTGTGAATGTCTTCCTTAGATAGGCCAAACTGCTCCATACCCATACTGACATGATGCGCGTACTCGTAATCGCTTCTGGCTAAATAGCCGATCTGGATAATGGCCATTTCTCTGAGACGAGGATTTAGTGTGCTGGTATATCTGATGTGGTATCCGAGGCCTCGAAAGGCTCGGGCTGCTTTAGGACTATTAACGAGTTTGCGGTAAAGATTTAATGGTATTTTAAGGAGATCGCGATCTTCTTCATCAAGTTCTTCTGTATCAATATAAGATAAACGTGACACGAGACACTCCTGAAAAAAATAAAATAATATGCTCTGGCAGCAAAACAATTTATACGAGTGCATTATCTCCGACAATGATAAGTTAGTTGTAATTTGACTGATAATACAACAAATGCAAGTGCAGTAAATGGACGCTGCGTCATGAAGTAAATGGACGCTGCGTCATGAGAAGTGCGAAAAGATTTTAAGGACTTGATTTTTGATATCTAAACTCTCGCATCGTTGTTCTGCATTCGTGAAACCGTTTTTTGTCGATTAAGTCAATAGTGGGGAAAGTAGAATTTGCGTTGCCCATTTTTCCAATACGCTTGATTTCACTGGAAAAGCAGGTCTATTTTGTCTTAATCGGAGCGTGGCGCAGCCTGGTTAGCGCGCTACACTGGGGGTGTAGAGGTCGTGGGTTCAAATCCCGCCGCTCCGACCACTGATAATGGGTTAATGCCTTTTTTTGAAAGCTATAAAAGTGAATGACTGATAGTAATTTTAAATACGTACAAGTGTTCTCAAACACCGGTCACGCACTGTCTCATCTCTTCATGATGATTTATCCGACGGTAGTGATAGCTTTAGAGGTCGAATTAGCAGCGCCATATCACGTGTTAATTAGCCTCATGCTAGTGGGTAATATTTTGTTTGGTGCAGCTGCATTGCCAGCAGGTTATCTGGGCGATAAATGGGGCGCTATAAAATTGATGATAATCTTTTTTTTAGGAACTGGTTTCTCCTCAATACTGGTTGGCTTATCTAATAGTGAAATTCAAATTGCTGCTGCGTTTGCGCTGGTAGGTTTATTTGGCTCTATTTACCATCCTGTCGGAATAGCTTGGATTGCGAGAATAATAAAAAAAAGAGGAAGGGCTCTTGGAATTAATGGTGTTTTTGGGAGCTTAGGAATGGGACTGGCTCCTATAATGGCGGGGTTTTTGACCGATGTTTGGACCTGGCGAGCGGCTTTCATCTTGCCTGGAGTATTTAGTGTGGCAGTGGGTATTGTATTACTTATTTGTTTTGTCAAGGGAGTTATCCGTGAACTAGAGAGTACTAAGGATCAGGAGGCTGTGGAAGCAACTGGCAGCGAAATGAAACGAGGCATTTTGTTGCTTCTTATCACCGTGGCATGTACTGGAATAATTTATCAGGCAACATCCTTTGTGTTGCCGAAACTGATTGAAATAAGACTATCAGAGCACCTTGGAGATGGCTTAGTTGGCGTAGGAGCACTAGTTTCTGTAATTTACTTCCTATCGGGTGGTATGCAACTAGCGGGCGGTTGGCTCGCCGATAAATTTCATCTCAAGAGCGTTTACCTATTGTGTTGGTTGTGTCAAGTTCCACTACTTGTGGGTGCAGCTTTTCTAAATACGACATTGCTTTTACCCGTATTAGCTGTGATGGTGGTGGCCAATACAATAGGGTCCCCAGCTGAGAATAGCTTATTTGCAAAATATTCACCGCCGAAATGGAGATCGACAGCGTTTGGTGTAAAATTCGTTCTTGCACTGGGGGTTGCAGCTATGGCGGTTCCGCTTGTCTCTTGGACATACAAGTTGGTGGGAGAATTTACATGGCTGCTAATAATTCTCGCAGCAATAGCTGGTTGTGCAGTTGTGTTTTCGTCTCTATTACCCGCAAAAAAATCTGACCGAGAGCATGAATTAGCTGACACAGTTTCCTGATTAGTTTGTCATTTATTTCTCTGTGCTGCAAATTCTACAGCTTGTTGGGCAGCTCTGAATAGTGCACGAGCCTTGTTTACGGATTCTTGGTATTCAGATTCGGGATCACTATCCGCAACAACCCCTCCGCCTGCTTGAACATACATTATTCCATCTTTTACTAAGGCCGTACGAAGGGCAATACATGTATCCATTGTTCCATTAGCTGAAAAATACCCTACTGCCCCGGCGTAAACACCGCGTCGAGATTTTTCCAGTTCGTCAATGATTTCCATAGCCCTTACCTTTGGAGCCCCTGACACGGTTCCAGCAGGAAATCCAGCGGCTAAAGCGTCCAGAGCATCTAAATTATCCTGGATAGTGCCCTCTATGTGGCTGGCAATATGCATGACATGTGAATAATATTCTATGGAAAACTGTTCAATTACATTGACACTTCCTACTTTACTGACTCTTCCAACATCATTTCTGCCAAGATCAAGCAACATTAGATGTTCTGCGCGTTCTTTGGGATCTTCAAGAAGTTCTTTTGCTAAAGCTTTGTCTTGCTCGTGATTGGCTCCTCTTTTTCTTGTGCCAGCAAGAGGGCGAAGGGTAACTTTTGTGTCGCGCAACGTAACTAGGATTTCAGGGCTAGATCCTACGATGGAGAATGCTCCAAAATCAAAGAAGAAAAGATATGGAGAGGGATTAAGACGTCTAAGAGAGCGATATAATGCCACTGGAGGTAGATCAAACGGAATAGAAAAACGTTGGGAAGGTACAACTTGGAAGATATCGCCAGCGTTTATGTATTCCTTAGCCCTTTCAACCATGTCATGAAACTCATTCCGAGAAGTGTTTGAAATTGGTTCGGCATTAGTGGGATCAATGGGAGATGTCTCGCGGCGAAACGGCAGACTCCTTTGAAAATCGGATACTGCATCTTTAAGCCTTGTTTGGGCAGCCTCATAGGCAGCAACAGAGGAAATCCCTGGATCCGGCCAGACCGGCGTCACAATTGTAACTATGTCTTCTAGTCGATCGAATATGCATATCAGGGAGGGGCGGAGAAACAACCCGTCAGGAACGCCCAAGTCATCAGGATTTTCGTCTGGTATCTTTTCGCTAAGCCGCACAGCGTCATAACCCATATAACCAAAGAGACCTGATGCCATTGGTGGTAAATTTTTAGGTAGTTCTATTCTCGATTCATTAACTAACGCTCGCAAGGATTGTAATGGATATTCCGAGCAGTCTTCAAAAGCGTTTGGATCCATGCGCGCTCTGCGATTTATTTGAGCCATTTTTTTTGAAAATTTCCATATAAGGTCAGGGTTCATTCCAATGATTGAAAAACGTCCGCGGACCTTGCCACCTTCCACCGACTCTAGTAAAAAGGCGTTGGCTCTTCCGTCCGTCAATTTCAACATTGCAGATACAGGGGTTTCAAGGTCTGCTACCAATGTGGTCCATACAACTTGAGGAAGACCGTCATTATAGACTTTTGAAAATTCATCTTGGCTTGGTTGATCACTCATTCGTTTGGCGCTACTAGGCTGTTAATATATTTTTCATCTATCTTGATAACAAATTTTTTTCGCAGGGCAGTTTGAAGGGCTTCTAAATAGTCTTGCTCGATTGTTTCAGTTAATTCTTTCTCTAGAGATACCCATCCTGGATTCGTTTTATCTGGTCTTGCAGCGTCAATATTAACTAATTCGATAGCGAATACAGAATCTTTTGAATCAGCTATTCCCACAGCGTCTTTTTTTAACTCGAATGCAACGGTTACTAGGTCACTGGGCAGGGCGCGGGATTCTAACCCTTTTCCAAACCGCGTAAACGGACCTATTTTCTCGGCAACATAGCCGGACTCCTGAGCGGCAGCTGACAATCCTATTCCGGTTTTGCTCTTTTTCACTAGCAGTTGTGCTTGTTCTAAAACAATTTTTTTTCGCTCTATATTGTCCCAGTTATCCCGAACTGTTTTTGTGACCTCACTGAAAGTTTTTTGCCGAGATTTGATCTCATCATTTATTCGAAGCATAAAATAGCTACCGTCCTTGCTTTCGATTAGCTGACTTTGCTCGCCTTTCATTGTAGAAAATAATACTGAGATAAATTGTCTGTCGGGCGGGAGTTTTAACACTGGTGCTCCATCTTTTCCCATGCCATTTTTGTCAATTGCTTCAATAGTATTGACGTTGACATTTATGTCTTTGGCAGCTTCCTCGAGTGTTGAGCCACTAGCAAGAGAGTCCTCAAATGTATTCGTCAAATCAAAAATAGTGTCCAATGCATTTTCAAAGGCCAACTCATCTTTTATTTTCTGTGAAACTTCGTCGAACGGCGTTATTTTTTCAGGAGTTTCCGTCTGCGGGAGGAAAACTTTCCAGCCAAATGCTGTTTTCACTGGTTTTGCAAACTTTCCTATGGGCGTATCGAAGGCGGCTTTTCTTTCTTCGTCACTAATTAAGTCACTTTCTAAAACGTTTGATAGTTGAACGGAGTTCACGTTTTCTTTTAAACTTTTCAAATATTGTTCAAGCTGCGCAGCAGAAGCGGAGATGGGCGCAGAATTCAATAAATCGATTGCTTCAGACTCTTTAGAAAAAATAAGTTGTTTGATATTTCGAGAGGCGGGGCGGGTGAATTCGCTTCTCCTTGCGTCATATTCTTCTTTCAATACTTTCTTTGGGATCAGAATCTCTTTGGCTAGCGCCTGGGGAGTTATATGCACAAAAGTTGCAGCACGGTAGTAAGGTGTCACATAAGAATCTTTAGTGTCATTATATAAATTTTCCAAATCAGACTGTCTCGGCTCACGGACGTGTGAAAGGGATTTGATAGATAGCTTTACTATGTTTACTATTCTTTTTTCTTCCCGGTGCTGAAATAGTGTTTTAATAAGTACATTTGGTGGCGAGTGGTGGCCCACAATAGCCGATGTAATTTGATTGCGTTTCATGTCTTCTCGGAGTGACTGAAAAAATTCATCTTCGCTTAGGCCGGCGTTATATAAAGTTTGACGGAATATTTGCGGATTAAATTTTCCGCTGTTATCCCTAAAGTTTTCTGAATTAGCTATCCAATTTTTCAATTGGTCATCACCATAAGCTAGCTCCAATTCCGAACTTGCAGCAGAAAATAAACCGCTATTGACCAGGGCTTCCTTGACCGATTCAAGAATCTGGGGTTTCATTACAGCTTCATACTCGGCCGGTAACCGCAATGCGCGTCTACTTCGTTCAAATTCATTTACGATATGATTTGCATTGAATTCGATATCCCCAACGCTAATAACTACTTCACCTTCCTTATTTCCTAAAAATATGTCTCCTATTCCCCAAATAGCAAAGCTAAGGATGAGTATTCCAAAAAGAATTTTAATAAAGATGGATGTTACTTTGGATCTTATGAACTGCAGCATAGTACTTTTAATTCCAAATTAAGATACGGCGATGACTTTAGTCATCTATCTTCAGTTTTAGGTATAATACAGTGTGGGATAGTATTAGCACAACTCGCCTAGGCTTTTAACGCACGAAAATGTAATACAAACCTTAAAATCTGTTGTTATTCAATATTTTTTTCTTATCGTATTAATTTTCGAAAGATAACTAGTGGTTCAAAGGAGAAGAAAATGGAAGGGCGCTTGTTAATAGCGGGCAATTGGAAAATGAATCTAATTACTGAAACAGCTAATAGGTTGGTTTCAGATCTGGTGAAGAATCAGGGGGATGGGGATGATGTGGATATTGTTGTTTGCCCTCCAACCACATTACTAGCATCAGTTTCTGTAATGCTCAAAGATACTGGCATTATATTAGGTGCGCAGAATTGTTATCACGAAGACCACGGCGCTTTCACAGGTGAAATTTCAGCTCCAATGCTACATGACTTAAATTGTGGATATGTCATTTTGGGGCACTCCGAAAGACGAAGTCTTTTTGGGGAAAGCAACGAAGATATCCGAAAAAAAAATGGAAGCTGCGAATGCAATTGGATTACGGACAATTATTTGTGTTGGAGAAAGCATTGGAGAACGGAAAGATGGACGAGCTAAACGAGTAGTAGAAGAGCAGATAAGAGAGTCGGTCGGAACGACGATGAACCACGACAATTGTATTATAGCCTATGAGCCGCTTTGGGCGATTGGTACAGGTGAGACGGCAGCACTTGGAGATATAGGAGATATGCATGCACATATTAGGTCAGTACTAGTTGACCAGGGGGCCGATGGGAATAAAATCCGTATAATTTATGGTGGCTCGGTTAAGGCTGACAACGCTGAAGAAATTATTTCTGTCGCAGAAGTTAGCGGTGCGTTGGTAGGTGGGGCAAGTCTTATATCCAAAGACTTTTTGTCGATAATCAGTGCTGCACGAAGACGGTTGTCGGCATAGCTTTAGTTTATTTTACTGGAAATTCGTGAGTGGGGAGGGTAAAAAGTCTATTTTATTGCTTGAGTTGCTTGTTTTGGTGAGAGAAACGACATGACAGAGGTTTTACTTGCTATACATTTGATGATAGCTGCTGCTCTGGTTGCTGTAGTGCTACTTCAACGCAGTGAAGGCGGTGGATTAGGAATAGGGGGCGGTGGCAGCGGTGGAATGGGTGGATTTATGTCCGCCAGAGGAACCGCAAATCTCCTTACGCGAGCTACTGCTATATTGGCAGCATGCTTTTTTACTACAAGTTTATCACTTGCTATAATAGCCGATTCGGGACGGAAGAAGTCAATTGCAGATGAAATAAAGGTGGAGGAATCCTCCACTGTGCCAGAACTTCCAAGAGTACCATCGCCTAAGTAATCAGGTTATTAGCCCGGCAAAACGTTGGCTTTAATGCCCCGTGGACTAAAATTTTCGATAGTGGCTCGCATTAACGGTGTCGCAAAGGAAGTTTTTGAGATATAAAAATTATCCATGTCGAGGTTTATTTTTATAACTGGCGGCGTGGTATCGTCCTTGGGAAAGGGTCTTGCTTCAGCTGCACTGGGTGCTTTATTGCAGGCCCGTGGATACAAAGTTCGCCTAAGAAAATTAGATCCATATCTTAATGTTGATCCGGGGACGATGAGCCCTTACCAGCATGGCGAAGTATACGTGACCGATGACGGGGCTGAAACTGATCTTGATTTGGGTCATTACGAACGGTTTACTGGAGTGCCAGCAAGGCGATCCGATAATGTCACGACGGGTCAACTTTATATGGATGTTCTGTCTAGAGAACGACGGGGTGATTATCTCGGGGCCACCATTCAAGTAATTCCGCACG
>CAYFGZ010000037.1:0-30884 GCA_964342575.1 uncultured Nisaea sp. | reverse complement strand
TGGAGGTGGACTTCATTGCTGTACAGCCGACGTGTTTCGCGAGGGGACATGCGAAGATTACTTCCCTAAGCAGTAATATTTAACTGCTTTTCATCCATAACATCCAAATGGCTAATAAGGGTTGGTCTCCCGCCTTCATAGCGTGCCAGATGTTTGGAGAATTGTGGACGGTATCACCAGATTTACGGCTAAACCATTCACCGGTTCCTTGGCGCCATTCGCCTTTACTGATTACTAAATAACCTTCCTCTGGGGGATGTCGATGATTGGGGTATTCAATTTTTGGAGCTATTAGACTAACGCCCATTCTCACAGAATCGTGGTTTTCTATACCTTTTTGACCAACAATTACAGCATTCGCGTGTCCCTCGTAAAAATCGTTTCCTTGGTCTACATAATCTGTCCGTGGTTGCCATGGCAAAATTTTAGATATTGCTTCAAAAGCATTAGCTAGGTGCCCCATCTCGGTCGATGCTTGGGCTGCAATTTTCAAGCTTTCTTCTATGTGAGCACACACTGGTGGGCAATTCGCTATGTCCCTTGTTGTCGTTTTTCCTGGTTTAGAGAGCGCCGCGTGGCATTTACTTAGAAAGCTTTTAGTCGCCGTATCTGGTAGTGTTTGCACAACAGCTTTGTGGGCATTTATTAGATTTTCGACAAGAGGATTTCGCGCGGTCATGTGGCCTCCAATAATATAAATACTCCAGGTTTCCTTAACAAATACGATGTGAGCTAGTAGTTAGTCAATCCAGCGGGACATCAATATTCTATTGTGAGCGAAGAAATCCATATCTTTGTACAAACGCTGGGCCCTTTGGTTGTGCTGTTCGACTTCAAGACTGAGGCGCTGGATTTCCAGTGAAGGGCACATTTTTATGGCGAATTGCACCGCTTGCCGTCCAAAGCCAAGGCCACGGTATGAAGGTTTCAGAAATAGTTCATCCAAAAAACCATCTTTTCCCCCGGCTTCAATAGTGAAGCCAATAGCCATGGCTAGGTAACCAGCGGTTTTTTTATTTACTTCTATAATCCATATGACTACGTAGGGGTTTTCTTCCAAGGCAATATTTAGAGAAGACTTTATTTTTGCTTTACTTACCTGCTGATTATCGAAGGCATAGTAGTCTTGAATCATTCGCCGCAGAATACTTTTGTCTGCCTTGGTTGCTTTTCGAAAGGTTGCTATTTCATTTGGCTCAGCTGTCATTTTTTGGCCATTCGTGCAAAATATGTTTACTATTTAATATTAACGAATTAATCGTTAAAAGTTCAGTTTGAGAGTAGTGTTATAAAATGTATTTTGGATTGATTCTGGTTAGATTAAAATGTTTTGGCACGAAGCTCACGGTTAATAAAACTGTGAGGCTAAAAAAATGATGTTATTTCCTAATGGTCGTATCTCGCGCCGACGCCTTTTATCAGGAACGGGGATGGTTGCTGCTGGAATTTCTCTCCTACCACACGGAAGTAGGGGGGCTGAAGAGGCAGAGTTGAATTTTTATAATTGGGATACGTATATAGGTGAAACAACTCTGCGAGACTTTAAGTTGTTAAGCGGAATAAACGTAAAAATGGACTTGTTTTCTGACAACGATGAGTTGTTTGGAAAACTAAAACTAGGAAATCCCGGCTACGATTTAATCGTTCCTTCGAGCGATTTTGTTGAGAGAATGATCTCGGTCGATATGCTAGTGCCTTTGGATCATGGCGCTATTCCCAATAGAGTAAATATAGAGCCAACATTTTTTAAAACAACCTTTGACCCAGGTAGAAAATTTTCGATGCCCTACATGTGGGGTACTATGGGGATAGGATACAGGAAATCAAAAATCGATGGGGTCCCCGATAGTTGGAAGTGGCTTGTTGATTCCGACAGATACAAAGGTAGAATTGCTCTTTTGAGTGAGGCAGGTGACGTTTTGGGGGCAACTTTTAAATATCTTGGGCATTCCCTGAACGTTAGGGAACGAAACATTATTTTGGAAGCAGAGAGGTTATTAATAAAACAAAAGCCAAACATAAAGGTCTTTGCTAGTGATAATGGTCAAGACCTGTTGCTATCCGGTGAAGTAGATATTGCGATGGAGTGGAACGGCGACATACTCCAAGCAATGGAGGAGGACTCGGATATATCATATGTTGTGCCGAAGGAAGGATCGGTAGTTTGGGAAGACGCTCTTGCTATTCCGAAGGGCGCGCGTCATCCTGAGAATGCCCATAAATTCATAAATTTTTTGCTCGAACCAGAAGCAGGAGCTGCAATCGCCGAGTTTATTCAGTATGCTACTCCCAACATGGCAGCAAAAAAACTTATGCCAGAAACCTATATCAACAATCCGGCTATTTATCCCGCAGATGAAACCCTAGCTTCCTGTGAATCTGCAGTTTATTTAGGTGCTGACGTAGTTCGCCTTTATGAAGAAGCTTGGACTAGAATTTTAGCTGCGTAATTCGATAACAAGAACTTTAAATTGATTCAGGGCGGGGGGCGTTATTAAAAATATAAAGTTGGCTTTGCTAGTAGCTCCTCTACCTACGTTTTGGCTGATATTTTTTCTCTTGGTTCCGATTTCGCTGATTTTTTTGATGAGTTTTTCTGTAAAACAGGGACTGATCGGAATCGAACTCAGTTGGGTTTTAGACAACTATTACAGGGCACTGGAACCAGTTTATGTAAAAATATTGGGCAAGAGTATCTTAATTGCCGGAATAACAACGATGATTTGTTTCGCTGTGGGTTTGCCGGTTGCTATAGCGGTTACAAGAATGCCGCGTAGATGGAAATTCAGCATTTTACTGATACTTATATTGCCCTTTTGGATAAACCTTTTGATTAGAACATATGCTCTTATAGCGATACTTAGGACGCGAGGTTTTGTTAATACCAGTTTGGAGTGGATTGCGGTACGCCTAAATACGTCATTTGAACCACTGGAACTATTGTATAACGATAGTGCGATTGTCCTCGGCTTAATTTATATTCATCTACCATTCATGATTTTGCCAATCTACGCTGGTCTAGAATATTTCGACGAGAATTTTAAGGAAGCGGCGCTAGATTTGGGCAGCTCTACCAGACAGTTATATTGGTATGTAGTCCTCCCGGTTATATCACCTAGCATTCTGGCGGGCTGTATATTGGTATTTGTTTCCTCTCTTGGGTCTTATCTTACACCCGAATTATTGGGAGGTGCGGATAGCCAACTTATAGCTAATGTTATAGAGCGCCAATTCAAGCATGCGAATGATTGGCCGTTCGGCGCGGCACTTTCGATGACACTAATATACATGACTTTTGGGCTACTCGCTTTCTGGTTACTTATGGTAAGGCGCAAAAGGTGTTAATTGGTTTGATGGGTGAAATCGTGGACAGAAATAGACGAGCAAAAATAATAAGAGGAAATTTTCATACGCTATGGTGCCGGATGATTTTATTAGCTGTGATTTTGTTCCTTTATATGCCAATAGCCGTTCTTGTTGTTTTTTCGTTTAATGACAGCCGCCGAAATATCACGTGGCAAGGTTTCACTATGAAGTACTACAATAAATTACTTGCGAATGATGGATTAATGGATGCATTTCTCAATTCTTTCTCCATAGCAATTTTTAGCACTTTAGTCAGCTTGATATTAGGGACACTGACGGCGATTTTTCTATGGAGGTTCAGATTTCCGTTAAAACATTTGTACCAGGGTATTATTCTGTTGCCCGTTGTAATTCCGGAAATATGTATCGGGATTGCATTTTTGATGTTTTTCAATCAAATAGGTTGGCCGCATGATCTGCCATGGCCTTTCAATCTTTTCAAAATAGCATTTGCTCATATATTATTTTGTTTTCCTTTTGTGGCAATCATTATAAGGGCCAAACTTTCTGGTTTTAACAGGGAACAGGAAGAGGCTGCGATAGATCTCGGCGCAGGAGTGGTGCGGGTATTTTGGGATGTATGGTTGCCTTATTTAAAACCCAGTTTTATAGCAAGTAGTTTACTTGCCTTCACGTTATCTCTAGACGATTTTGTCATTACATTTTTTACGTCGGATCCCAATACGGTAACTATACCCATAAAAATATTTTCGATGGTGCGATTTTCGGTTACCCCGGAGATCAATGCTGCCTCTACAATACTGATAGGGGTGACAATTCTTTCCGCTCTCACTGCTATGCTGATCCAAAGAGAAAATGTAGTTGGAGAAAAGCCGGAATGGTAGACCCTATAATTAGACTAAGTGGTATATCAAAAAAATTCAAAGGAAAGTATGTTGTAGAATCCGTCGATTTGGATATAGCGGCAGGCGAGTTTTTTGGCATTGTGGGCCCCTCTGGTTGCGGGAAAACAACTATTTTAAGAATGATAGCAGGCTTAGAAATTCCAAGTAGTGGGTCTATGTGGATAGCTGGGATTAATGTGGAATTAATCCCAGCGAACCGCCGCCCCGTAAATATGGTTTTTCAGTCATATGCTGTTTTTCCTCATATGACAGTCGAGAGTAATATTGGGTATGGTCTCAGGGTGGAAGGCCGATCACCCAGGGAAATAACTGAGAAAGTTGCAGAAGTTCTGGACCTCGTAAAGCTCTCCGGATTGGAGAGACGCCGACCCCACGAATTATCAGGGGGACAGCTTCAGAGAGTGGCTCTTGCGCGGGCTTTGATAAAGCGGCCAAAGGTTTTACTGCTTGACGAACCATTGGCGGCCTTGGATGCTAAGTTGCGGAAGGCAATGCAAGACGAGCTTTCAAAACTCCAAAGAGACCTTGGGATAACGTTTGTGATCGTAACACACGATCAAGAAGAAGCCTTGTCTGTGACTGATAGGGTGGCAGTGATGCGCGACGGTTGCATTCAACAAGTAGCTTCCCCTGCTGAACTCTATGAATTTCCAGAAAACAGCTTTGTCGCTAATTTTATAGGAAGCGCAAATTGTTTCTCCGGTGTCATATCAAATGTCGACGGAGATTTAATGCATGTTTTGTTATTGGACCTTGAGACTAAAATTATTGTAAATCGTAATAGCCAATTCGCAAAAGGCGATGCGGTGAAAGTTGTTATCAGGCCAGAAAAAATACAAATTTTGGACATCGGAGATTCGGTTCCAAAAGGAAACCGCGAAGCCAACTTGTTATCTGGTGTTGTCACTGATATTACTTATCGTGGCGATGTGTCTATGTATTATATTCGATTGCACGAGGGAAAACCGGAGCTTTTAAAGATAAGTGAACCCAACCTTCTCAGGTCAACTGTAAGTAAATTTGCGAGGGGTAAATCTATCCTGGCATATTTTCCAGCAGAATCGGTCTGGATAATTGAGACTTGAACACAGTTATTTGGGTTTTTCAGATAAGTATTTATGGATCAACTTAAAGGCAAGAGGCGCCAATAGGACTATTATGCCAATCCGGCAAAGATGGTGCGTTGCAACGAAAGGGACATCCTGCCCAATTCCAAAAGCAACCAAGCTCATTTCAGCTAAGCCCCCGGGTGCGTAGGCCAAAGTTATTAGATACCAGGGTAACCCAGTCAATTCACTAACTAGTAGACCGCCTGCAACAGCTGTAGACATCAAAATAAAGGTCGAGCCAATGGAAATTTTAATAATTCTAAGTACTTGCATCGGCTTTGTACCCGAGAATCTGCATCCAACAGCGGTTCCAAGTATAATTTGGGCGATAGCAACGAGAGCGACAGGAGGCGATGAACTTGCCCAACCACTAATATGAGCTGTTGCCGTCAGAATAAGTGAGCCCAGGAGATAGGCGGCCGGCAGACGTAGTCGTCGGGCGATAAAAGGCCCTAGCGTAACTGAGATAACAATAACGATCCATTCAGATAGGGGAAGATCGAAGCCGGGCCCTTCAGGGAGTAGGCCATCAGGGGCCGTATATCCGCCAAAAATTCTAAACATAAAAGGGATTGTCAAAACCACAAATAGAATTCTTGAGGCTTGAGTCAAAGCGATAATTCGCTCGTCGCCTCCCATTTCTCCACCGATTATCGTCATATCATTTAATCCACCTGGAGCGGCAGAGAAATAGGAAGTGATTGGGTCGTATTTACCCAGTTTGTGCAGATAGGCCAACACCAACAACATTGTCAAAATTATATAGGCTAGCATGGCGCCTACCGATAATGTCCAGTCTAGTAACTTGTCGAGAAGTTCAGGAGTAAATTGGCTTCCTAACATGACCCCAATAAAGACGACCATGCATTGTCTGAGCATAAACGGCAATCGCAGGGGACAGCCGCTTATAGCGGCGCCAGTTACAAATACCATCGAGCCAAGCATCCACGGTAAAGGTAAGTTGAGAATAGAAAATATAAGTCCACCTAGGGTGCCTATCGAAACTGCTATAAGAATTGGTGATAGATTTTTCATCATGCTATGGATTGTTTTTCAAACTTCTTAATTCTGGAATGTCTTCGTAAATTTAGTTTAATTTTCATCCACATGTTAAAATGCAGCCGAGCTTTGGTTGGTCACGATAATCTCTTTAAAAGAAAATTTTTACCAGCAGTAAAGGAGGGGATTGCCTCGCCAGAAGCTTTGGTTCATGTTAGCGCTGTATAACTGAATATCATCGGGGAAGTAACCGAAACTTTATTTAAACATAGCTCACAGGAGATTAAAATGAAACCTTTGCGCAGATTAGGGTTAGCTGCAGGAGCGGTCTTAATGCTCTCATCACCTATACAAGCAGCTGACATTGTTATAGGCATTCGATCAGAACCTTCATCTATTGACCCGTATTTTCACAATCTTGGACCCAACAACGCAATGCTGGGTCAGATATTTGACCGATTGAACGATTGGACTCCTAAGATGGATCGCATGTTTGGACGAGCTGCATCATCTTGGAAAGCGATAAATGAGACGACGTGGGAGTACAAACTTCATAAGGGTATCAAGTTTCACGATGGTTCCGATCTGACTGCTGATGACGTTATTTTTTCGTACGATCGAGCAGCTAATTATACCGGTGGGAATTCTAGTTTCAGAACTTACACCAAAGGGAAAACGTTAAAAAAAATCGATGATTACACGATACATATTACAACGGAAAAGCCATACCCATTGATGCCGAACGATACGACGACTGTTATGATCATGTCCAGCGAGGCAAAGGGTACTGGCGGTAAAAATAAGGGTATATCAGCAAAAGACTTTAATAATGGGTTGGCGGCAATTGGATCGGGACCCTACAAGTTTATTGAGTGGAAGAAGGGCGACCGCATAGTGCTTGAAAAATTTGATGGGTATAAGGGACCCATAGCACAGCCATGGGATAAAATAACATTCAAGTTCATAAAAGCAGAGCCTGCCAGGGTTGCTGCCCTGTTGGCCGGCGATGTTGATGCCATTGACAATGTTCCTACGTCGGATATTGAACGCCTGAAAGAAAATTCAAAAGTCACGCTCAGTTCGGGAGTATCTAATAGGGTGATTTATCTCCACATGGATCAGTTCAGAGACAGTTCTCCATTTGTTACTACCAAGGACGGAAAGCCATTAGGTAAAAACCCATTGAAAAATCCCAAGGTTCGTAAGGCGATTTCTATGATGATTAATCGTAAGGCGATTGTTGAGCGTGTAATGGAAGGAGTAGCTATTCCAGCGGGTCAATTGTTACCCGACGGGTTTTTCGGGCGTTCGAGTAAACTTAAAGTTGAAGAGTATGATCCGAAAGGGGCAAAAAAGTTACTCAAGGAAGCTGGTTGGGGTGATGGGTTTGGCTTGACCATCCATGGTCCGAATGACCGATATATAAATGATGCTAAGATTTGCGAGGCAATTGGACAGATGTTGTCGGCTCAGGGAATTCCAACTAAAGTAGTCACGATGCCGAAAAATGTATACTTTAAAAGAGCATCTAAGGGTGCTAAAGGAGGGCTTCCGGAATTCAGTTTTGTCCTGGTCGGATGGGGTTCTGGCACCGGAGAACCTTCGAGCCCGCTTAAGTCACTCTTGGCCACCCATGATAAGTCAAAGGGCATGGGCGCTTCTAATCGCGGTCGGCATTCTGATCCCAGAGTCAATGATCTTATAAATAAAGCTCTAGCTACAGTCGATGATGCTAAAAGGGGAAAATTGTTAGCTGAGGCTACGGAAGTGGCCATTGGAGAAAATCAAGGCATTATACCGTTGCACTATCAAGTTAATACCTGGGCAACTCGTAAAGGGTTGAAATTTAACCCGCGTGCTGACGAACGTACGACAGGCCACGATTACATTCCAGTGAAATAAAAGGGCGATGGGGGGTGCTATTAGTCCCCCCCCGACTTATTCGTCTCTAGACTATGATTGAAACTAGTAGGGGCTAGCACAAGTGCACGGACTAGGGGAAAAATGTCGGTATTTATAATTAGGCGCTTAATGCAGTCCGGCGTCGTAGTAATAATCATGTCTTTTATCGTTTTTTCAGGCGTGTTCTTAATCGGTGATCCTGTTGAAATCCTGGTCAGCGATGACGCGGATCAAGAGGAACGTGAAGAAATGATAAAATCAATGGGGCTTGATAAACCCTTTCTGGTTCAGTACGGGATTTTTATTTCCAAAGCCCTTAGGGGCAACCTTGGTGAGTCGTTTGTTTTCAACGAACCGGCGCTATTACTTATTTTAGATAGAATGCCGGCAACCATGGAGTTGGCTATCGTCGCCTTATTAATCGCAATAATTTTTGGTATTCCGTTAGGAGTATGGGCTGGGCTTAAACCAGACTCTTGGGTTTCCAAGAGTATAATGACGGGTTCTATTTTAGGCTTCAGTCTCCCGACTTTCTGGGTTGGTATAATGATGATCCTTTTATTTGCCGTAATGTTGGGATGGTTGCCATCGACGGGCAGAGGTGACGTCCAGATTATATTGGGTATGCCGATAAGTATTTTTAGTTGGGATGGATTTAGTCATGTACTGATGCCCGCCGTCAATTTAGCGTTGTTTAAGCTTTCAATGGTTATACGATTGGCACGTGCCGGAACGCGTGAAGTTATGCATCAGGATTATATTAAATTTGCAAAAGCAAAGGGCTTACAGGAGTCAAGGATTATTTTAGTTCATGTGCTGAAAAATATTTTGATCCCTGTGGTAACCGTGCTCGGACTTGAATTTGGCGGGTTGGTGGCGTTTTCTGTTGTTACAGAGACGGTATTCGCATGGCCAGGTATGGGCAAATTATTGATTGATTCTATAGGATTACTGGATAGGCCGATCATAGTTGCATATCTTATGATTATCGTTTTTCTCTTCGTTTTCATTAATTTGGTGGTCGATATTATGTATTCAATTTTGGATCCACGGGTGCGACTGCAGGACGTGAAATCATGACTTCCATAGATCAGCACTTGAGTGATACAGATGAAGCTGGTCATACTGAATGTGACGCAGTGGAAAGTCCTTTCAGACGTTTTCTATCAGATTTCTGCGAATCCAAATTAGCGGTTTTGGGGTTCGTTGTAATTGTAAGTATAACCGTTGTAGCTATATTCGCCCCATTACTTACTCCTACTGATCCCTACGATTTAACAACGGTAACTATATTAGATAGCCGATTGGCGCCTGGCGAAGCTATGATTTCTGGCACGATAGCTTATTTGGGGACAGATGGCGCTGGGCGGGACATGGTTAGTGCCATGATTTATGGATTGAGGATAAGTTTGGGAGTTGGCATAGGTAGCGGCATTATAGCTATGATGATTGGAATTAGTTTCGGGCTTTTATCAGCCTACGCGGGGGGACGCATTGATGGTATTTTTATGCGAATAGTTGATATTCAGCTTAGTTTTCCCGCGATTCTTGTTGCTCTCGTTTTGCTGGTAACCCTTGGCAAGGGTGTAGATAAAACTATTATTGCATTGGTGGTCGTACAATGGGCGTACTATGCCCGAACCATTCGGGGGACTGCCTTGGTGGAGCGGAGACGGGAATATATAGAGTCGGCGGTTTGCTTGGGCCTTTCTAAGAACCGTATAATGTTCCGACATCTTTTGCCCAACTGTATTGCTCCGATGATCGTGGTGGGCACCATGCAGGTGGCGCATGCTATTTCTTTGGAAGCAACTCTTTCTTTTTTGGGTTTAGGCATGCCTCAGACTGAACCTTCGCTTGGTCGTCTAATATCCAATGGTTTTGAGTACATTTTGAGCGGAAAATATTGGATCAGCGTGTTTCCTGGACTGGCGTTGTTGATAACAATTGTCAGTATTAACTTAGTAGGAGATAGATTGAGAGATGTACTTAACCCCAGACTCCAGAAATAGATCTGAAAATGTCTGTAAGTAGATCGCCCACACTTGAGGTTAAGGACCTAAGGACGTATTTCTTTACTAAAGGTGGCATTGCCAAAGCTGTCGATGGGATCAGTTTTTCCATCGAGTCGGGGAAAGTGCTTGGCCTTGTTGGTGAATCGGGGTCTGGTAAAACCGTCACCGGGTTTTCTGTTCTAGGGTTGGTGGATGAACCTGGGCGAATTGTTGGTGGAGAGATATTATATCGTGGTGAAGATTTGATAAAAGCTTCACCCGATAGGATGCGGGCGTTAAGGGGCTTGAATATTTCGATGATTTTTCAGGATCCAATGATGACTCTCAATCCAGTGTTGCGTATCGATACTCAGATGATAGAGGCTATTTGTGCTCATGAGAAAATTTCCAAAGAGGGCGCTCGGCAAAGAGCCCGCGATGCGTTAGGACAAGTTGGGATAGCATCGGCAGATGAACGATTGCGGGCATATCCTCACCAATTTTCAGGTGGTATGCGACAGCGAGTTGCGATTGCGATTGCTCTTTTGAATAAGCCAGACTTAATAGTCGCCGACGAACCAACAACCGCACTCGATGTTACTATTCAAGGGCAGATACTTTTTGAAGTCCAAAAATTGTGCTCTCAAACTGGCACGGCATTGATTTGGATTACGCATGATCTCTCTGTGGTAGCTGGTCTCGCTGACCAAATCTGTGTTATGTATGCAGGAAAAATTGTTGAAGCAGGGGAGGTTAATGGAGTTCTGGATAACCCTATGCATCCCTACACGGAGGGACTTATTACTTCAGTCCCCAGTCGGAACAAACGGGGCGTACCTTTAGCGCAAATTCCTGGGATGGCGCCCTCACTGCTGAGGTTGCCGAAAGGATGTTCTTTCAGCCCACGATGTAAATGGGCGAACTCAAGTTGCTTAAATATGCCGGATGTTACTATCACCAAAAACGGTAGACAACTGCGTTGCCATAATCCGGTTGACTTTTCAAAAGATAAAAATTTAGTGGAAAAGGGTTGTGACCTATAAATCATCAGACACTCCGATAGTCGCTATTAAAAATGTTTCCAAAAGATTCGTTAAGTCATTGGATTTGGCCGGAGTTATCGCCCAAAAACTGGGAGCACATGTTCGAGAGGAAATTGTCCACGCTGTGGATGGGGTAACAATAGATATCCAAGACGGAGAAGTGGTTGGGTTAGTGGGAGAATCGGGCTGCGGAAAATCCACATTGGGGCGTGTTGTAGCGGGTGTACACAAGGCTAGCGAGGGGAAAATACTATTCAAAGGTAAAGATGTCGAAACACTTGATCGCCGAGATGCGCAGGATGCGGCCTTGAAGGTTCAAATGATTTTCCAAGACCCTATGAGCTCCCTAAACCCTAGGCTTAGAGTGCAAGATATTATAGGGGAAGCCCCGGTAGTGCATAAAGTTATAGATCAAAAGGAAGTAGAAGAGTATGTGGCCCAGACGATGATTCGAGTGGGATTAGACCCAAGCTATGCTAGACGTTACCCACATCAATTTTCAGGAGGTCAAAGACAGAGAATTGGGATAGCTCGTGCTCTGGCTGTTCAACCCGATTTCCTAGTGTGCGATGAGTCTGTGGCGGCTTTGGATGTCTCAATACAAGCTCAAGTGTTAAATCTTTTTATGAAACTCCGTGAAGATCTAAATTTGACGTATTTATTTATTAGTCATGATCTTGGTGTTGTTGAACATCTCAGTGACAGGGTCGTGATAATGTATCTTGGCCGTATAGTAGAGATAGCGCCAACTGAAATTTTATTTGAGTGCCCAAATCATCCCTACACACAGGCACTCTTGGCCGAAGTCCCGCGACTCGATACACGTCAACGGAAGTTCGCGCCGATAGAGGGTGAAATCCCGTCACCATTAGATCCGCCAACAGGCTGTCATTTCCACCCAAGATGTCCGCGAGCCACCTCGTATTGTATCGAACAAAGGCCTATCCTCCGTGAAATTAGTCCGAATCGCTTTTCTGCTTGTCATTTAAATGATGGGATCTAATGCAACCAATTAAGACGTTAAATGGAATACTGAGAGTTTTTCAATCAGAAGGTATTGAAGCCCCGCTGGTTTTTGATTCCCCACACTCAGGCATATATCACCCTATCGACTTTGTAACTGAGGCTACTCCTGATCAACTCGCCACGGCGAGAGATGCCTTCGTTGATGAACTAATACTAGACTGTAGCTCATTAGGAATAGCGGTATTGTTATCCGATTTCCCAAGGACTTACATTGATCCTAACCGATCATTAGAAGAGTTAGACCCAGCGATGTTAGACGGGCCATGGCCGGAGCCACTTGCTAATACCAGAAAAGTTCGGGCAGGAATGGGCTTGATAAGACGATATATACTACCGGGTATTGAAATGTATTCCAAGAAATTGACGATCGATGAAGTAGAAAGGAGAATTAGTTCCTATTGGAAGCCGTATCACGATACCCTAGAGCAATTAGTAGAGCAGGCATATTCAAGTTTTGGTGCGGTGTGGTATATCAACTGGCATTCAATGAAATCGATAGGTAATAAAATGAATATAGATAATGGGTGCCAGCGTCCCGATTTTGTTGTAAGTGACCGCGATGGCGATACCTCTTCTAAGGAGTTTCAAATGGAGGTAGTAGGAACACTTCGAGAATTAGGTTATGAAGTTGCTCTAAACGAGCCTTATAAAGGCGCTGAGCTCATAAAGCGGCATGGGCTTCCTGATAGGAAGAGATACGCACTGCAAATAGAGATCAATCGGCGACTTTATTTGGATGAGCGTAGCGTTGAAAAAACCAAAGGGTTTGAAATTTTAAAAACTAATATTTTCAATGTAGGTAGGCATTTAGTTGAATATGCCACTAGTTAAATTTTAGTCACTTTCTGTTTTTGGAGTACTAGTTTGACGCATTGTGTTTGACGTGGTTTCCTGTTGATGTAGTCGTTCAATTATCTTTTGGGCCCCCCGAGCTGTTTTAAGAAACCGTCTATGTTGTCTTTTGCGTTGTTTCATAAAAACAGCAGCTTCATCGCCATCCGGTATGAAGACTTCGTCCGGCTCTATAAAGTTCTTTAACGATTTTTTTTTCTGTTCCTCGTCGGTCTTGTCAGTCATTTATTTGTGTTGGTCCAGCGTCTATTTAGCTTAGCTAGTGGTATGAAATACTATTCTGACTTTACAAATTTGTCTCCATTTTTTTGACTGCATTCATGGCGAAAACTGTTCTTTCAATACTCTTTCGTCAAGATTATGGTCGGGGTCATACAGTAGTCTTAGTCGTATATTACGATCTTCTCTAACTGAAACTGTTCTAATATTTCGAACTTCGGTCGCGTCGGCCGTGGCACTAACGGGACGTTTTTCTACATCTAACGCGTCGATTGTAATTTCAGCGTCATGTTGTAATAGTGCACCTCTCCACCTTCTGGGCCGAAAAGCACTTATGGGCGTCAGTGCAAGAATGCCAGCTCCTAATGGGATTATAGGACCATGGGCGGATAAGTTGTAGGCGGTACTTCCGGCCGGGGTAGATACGAGAATTCCATCACACAATAATTCTTGCATTCGGATAGTACCGTCGATGGTTATTTTTAATTTGGCAGTTTGTGATGTTTGTCTCAGCAGTGAAACCTCATTGATTGCTAATGCTTCCTCTATTTCTCCATCACATTTTTCTACCCTCATTCGCAGAGGATGGAGGGTAACCAGCGTTGCAGCATCTATCCGTTCGAGCAGGTTATTTGTTGAAAATTCATTCATGAGGAAACCAACAGTTCCTCGGTTCATTCCGAATACCTTAACCGGTTTATTTATATAATGCCTCAGGGCCTCTAGCATCTTTCCGTCGCCACCCAGAACCAAAATGATATCTGCATCTTCTTCTGCAACGAAATTGTATTTTCGTTCCAACAGTTTTTTTGCTCTTATGGCATTTTTGTCAGTGGATGCTAGAAGTGCAATTTTAGGATTCGCCATATTGTGACCTATTAGAAAATATTAGATTAACTTCATAAAACTTTCAGCAACACAAGCTATGAACATTTCTATATAATAAATTTTAATGTGCCCAGGCTAGTTCGTTAATAAATAAACCCCAATTTCGATAAAACGAATTGAGACGTGTTATAGATAAGTCGCTACGACAGGGGTTAGTCGACTTCTCTGCTACCTTAAGTATCCTGTATTGCTGATTGCGAGGCTTTCGATAATTGTTTCTAAACTACTGCCCCCAAGGCGTTATAGCCTCTTTGAGAGATTTGTAGCCTTCTATGAAACCGGGCCGTTTCCCTGAATAGATTTTGTCAAATGCAGAGAGAGCATTATCTAGCCATTTTTGAACTTTTTCATCTCCTTGGTTGGCGTCCAAATAAGCGTCGCGAATAAGGACAAAGTGTATTCTCGGATCATATGGTTGCTTTGTTCCCCC
This sequence comes from uncultured Nisaea sp., assembly GCA_964342575.1. GTDB lineage: Bacteria > Pseudomonadota > Alphaproteobacteria > Thalassobaculales > Thalassobaculaceae. The sequence continues at coordinate 16,190 of CAYFGZ010000037.1, read as the reverse complement.
CATCGACTCATCGCCATCCAATAAACGAAGCAACATAGCATCTGCTGAGCCTAAAGTCTGCTCGTGGATGGCTGGTCCCGTCATTCTGTGCATTACTGAGGTCATATCACGTCCATTTCCCGTCGTGTATCCCATATCTGCCCACACTTTTGACATATCAACTTCTATCCCTAGGTGATTCCCCAGCCTTTCGCCGAACTGCCGAAGTGGATCAGAAACATCGGCCATTAGATCTGTCAATCGATCGCCATCTAGATCTGTAGCCAGAACTATAACGTCTCTTTGCTCAATTAGATCCCATAGTAAAAGGCCATAATTGGTGTCTGCAATATGCTGCTCTATCCGACCTTCCCAACTTTCCATGCCTTCTTTGAAATCAGGGGGCAAAAGTTTGATAATCTTTTCAATGCTTTCCCGATGTTCTTCAAAAGGGTCGACCGCATATTTCCGCCCAACTTTGAATTGCGTCCCTTGCAAAAGCCATGCGTGCAAGCCTGCATTGATACCATCTTCCATTGCTTGGGTAGGTTTCATTGCTACGCGCCCAAGGCGGCCAGTTTCATGCACCATTTTTAGAAAAAGACGATTGGCATAGGCCATTTGAATGCCAGGAGAGTTCATTTCTGAATGTATCAGCCCCGTAGTTGGGTCTACATCAAATTTTGGCCGGTTTTGTGAATATGGTAGGCATGGCATGCAACGGACAGCTGTTATTGGGCCGTATGGGCGCACGTTACAATATACACCTGCCTGCGTACGTAAGGGGGCATTACCTGATTTTCCCATTACCACTACACGCCCACCTTTCCCATCATTTACGTATGCATCTCCAGCGGTCGACCATTTTATTGAGGTGCAAGGCATATTTCCAAACCAACTAAGACAGTCGAGTTTTGTGTCGTGCCTATACTGGGACCACATTGGTACCGCGTAAAACGGGAGACCCAAAATATCCATTGCTGCGATGGTTCCTAGAAGCGCATATGCGTCCGTTAGGGAATGCGCCACAGGGTTAATGTTGTCGACAAAGTTACCTCCTTTCCAAACAACTGCTTCCGGGTGACCGTCAGGTCGGACATCGGTAGGTTGGTATAGTGCCTGTAGTGCACCAAATAAATCGCCACCCTCGGCCTCAGTTCGTGCAATCGACATCAGATCAATCATTTACGCCTCTTCAAGAAATATGGTTTCAAAAATATGTTAAACATTTTCCAGATACGTTGGTATGTAGTTTCGCCAATAGTTTCAAGGGAGCTCCGTGTAATTTTTTGTTCTTGTTCATCATTATTAAAGCTCTATTTTTTTGACGTCACCGACGCCATTAGTACTAGATTTAGCATCTCTTGCCGTATTTTCAAGGATTGTGCACTAGCCGGCTCTCATTGATTATTTTTAGTAGGCTATCGATTGACTCCACGAGCGTGATTATAGACATGTTTTCCTCTTTACTAAAGCCTTCGTCATAACTATGCCGGATTAGGTCGACGAAGGGTTCCCAGTATGATTCTATGTTCAATAAAATAATTTTTTTTCTGAAGATATTCAATTGCACCCATGCCATAACCTCTACTGTTTCATCTAGAGTTCCAACTCCGCCAGGTAAGGAAACGAACAAATTTGCTCTATCATACATAATCCTCTTCCTAGTATGCATGCAGTCAGTCACGATAAGTTCACTGAGATTCTGGTGTGCAATTTCTGTTTTTTTGAGAAAGGTTGGGATCACTCCAGTAACCCGTGCTCCCGCGGCTAATGCGGCATCAGCGACCTTTCCCATTAATCCCGTTCGGCCACCACCGTAGATGATGTCAATACCACTTCTTCCAAGAACTGTCCCCAATTGTTCAGCTGCCGAACAGTAGGAGGGTCTGTATCCTTCTGAGGAACCACAAAATATACAAACAGTAAAATAATTTTCCATATTACGTCTATTTCATTGGTAGCCATTTAGGTCAAGCAAACTTTTTATGTTAATTACAGACGTTGCTTAGATGGTGTTTCGGGCTTATGGTCAGGAAAAGTATATGGAGCCGAGGTGATGATCACGAAACCCACAGCACTAGGCCTAGCTGGTGCATTGGTAGTATTAGCCGCTATTGCGCTTCACTATAGTACAGATGATGATCCAGTAGTCGAAGTGAATTCGGAGGTAGAGAAGCCGTCAAACAGCCTAGGAAGTGGTTCCGGATCAAAGAATGGACAGACGGCTGAAAAACTGAATTCTGTAGCACCGAGTGGAACGCCTGTGGATAAGCGGGATGTAAAAGCATCTCTGGTAATACTGCCGGAGTTTGATGTGGTCCGCATTGATCCCGATGGAAATATGGTCATAGCTGGGCGAGCTAAACCAGATGCCACTATACAAATTTTGGATGGGGAGCGAATTCTTGGTATTGTTAAAGCCGATGGGCGCGGTGAGTGGGTATATGTGCCAGACGTTAGTTTGAAACCAGGCAGCCGCATAATAACGCTCAAAGATATCACGGACAAAGAGAACGAAGTAGCGTCACTTAATGCAATCGTTTTAGTTGTACCAGAACCAGGTAGGAATATAGCTGGTTCTGGTACAACTAATTCGAAACCATTGGCTATGATTGTTCCTCGGGATCAAGCTAGTTCAGCCGCGACACGTCTAATACAGACGCCAGGGCTTGGTGATGCAACTTCCTCGAAGGGATCAGCAGAGTTAGCTGAAAGTCGAGTTAGCCAAGAGGATAGAGAACAGAGAAGCTTGATTTTAAATACAATTGATTATGATGAAATCGGTTCTTTTTTGTTTAGCGGTTATGCAAGTCCGGGTGCAGTCTTATACATCTATATCGACGACTTTTTGGTTGGTACTGTCCAATCCGAAGCAAATGGGACGTGGAAGTTTCAAATCAAACGGAAGATGACGGCGGGTGAGTACCAAATCAGAATAGATAGATTAGAAAAGAGTGGAAAAGTTATTGAAAGAATTCAAATTCCTTTCAAAAAAATGCCAGCAATAGATGGCACAAATGACAAACGAATTGTAATAATTCAGCCCGGCAACAGCCTCTGGCGAATAGCAGCGCGCGTCTATGGAAGTGGGTTCCGTTATACCGAAATTTACAAAGCGAATGCCGGTCAAATTCGTGATCCAGACCTCATTTATCCGGGTCAAGTATTTAAATTGCCAGAGGTGGACTAACGCTCAAGATGATAAAACAAAAACAAAATCGTTCGTTAATTAGTTATTTTTTTGTTCCAATTGCTCGGGAGGGTTGGCCGTTTATCGGTGTTTTTGCAGTGGCCACCTGTCTGTTATTTTTAGTTTGGTCAATTCTAGGGTGGTTGGGTCTACTATGCACTATTTGGTGTATTTATTTTTTTCGTAATCCGGATCGAGTTACACCTCAGCGCGCTGGCCTAGTAGTTGCGCCCGCGGATGGCGTGGTGCAGATGATTAGTGAAGTTATCCCGCCCAACCATCTTGACATAGGTGACGACTTGGTAGTTAGGGTGAGTATCTTCATGAATATTTTTGATTGTCATATTAATCGTATACCTAGTGATGGCCGTATAGGCCGATTGGTATACATTCCGGGCAGATTTATAAATGCCTCTCTTGATAAGGCCAGCGAAGAAAATGAGCGACAAATGCTAAGAATTGATCTAGATGATGGCCGTTATTTAGGGGTAGTGCAGATAGCGGGTTTGATTGCCAGAAGAATCGTCTGTTATGTTGATGAGGAACAAGCAGTTGTTGCAGGCGAAAGATTTGGCCTCATTAGATTTGGTAGCCGTGTGGACGTTTACTTGCCGACTGGTGTAACTCCTCAGGTAATTGTGGGCCAAAGAAGCATTTCCGGCGAAACGGTTTTAGCTGACATGGACTCAGAGGAGAAGGCTAGATTTGGCGAAGTCCGCTAGTACCACTCGTAAATAGGTAAAGAAATGAATACAAAATTTCGTAAACGTAGGCTTAAAATGATGTCGCTGAGCACAGTTATACCAAACTTGATTACTGTGTTGGCTTTGTGTGCAGGCCTTACTGGTATTAGGTATGCCATTCAAGATAAGTGGGAGTTTGGGGTGGCTGCGATTGGTTTGGCGGCTATTCTGGATACTTTAGATGGTCGTATGGCTCGTCTCTTAAAGGGGCAAAGTAGGTTTGGGGCAGAGCTTGATTCACTTTCCGATTTTATAAGTTTTGGTGTGGCGCCGGCACTAATACTATTTTTTTGGTCAACCAATGCAATTGGTGGCTTTGGTTGGATGGGTGTTTTATTTTTTGCCACCTGCATGGCTCTGCGTTTGGCGCGCTTCAACACCAAGTTAGAAGATGCAGATCCTCCGTCTTTTGCGGCAAGATTTTTTTCGGGTGTACCGGCCCCGGCAGCAGCTGGGCTTGCCCTGTTGCCCTTGATAACGAGTTTTGAGACAGAATTGGTTATTTTGAGAGAGCCTTACCTGATTGTAGGATGGTTGATACTGATTGGTTTAATGATGGTGAGCAGTATCCCCACATTTTCATTTAAGGGGGCAAAATTGCCTCAAAAGCTTATAATACCAGTATTTGTTGTGGCAGGTGCATTCATAGCGGGAGCTTTGACCGAACCATGGATCGCTTTAGCGGCTTTAATAGTGGTGTACTTATTGACGATTCCTCTGAGTTACAGGTCATACAGACGATTGGCGGCTCTGCACGACTCATCAAATGATAGAGTGCCAAGATGATTTATAAATTTGAAAGCCCGCGAACTAGTCATCAGCGTGTTTGAACTAATTCATTGGGGATGAGGGGTACGTAGAAGTTTTTTGTAGGTTAAACTTTTTTTAATATTGACCCGCAACATTAATGCACAGGGAGTGACAACGAGGGTTAAAATTGTTGCAAAACCCAATCCAAACACAATCGCCGTAGACAGTGATGACCACCACTGCATAGATGGGGCTCCGATAGTTATTTCTCTTGTCAAAAAATCTATGTTTGTCTGAAGGACCATGGGCAATAGGCCCAGTATTGTGGTTGTTGTTGTAAGCAAAACTGGTCTTAGACGCTCCTTGCCCGCTTTTAAAATGGCATCGAGGGTGTCGTTGGAAGTTCGTCTTATATGATCGAACGTATCAATTAATACTATGTTGTTATTTACCACTATGCCGGCCAGTGCAATTACCCCCACCCCGGTCATTACGATGCCAAAAGGTTTTCCAGTTATCATTAATCCTATTAAAACTCCAACCGTAGACATCACAACAGCGGACAAGATTAAAAAAGCGCTATAGAAACTATTGAATTGTGTGACGAGAATTATCGCGATTATAAAAAGTGCTGCGGAAAACGCCTTTACTAGAAAACTTTTGGCTTTCTTTTGCTCCTCGTCTTCTCCTTTAAAAGTAATGTTAACAGAAGCCGGAATGGCTTCGGTTTTTAACCAGGTCTTGAGTTCTCGTACTTTTGAATCGACGAGGACTCCGGGTCGCACATCAGCTTTTATTGTTTTTGCTCGTTCTGATTGGACTCGTTTGATCACACCGATTTTTTCACGTGGAGCCCAGCGTATAAAATTGCTGATTGGGACCAACCCTTTGTTTGTTTTTATTCGAATTCGCTCGAATTGGCTCAATTTTCTGTACCTTCGTGGGTATTTAACAACAATATCTAGTTCTTCATCGCTGTCATTAGGTGTAAATTCTGTAAGTTTCATACCATTCGTAATCAGCCGAACATGATTTCCGATTAAAGCAATATCCACATCAAATTTAGCTGCTTGGGCTCTGTCAACCAAAAGTTCCCATTCTATAGCGGGGATATCTCGGTCATCCTCTATATTAATTAGCCCGTTGATGTTTTCCATATGGTTACGCACTAAACTGGTTGTTTTAGTTAAATCTTCTAGATTTTCAGAAGTGATTTGTAGCTTCAATGGTTTGCCTGTTGGAGGGCCTTTTTTTTGCTCTACGAATTCGACGATAATGCCAGGGAACTTTTCGGCCCTCTCGACAATTTCCACTAGAATTTTCCCAGTAGGCCTCCTCTGTCGCCAGTTTTTAAACTCTAGTTGAATTGTTCCGATAACGTCCCCTGGGATATCTTTTTGCCCACCGCGTGACTTGCCAACATATGTGTAGACTGATTTCAGCTCGTCTAATAATAAGACTTCTTGTTCAATTTCATATACTATCTTTGCTTTTTCCTGAGTCGACAAGTTGCCGCGGGCATGAATGTAAACCTTAGCACTATCGGGTTCCACGTCTGGAAAAAACTCAATACCATTTCCGGCAACGACATACAGATATTGGACACTTATTAGCGCTGTCACGGCTGCAAAAATTACTTTTGCCGGGTTGTTGAGGGCTTGCCGCAGCAGCCGGACATAAATTTGAGTGAAACCTTTTTCATCAGGGTTGAGTGTCTCTCCAACTTCTGCATTTGACTTGGTGGTCAGTGGTTGCCCACTGGGACTACCTATTAATGCACCAAGAGAAGGAACGAAAATCAATGCCATTAAAAGTGAAGCTGTAAGTACCGACAATAGAGTAATTGGGAGAAATTTCATGAATTCTCCCACTATACCGGGCCAGAAAAGAAGGGGAAGAAAAGCTGCTAATGTGGTAGCTGTAGAGGCAATTATTGGCCATGCCATTCTTTTGGCAGACCGGCCGTAGGCTTCCTTGCGAGGAGCTCCTTCAGACATTCGTCGGTCCGCAAATTCTGTTACAACGATTGCACCATCCACCAGCATTCCGACAGACAATATTAGGCTAAACAAGACGACTATGTTGATGGAGAGACCGAGAGCCGCTAATACGAGTATTCCGAGAAGAAATGAGCCTGGTATAGCTATTCCTACCATTACGCCAGCTCGCCAGCCAAGTGTTCCAATAATAATTATCATCACAAGTAATACAGCGCTTATTACATTATTTTGAAGGTCTCTCAACATTTCGTGGATATGCACTGAACGGTCTTGCGAGAATGTATATTTGATTCCATCGGGCCATTCCTTACTCTTACGGTCGACAAGTTCTCGGATACTTTTTATTGTTTCGATGATATTTTCACCATTGCGTTTAGAAACCTCTATACCGATGGCGGGTTCTCCGGATAAGCGGGCTAAAGAGTCGGCGTCCTTAAAGGTTCGCCGAACTGATGCAACATCAGCAATTGTAACTACTGAGTCGTCAACAGCTTTTATTGGTTGACGGAGTATATTTGGTAAGTTTTCGTATAGTCCGGGAACTTTTATAGGAAATCTTCCATTTCCCGTATCAAGAACACCTGCGGCAACTAATAGGTTCGAGCGGGCAATTGTCTGTAATACTTGGATCGAGTCGATTTTATAGCCTTCTAACTGCGCCGGATCTATAATAACCTCGACAAGCTCCTTTCTATTGCCAGTTAATTTTGCCTCCAAGACACTGTTTATGTCTTCTATATCGTCTCGAACTTTTCGCGCAAATTTCAATAATGTTCGCTCTGGAACGTTTCCTGACAAGGTTACCACTAAAACCGGAAAGAGGCTTAAATTAACTTCTTTAACAATCGGCTCTTCGGTTTCGTCAGGCAAGGCCGCTTTTCCAAGATCGACTCTCTCTCTTACGTTTGAAAGTGCTTCGTTAGAATCAAAGCCTGCGTCGAATTCAAGTACAATACTAGCCCCGCCCTCGTAAGCAGAAGTTCGCATTTCTTTTACGCCTTCAATGCTCCTGAGTTTGGACTCCATCGTCTGCAATAGAAGCCGTTCGCTATCCTCGGGCGAAATGCCATCATGCTTAAGTAAAATATAGATGATTGGGATGGGAATATCTGGATCAGCTTCCCTAGGAATGTCAGTATAGGAAACGGCTCCCGCCACTATTATCATAAAAAAAGCAAAAAGGGTTGAGCGAGATTTGGAAAGTGCGGTTTCTATCAGGGCTTTCACGAATTCCCGCCTTTGACATCCCCTTCTGGAAAGGGGTTTACTTTTTCACCTGGCTGCACAAATCCTTGGCCGACCACAATAATATTACATTCATCGGGTAAGCCGGCGATAAAAACTTCCTTTCTGGAACTCCCGACTATTTTGACAGCGTGAAATCTAACAATATTATTGTTGTCGATTATTTTTATCCCAATCTCTCCACTTCGGCCTAACGAGAACAGAGCGGCGGACAATTTATGGGTTGCTATCGATGGAAGCGGTATTAGCAGCTCCGCTGTAACCCCTTCCACCAGCCGTTTACTGGAATTATTAATTTCTAACTCAACTTTAAACGTTCTTGTGCTTTTCTGAGCAACTGGACTGATGTAGCGTATAATTCCTGGGATTTTACTCCCGTTTGAAAACCTAGCATGGGCTTTTTGCCCTTTCTTAAGGTATGTATGATGTCGTTCGGCAATAAACGCGGAGATTATAGCGGGCTGTAAGTCGATTACGTGCGCTACTGGATCGCCTTTTTTTAGCACGTCGCCAATTTCAACAAAACGTGATGTGAGGGTCCCGGAAAAAGGTGCACGAATAGTTGTGTTAGATAGATTTTGTTGCGTTCTTTTGGCAACCGCTTGAGCTTGTGCTAAATTCGCAAGAGCAGCAGCATATTTAGTCTCAGCTTTAAAACCCTTTATGGAGAGCTTTTGGGCTGCGTCGAATTCCAATTGACGTTGCTTTACCCTTGCGTGCGCTTCTTCTAAACGCTCAGGCCAGTCTTCGGCCTCGAGCTGAATTATAAGCGTTCCCGTGTCTAACTGATCTCCCGGCGCAGCAATGGTTTTTAGAACTTTCCCGGGAATTTGTGTGCGTATTGTTACTTCTCGAGAACTTTGAGTCTCCCCCGTCACACGAATAGTAGGAGTATATTCTTTAGCTTTTGATTTTCGAATCTGAACTTTTGTTTCTGTTTTTGTGATTTGTTTTTTCTGATATTGCGGATTTTTCGCCGACGATTGGCCATTAATCCCTATTTGTCCAGACAACAGCCAACCAGCCGCGAGTAATGCCACGAATATTGCTATTAAAACTGATGAGTTAATTTTCATCATGAGGGGATTCCAATTAAAGGATTAAGTTATCAAATTTCAGCCTAAAAAAAATAAATAGGCTATTCCCACTTCTTAATGCATGTGCAAGAGCATCGCTGTTCTAAAAATAGATTCCTAGTACCCAATTTAATTTTCATTCCAATTAGAACGTTTCCTTCCAAGGCCTCAGCTCCACTTCCCAGGCCCAAGAACTTCTGTGTTGTCTATGGAACTGTAGATAGGTTTCCGCTATGGCATTTGGGTCGAGCATACTGTCATCACCGGGGTCCTGTCTTTCGGGTCGATGGTCAGCCTTAATTCCCCCATCTATAACAAAATGCCCAATGTGAATGTTTTGTGGGTGTAATTCTCGAGCCAAAGCTTGCGCCAGCCCTCTCAACCCAAACTTTCCCATAGCGAAAACAGAAGATCTCGGATAGCCCTTGACACCCGCAGAGGCTCCCGTAAAAAATATACTTCCACGCCCCTCACCAAGCATGCGTTTTGCGGACTGTTGGGCCACTAAAAAGGCCCCGTAGCATGTAATGTTAATGGCTTTTTGAGTCTCAATCGGGTCGACTTCGGTTATACCTCCCCGAACTCTTGCGGATGGGTTGTAGACAACTAAGTTGGGTGTTCCAAACAACTTATCTATTTCCAAAAACAAGCGTTCAACGTCGCCCATTTGGCTTGCATCACATTGAAAAACTTGGGCGCCGGTTTCCGAGCTTAAATCAGCCAGTTTGTCCGTATTTCTTGCAGCAATTGCTACGCCAAAACCTTCGTTTGTTAGTAGGCGTGCTAAAGAAGCGCTTAATCCTGGGCCGGCGCCTATTATTAAAGCTGATTCTTTCATTTTAATTTCTCTTTCCTTTCGTTGGTGGGGGCCGCAGAACATCGAAGGGTTCTGGGAATACACCCACGGGGACTTCTACTACTGTTGGGCTGTTGGCGCAAAGTCCTTTTTCGACAGCAACTTTCAATTCCTTTGGCGCAGTAGCTTTTAGGCCCAAGGCCCCAAAACTCTCCGCTAATTTTACAAAATCTGGATTTGTGAATTGCGACGCTATAACTTTTCCATCGTGTAATTCTCTTTGCATCCTAAGCACATTTCCATAGGCACCGTCAGAAAAAACAATAGCGACGAGATTAATGGAATGGTGCACCGCGGTTGCGATTTCAGGCATGGTGTACATAAATCCCCCGTCTCCATTAATAGAAATGACGGGCCTGTCGGGATTGGCTACTTTGACTCCGAGTCCAGTCGCGTATCCGTACCCAAGCGTACCCTGATAACCAGGCGTAATCATAGTCCGGGGACTATAAACAGGAAACCCAACGCGCGCTACGTAGCCAACTTGCGTAAATTCATCGACAAGGAAACCGTCTTCCGGGAGTACTTCTCTAATAGCCTTTAACCATGCCATTTGAGGTCCAGCTTTTTCTTCCATGGCCCTAGTAGCCTTACTTTTCAACTCAAGCATTTCTTCTTTTCTACAAGTTCTTTTTTTGTTGTATTTCGGAAGTGAGTTAATTATTTCCCGTGTGCCTTGAACAGCGTCAGCTACGATTCCAACATCTGGCTTCATAACCCTATTGATTTCTGTTGGGTCAATATCTATGTGGATGATTTTGATTTCATCGTCCATTCCCCAGGTCATGCGCTCCGCCTGCAAGCGGCAGCCTATGGCGATGGCGGCATCGCAAGTCCCCCAAAGCATTGAACCCGCCGTGTTGGTATGCGCGAGATAGTGTCTTTCATCTAGAACACCGCGCCCGTTTTGATAAGAGACCACGGCGGCCTGAAGTTTTTCGGCAAGTTCTTTTACTTCTTCACACGCATCATAAGCTCCGCCTCCAACGAATATCATAGGATTGTTGGCTGACCCTAGTATTCTGCCCGCTCTTTCAATGAGTTCGGGGTCCGGGGTCGGAGGTACGTTAGCTTGTGTAATATTTTTTTTGATTTCGACTTTGCTGCGACGCCACATTATATCCATAGGCATTTCTATTCCTACGGGTCTGGGCCTTCCAGATCGCAATTGCCGAAAAGCTTCGCCGACGACAAGCGGGGCTTCCGTGGGATAATTTATACGGGCAGCATATTTGGTTAATCCTCCCATAATTTCGAGTTGATTGGGTATTTCGTGAAGCATTCCTAGTCCGCGTCCGATTGTATTAGATGGTATTTGTCCGGTAATGGCTAGTACCCGGCTATTGCACGCATATGCAGTAGATAAAGCTGCCGTTGTGTTCAAAATTCCGGGACCAGGAACGACTGCATATACACCCACCTTTCCAGTCGATTGCGCATACCCAAAAGCCATATATGCTGCGCCTTGCTCGTGTCGGGCATTGATTACCGAGATTTCATTCCCAGCATCATGCATGGCATTAAACATGGGATCCAGTTGGATGCCAGGCAGCCCGAAAATTGTGTCTACTCCTTCATTGACTAAGGATCTTACCAGTGCTTCACCGCCGGTTATTTCATCCATTTTAAGTCCTGTCATGTCCGTAGTCCTATTTGTAACCAGTTTAGTATAAATAAATTACAGCTCAATAAATAGCTGGATGTATTTCTAAACTAACCCATCACTCATTTGTCTTTGGCTGTATTCAATTGTGATTTATTGTTGGTCAGTCAGCTTAAGCCTCGATCCATTTAGGCATTATCTTTGATAATTAAATAGACGGGTGCTTCAATGGGCATGGTTAACAGGAGGTAGGACAGTGACTTCCCATGTTGATCTATATTGAGTGCACTATTAACTCCGCCTTCCAGAGCATCATCTATAACAAAATTAAGGGCGGGTAGATTTGGAAGCTCGTAGCGGGTAACTTTTGTCGCTCCTTTTTTTAAAAATAATTCGAGCACTTTTTCCTCGGTAACTTGTTCTAATAACAGAGGGTACGCCTCTGAATTATAGGGTATTAGACTGATATTGGAACGGTTTCCCTTATCACCTGCTCGGGCGTGGGCGATCTCATGAAGTCTCGTTTTTTTTGAGCTAATTTTATTCATTGTTTCCCAACCTAAATAAAGTCAATATGACTGTGGATTTTTTTCCTATCTACTAGGATTGAGGCCGTATGAATTTGATCCGTAAGGTGTTGACGAAAACCGCCACCGGCTGCTGGACCGCTGCAGTAAAGGCTCAGCATCTCCTGATTTACGCGCTCTATGATCTCTTTGTCGTGACCTCTAGAAGCTACTCTAACGCGATAGTCTCCATCCACCGGGTAATTAGAAAAATCAATTTCTTCAAAATCTCCAGAATGAACACTGACGGTTCCAACAATGTCAAAACGGATTGGACTATTCGTACCCAAACCGCGGCATCTCTTTTTCAAAACGTCAATAGCTAATTTAGCTCGCCCAAGAGCGTTGGGTCCAGCGTAACTCATTTCGGCCTCACCCATCCAACCGCCATCTATACTCACGGTTGCTTTCAATGTGTCTGGCCTGGGTTTTCCGGCGGCGCCGACGACTTTAACACGATCCGGTCCAATCTCTTCAACTTTGACCTGGCTAATATCTAATATAACGTCGGCCGTGTAGTAATTTGCTGGGTCGTGTATCTCATAAAGTAACTGTTCTTTTACGGTTTGCTCGGAAACTATTCCTCCAGTGTTGTCCGCTTTCGTTATGATTACGGATCCTTCTGCGTCGATCTCTGCTATCGGAAAGCCTACTTCCGCTAGATTAGGTACATCTTTATAGCCTGGGTCGGCAAAGTAGGCTCCTGTAACTTGGCCGCCACATTCGAGTAGATGACCCGCCATGGTCCCGCGTGCCAAACGTACCCAATCATCGTTAGGCCAGCCAAATTCGTGAATTAAAGGGCCGAGAACTAAAGCTGGATCGGTGCAGCGTCCGACTACCACAACATCTGCCCCTTTCGATAGAGCAACTGCTATCGGTTCCGCGCCTAAATAAGCATTTGCCGCTATAATTTCGTTATCACCTATTTCAAGTCCTTCAATAGTCTGATGGTTACGGATCTCCAGATTTGACATAACTTTTAAGAGGTCGTCTCCTTGGACTATTGCAATTCGAATACCTTTACATCCAAGTTCATCCGCTATTTCGGAAATTTTTCTTGCCGCACCTATAGGATTTGCTGCTCCAAAATTAGAGACGATGCGTATTTTGGATTCATGACAGGATTTTAGTATGGGCCGAACGTAATCTTCGAGAAAGGGAGAATAACCAAGATCCGGATTTTTCTTCCGTAATTTTTGAGCTAAAGCCAGTGTACGTTCGGCCAGAGTTTCAAAAATCAGATATTTGGGTCCTCTTCGCTTTGTAAGCGTTTTTACAACTGGAATAGCCGCGTCTATGCGGTCGCCGGAGAAACCAGCGCCGCAGCCAATATGAACGATAGATGGTGGCATGATAGATTTCCTTGCTAAAACTTATAACAGCCTTCAGAATATCCTAAGTCGCTCTGATTTTGGAACGATATAAATCACATAATCGTCTATATGGCGTTTGCTTTAATATAAAAAAGGTCGATCAGTTCAGATAATAGTAATATGTTAAGTCGGACATACGACAAATGTTAATTAAGGAGTTTGCTCATGCGAGTGCATAGCTTGGGACATGTGGTTCTTAAGGTAAGAGATTTAAAGCGTTCTATTCCGTTTTACAGGGATGTTCTCGGATTGAAACAGGTCGGAAAGCATGGAGAGAAAATGGTATTTTTTTCTGTCTTGGATAATCACCATGATCTAGCTCTATTAGAAACGGAACAAACGGCGGTGCCCGCGGGCGAAGAATCGCCTGGGTTGCATCATGTGGCTTTCAAAGTCGGCGATAGTATAGAGGAGTTGCAAGAGGCGAAAGATTGGTTGGTTAGCCAGGGCGTTGAACCACATCGCGCTCGTGATCATGTGGCCACGCAGTCGGTTTATTTCCATGATCCGGATGGCAATCAGATAGAAGTGTTCGTGGAGGGCGACCCGGCGATTTGGCACGAGAATCCCGGAGCGGTTGCCACTTCAAACCCGCTGCAGTTAAGGTAAGCTAATTATCAATCAAGCAATTGAGTGTTGTTGACCCAAGTTCGATTTATAGTATTTTCGACTAGGTATTTCATCAGACGATAAAAAGTCACTGCAGTTATTGAAGTTTACTTGGATGCAAAACAGCTTTTGAGTGGAATAAGAAGGGCCAGTGGAGAGTTTCTCAAGATGATTATTCAAAATACATTTAGGAAAAAGTTAGAGAAGGGGCGACCAACAATAGGCACACACTTTCTTTTTTCGGACCCTGATATAGCTGAATTAATCGGGGATACGGGATTATTCGATTACGCAGAATTCGCGGCCGAATATTCTATATTGGATATGCAACTGCTCTATCATTTGGCTCGTGCGGCTCAATGTTCTAATTTGCCACTAATGATCAAATTAGATCAAGAAGGCCAAGGTTTTTGGGCGCAGGCAGCTATTGGAGCAGGTTTTAAGGCTATTCTGTTCACGGATATTAGAAGTCCGGGTGATATTGATATTTGTCACTCTACTATAAAGGCAGATACACCTGGCACAGGTGGCAGGATGGGAGTAAAAATTCGGCGGCCGGCTCTTTCCAGTTATTTGCCCGACGATTATTTAGGTGATTTAGAATCTACAGTTTTTTGTATAATGCTAGAAAAAGGCGAAGCTATAGATAGTCTGGATTCTGTTCTAGAACAGGCTAAGAAAAAAGGCGTTGATATGGCTCAGTGGGGGCCAGCAGACTATGGCCTTTCAAAGGGAAAACCTAAACTGATGTTTGAAGAATCGATCCGGCCTATAGAAGAAATGGTAATCGCAAAATGTATTGAGCATGGAGTTTCTCCTCGGATTGAAATTGCTGAAGTGGAAGAAGCCAAACGATATATAGATTTGGGTGTCCGACATTTTTGTATTGGGTGGGATCGATTTATTTTACATACAGGCTTAACGAGGGTTGGTGAAGGTTTGCGAAAATTAACCGACTCGATTTGATATGTGCGGTAGTTGATCAAGTTTTAGGCAAAATAAGAGCTGATTCTTGCCGATATTAAGAAATATAAACACTGGCCATCCACTGTTAGTACGGACTATTTTTTCTTCAATTAGTAACACCGCTACTCTATTCACAAGGAGGGTACTATGCCGTCAATTGATCTTTATACTTGGAAGACTTCCAACGGAAAAAAGGCTACAATCATGTTGGAGGAATGTGGCTTGGAGTATGATATGCATCCAATAGATATATCTACCGATATACAATTTTCAGATGAATTTATTAAAATTAACCCTAATTCAAAGATTCCTGCAATTGTCGATAAAGACGGTCCTAATGGGGTGCCGTTTACAGTATTCGAATCGGGGGCTATTCTAATGTATTTGGCTGATAAGACCGGCTTATTTCTGCCTACAGAGATAGAAAAAAGATATGAAGTAATTCAATGGGTGATGTTTCAGATGGGGGGAGTGGGACCAATATTCGGCCAGGTGCACCATTTCAAGCGAGCTGCAAAAGAGCAAGTTCCCTATGCGATTAATAGGTATTATAATGAATGCAGAAGATTATACGGTGTGTTGGATAATAGATTGGGCGGACGAACGTTTGTAGCAAATGATGAAGTATCCATAGCAGACTTCTGTTTGTTACCATGGGTTTTTAGACATGATTGGCAGGAGGTAGATCTTGACGACTACAAAAATGTTAGACAATGGTATGAAATTATGATGGCACGACCTGCATTGGCACGTGGCATGAATATCCCAGCTTAATAATGTTGATTAGTTGGAAAATACGGTGAGTAGAACTGAACGAGATGTGTGTAGATAGTATGGCAGTTAAAGCTGAAAATAGACCAAACCAAGAAGATTTTTCGTTCGACTTAACAAAAATATTTGCGTCGATGGTGTCTGTGCAATCGAGAATTCCGTCTGATGCATTTACGGCATCTGTCCTTGGAACCGAGAGGGCTGGAAATGGAATAGTAATTAGAGAAGATGGCGTGGTTTTGACCATTGGCTATCTTGTTACAGAAGCGGAAGCTATCTGGCTTACTGACCATACCGGCAAAGCTGTTCAAGGACATGTTTTGGGTTATGATCAAGAAAGTGGGCTAGCCCTTATACAAGCATTGGGAAAGCTAGACTCAGAGGTAATACAGGTTGGAAAATCTTCGTTTGTACGAGAGGAAGATAAGGTAATTATAGTTGGTTTCGGCGGACGTCA
>CAYFGZ010000036.1:0-30939 GCA_964342575.1 uncultured Nisaea sp. | reverse complement strand
AATATATGAACAGAGATACAAAATTAACATCGGTTAAAATAATAAAAGAACTTTATAATTCTTTTAAAAAATCTAATATTGAGAATAATTTTACATTACAAAAATTAGTTAATAGATCTATATTCTTATATAATAAAGATTCAGGTTATAGAAAAAAAATATTTACAACCCAAAGTGGTAGTGGTTATTTATTATAATTAAAGGGGAAAAAGGTTATGGCTGAAATAAAACTACCCACATTAAAGGGTAATTCTAGTACAACAACAACTCAGAAGAAGAAAATTCTTCTCTTATCTGATGATTTAAGAATGCATAGTGGTATTGGTACAATGTCTCGTGAATTTGTGTTGGGAACAATACATAAATATGATTGGGTTCAAGTAGGTGCTGCTATAAAACATCCAGAACAGGGCAAGGTCATAAGTTTAGATGATCAAGTAAGAAAAGAAACTGGTATTTCTGATGCTAAATTAAAAATTTATGCAAATAGTGGTTACGGTAATCCTCAAATGTTGAGAGATCTTATTAATATAGAAAACCCAGATGCTATAATGCATTATACAGACCCAAGATTTTGGGGTTGGTTATATCAGATGGAACATGAAATACGACAAAGTATACCTATTATGTATTATACTATTTGGGATGATTTACCATATCCAAGATGGAACGAACCATTTTATGAATCTTGTGATTTATTAATGTCGATATCAAAGCAAACTCATGGTATAGTAAAAAATGTAATTAGAAAATACCCTAAAAAAGATTGGGCAACAACCTATATTCCACATGGAATCAATGAACACCATTTTTTCCCATTAGAATATGAAGATGATGGGTTTAAAAAATTTAAAAATAAAATGTTAAATGGTAAAGAAAAAAAGTTTATTATATTTTATAATAATAGAAACATCCGTAGAAAAATGCCTGGTGATATTATATTGGCATATAAAACATTTTGTGATAAGTTACCAAAAGAAGAGGCTGATAAATGTTGTTTATTAATGCACACTCATAGAGTAGACGAAAATGGAACAGATTTACCTAGTGTTGTAAATGAAATATGCTCTGAGTATGATGTTATATTTTCTGATCAAAAATTAGATAGACAACATCTTAATTGGTTATATAATATGGCTGATGTTCAGATTAATATTGCATCTAATGAGGGGTTTGGGTTGTCTGGTGCTGAGGCTTTAATGACTGGAACTCCAATTATTAATAATATAACTGGTGGATTACAAGATCATTGTGGGTTTAAATTAAAAGGTGAATATTTAACTCATGATGATTATGTAGAGATAGGTTCGTTGCATGATGATAGAAAATGGGCAAACACTCCCGATTTAACTTGGGGTGAGTGGGCAAAGCCAGTATGGCCATCAAATAGAGCGTTAGTTGGTTCACCTCCAACACCATATATTTTTGATGATAGATGTAGGTTTGATGATGTAGCAGAAGCTATGAAATATTGGTATGATATTCCGCATGAAGAACGAAAAAGATGTGGTATTCTTGGTAGAGAATTCGCATTAAGGGAAGAAACTGGATTTTCTGCTAAAAATATGTGCAATAGATTTATCAAGGATATGGAAATTTGTTTTGAAAAATTTGAACCAAGAAAAAGATTTAACATATTTAAAGCTTAAGGGGGGATTAATATATGAGTGATATAGAAAATCAATTAGATTTATCTAATATAAAAGATATGGATGAGATAGAATCTACTATGGAAACAAAAATTATAAAAGAAAAGGATATTGTCATATTAAGATTTAATGAAGCATATCCTCTTCCTGAAGAATCTTTATATAGTATGATGAATACCATTAGAAGAGTTATAAATAAGGATATTACTATAGCAAATAGATTTATTTGTTTAGCAGATGGTCTAAATATAGAAACTATGGGTGAAAGTGAATTTATTCAGATTTGGAAAAATAAATATGGTGATGAATCTTTTGAAAAAGCTAATGCTGAATTAAATAATGAAAATCCAAATCAAATGAATTTGTTTAAAGAGGAGGCAATTGATGAGTAAACCATTTATGTTCATTCAAGCTCCTGTAGCTACAAGAAGTGGTTATGGTAGCCATTCTCGTGATATCTGTAGGGCATTAATAAAGATGGATAAGTTTGATATAAAAATAGCAAGTTTGAATTGGGGAAATACTCCAATGAATGCTTTGAATGATCAAGATCCTAATGATAAAATGATTATAGATAGATTATTTAGAGATAATAAATTAGAAAAACAGCCTGATATTGGTTTAGAAATTAGAATACCAAACGAATATCAATGTGTTGGTAAATATAATATTGGTATAACTGCTGGTATAGAAACTACAATGGTTTCTCCAAAATGGATAGAAGGTTGTAATAGAGTAGATTTAAATATAGTACCGTCTTTTCATTCTAAAGATGTTTTTACAAACACCACATATACAAAAACAGATCAAAATACTAAAAAAGCAGTTGGTGAACTCAAATTAGAAAAATCTATGGAAGTTCTTTTTGAGGGGGCAGATACAAATATATATAAAAAAACGGACGAAATATCAACATCATTACATGAAGAATTGAGTAATATAGAAGAAGATTTTAATTTTTTATATGTAGGTCATTGGTTAAAAGGAGAGTTTGGGCATGATAGAAAAGATACTGGAATGCTTATAAAAGTTTTTTGTGAAACATTTAAAAATATAGATAATCCTCCTAGTTTAATACTAAAAACTAGTAGCGCTGGGTTTAGTATTATAGAGCGAGATGAAATATTACATAAAATACGAAGTGTTAAAGAAACTGTAGGTGGCTCTTGTCCTAATGTATATTTTTTACATGGTGATTTAACAGATGACGAAATGAATGGTTTATACAATCACCCGAAAGTAAAAGCTCATATCTCATTAACAAAGGGTGAGGGTTTTGGGAGACCATTACTTGAAGCTAGTTTATCAGAAAAACCAGTTATAGCGAGTGGGTGGAGTGGTCAGCTTGACTTTTTAAATAAAGAAATGTCTGTATTATTACCTGGAGATTTGAAACAAGTTCACCCATCAGTTGTGTGGGAAGATGTTGTTTTAAAAGATTCTAAATGGTTTTATGCTGATTACAATTTTGCTGCTAAAGTTATGAAAGATTTATTTATTAATTATAAAAAATATAAAATTAATGCTGTTAGGCAAACATTGGAAAATAAGAATAAATTCTCATTAGATAAAATGCAGGATGTTTTAGAAAAAATGCTGGATAAATATATTCCTGAATTCCCTAAAGAAGTTAAATTAAATTTACCAAATATGCAAACTTCTAAAATTAAATTACCAAAACTAAAGAAGGGGTAACTATGGCTGAAGAACTTAAATATAATGAAGAACGAATAACAAGTCCAGTAGACGGGAGTAATAAATGTTTTAGAGTTTATACAGAACCATTAACAGAAGATTATTTTTTATGTTTAGGATCTGGATATACAACAACTTCCCAATATAAAATTGGAAGTGAGTATATGGAGAAGGTACGAATAAAATCACCAAAGATTATAGCAGAGTTAGAATTTTTTGATTATGATAGAGATTTAGTTTGGATACCTTGTGTTTTAAATATGGGAAAGCGGGGAATGATTTATCCTGCTGGAACTAAAGACGATTGGAATTGGCATTATGCTAAAGTTGTAGAAATCCCAAAAGAAGAACAAGAAAATTTTAAAATTCCTGGAAAAGAAGGAAAATATTACGAAAGTCGGTTAGATATTGATAACTCGGAGATATTTAATAGTACAGATTTTATTGGAGCTTGTATTTCTATGGGAATAATAAAAGATAAAGATAATATTGATATATCGAGTATAACAAATGGCTAATCCTAAAAGACATTTACATAAAGGTGCTAAGGCTACAGGTAAATTTCGTGAAACTCATGAACGGAATATTATAAATGAAAGTCCTATTGGAAAACCTGGTGCTACGCATAGGGGATTAAAACTTGAATCTGGTCATATAGCTATATTTAGTTATAGGGGAAAAAAGGTTCATACTAATAATCCTATGGTATTAGTTTTACATCCAAATTATATGGGTAAGATGCATGCATTAAATCTTGATTATATTCCAGAGAATGTATTAGAACAATTATGGAAACTTACAAAAGAAACTTTACAAGGAAAGCTTGAAAGGTTGGTTAAATTGAGATTACCATTATTAAAAGTAGATATAGGAAACCCAAAATCTTTTTATCATGGAAGGTTAAGATCATTTTTAAATTCAAGATTGGGTTCTACTTCTGCCTGTTATAGAACTTTTGATACTGGTGGGATAAGTAATGTTAGAATTGTAGATTATAGATTTAAAGATTCAGCTTTTGCGAGAAAGGTAGAAAAGAAAGCCGCTGAGATAGATGAAGAAAAATTCGATACACCGGTTTCACCA
Organism: uncultured Nisaea sp.; assembly: GCA_964342575.1. Lineage (GTDB taxonomy): Bacteria > Pseudomonadota > Alphaproteobacteria > Thalassobaculales > Thalassobaculaceae. The sequence goes on along the minus strand of CAYFGZ010000036.1, from coordinate 26,512 downwards.
TATAATAAATAAATAACAAATAAGGTTATAATTTGAAATTAAGTTACGCTATTACTACACATAATGAATATGATGAGATAAATGAGTTGTTAGGCTTATTAATACACCATATAGATAAAGATGATGAAATATGTGTCCTTGATGATTATTCAGATGAAAGAACACAGGAAGTATTTAGAAGCTGGACTCAACAATATGGTGATAAAGTTGATATTAAAATAAAACAAAGAGCTTTAAACAAAGATTTTGCAGCTCATAAAAATTATCTTAATTCTATGTGTAGTGGTGATTATATCTTTAATATGGATGCGGATGAGAAACCACACGATGCTCTTTTAAATCAAATCAAACCTATATTAGAAATGAATGAGGTAGAGTTGGTTTGGATTCCGAGAGTAAATACAGTAGATGGGATTACAGATGAGTATATAAAAAGATGTGGGTGGAGAGTTACAGAAAAGGGGTGGGTAAATTATCCTGATTATCAAGCTAGACTTTATAAAAATGTAGAACATATAAAATGGATTAGACCTGTTCATGAATATATTGATGGAGCTAAAACATATTCACATTTACCACCTTATGAGGAATTATCTTTATATCATCACAAGACAATAGAAAAACAAGAACAACAAAATAGATTTTATGGGGAGATTATAAATGGATAATATTTGGATACATATAGTATTATACGCTATGCCATGGGAAATAGATAAATTAGAATTATTAGTTCATAAATTTAATTCATCAAAATATTATTTAAAACCAAATCATAAACTATCATTTAATATAGTTTTTAATGTTTCTGATTCGTTTACTGATTGGGATAAAAGTAAATTACCTAAAGAATTTTTTGTAGATAAATTCAGATCATTAATAGAAAAATTAGCATGGGGAGATAAAAATTATTTTCATATAGAGCATGGAGATGGGATATTGTTCTCACATGAGGGTATACAAGGGTGTAGCGATATTCGTAGAAAAGTGATAAATGAGGCTGATGATGAAGATTATATTTTGTGGTTAGATCCTGATATATATTTTTCTGAATTATCGTTAATATCAGTATTTAATACGATAGAAGCGTTAGATAAAAATAATCAGAAAGGTTATAAAATAATATCACCAGAGATTGTTAGGTATTGGGATGAATCTTGGGACCCTATTGTAAATAAGGAATTTAAGAAGAGTGATTTAGGACAGTTATATAATTTTGATGTATATGAGATTGATAGTTTTGTGTTCCGTAAAAGTCATGACGATTTTGGTGTAAGATTAAATAATAATATTAAGTTTGGTGGTGGTTTATTTACAACATTTAGTGCTAATTTATTAAAATTTATAGGTATGCCAGATGGATTGGGTCATTATGGATTTGAAGATGCTCATATATGGTGGTGTAGTGTTTATATGAAACAATTTGGATATGATATAAATCAATATGTTATAAGTAATTTATTGGTCGCTGAAGATAAGAAATTTTTACCTAAATCAACTTCAAATAATGATTCTGCTGATGATAGAATTATTCCATATTATTTAGTATATAATGATTATATAACTCCTAGACAGAAAACAGACGATATCAGAGATTCTTTTAAAGAAGAAGCTACTTCAATAACACAAACAAGAATACAAGAATTAAACGATAATGCTCCAAGAACATAATGTAACAATATCAATAGATGATTTACATCCAGAAGAAGGCTGGGGATGTCCATCTGATACATCTGTAGCATATTTGGAAAATTTATGGGAAGAGTTTGATTGTAAATTTACATTATTTATTCCATCCAATTATCATAACAAATACCCACTATCAAAATATACAGATTGGGTAAATTATTGGTTGAATAAAGAATGGGTGGAATTGGCTGCTCATGGACATTATCATCAATGTCAGAGTGAAGGTATAGGTGAATGTGAATTTTTAGAGTTAGATTATAAGGGAGCAACAGATAGAATATTGGATTCACAAAATGAGTGGCAATCTGCTGGGTATTTTCCAAAAGGTTTTAGGATGCCTGGTTGGTTATGTAATGAGGAAAGTGGTAAGGCTATTGGAGAGAATTATAAATATGTTGCAATACATTCTCATTTAAATGATAATATAGATTTTGGAACTAAAACAATTAAAGGTGAGGATGGTATTCATAAAATAGATTCTATAAATGTATGGAATAATAATACCTTTATGTTTCAATCTCATATAGCAGGTGAAACAAATGATAATAATTGGACTGAAGAAAATTATGAAAATTTTAGAAAAATATTGTCATATTTAGAAAAAAATTATAAATTATCATATAAGACAATAGGGGAATTGATTTGAAAATAGCATTTTTTAGTGAATCAAATTTTGATGGTAAAATACCAAGAAACTTTGATAATATGAGAACTGAATATGCTTGGTATGTAGCGCTTGATGCTACACATCATTATGTAGGACATCTACCAAGTATGGAAGAGAATATGTATGATTTAGGTATCATCATAATACCAAAAACAAAAATTGAACAATTGATGCAGGTTGATTTGATTAGTCAAATGAAAAGAGTTTGTAAGAAAATAGGATATATGCAAGAAGGCCCACATTGGTATTTCCAAGATTATCCAATGGAACAACAAATTTGGTTTTATAATTGTTTAATGGATATGGATGTTATATTTGCACATAATAAAATTGATGTGGATTATTTTAAGGGATTAACTCAAAAGAAAAATATTTATCAAAATGCTTCATTAATGATTACAGATGAAATAAAACCAACTATTAAACCTGAAAATAGAACTGGTGTTATCATTGGTGGGAATATGGTTAGGTGGTATGGTGGGTTTGATTCATATATAATAGCACAGGAGTTTGATGAAGATATTTATGCTCCGAGTATGGGTAGAAAAATAGCTAGAGAGGATGAGATGGATATAAACCATTTACCATATACTAATTGGTTAGATTGGGTGAATAATTTATCAAGATTTAAATATGCTGTTCATTTAATGCCAACACAAGCGGCTGGAACATTTGCATTAAATTGTGCATATCATGGAATACCATGTATCGGGTATAAGGGTTTAGATACACAATCTATGTGCCATCCACAATTGACTGTAAAGATAAACGATTTAAGGAATGCTAGAAAATTGGCAAATAGATTAAAAAGTGATAAAAATTTTTATGAAACACAAAGTAGAGCAGCAAAAAACAATTTTGAATCATTTTTTGGTGAAAAAAAATATATCAAACACTGGAAAGAAATAATAAAAAATATAAATGAGTAGATATGATTTATATGATTATTTAATAGTTGGAGCAGGCCCCTTTGGTTCTGTTTGTGCTAGAGAATTAACTGATGCTGGATTTAAATGTTTAGTCATAGAAAAGAGAAATCATATAGCGGGTAATACTTATACTGAAAAAGTAGATGGGATTAATATACATAAGTATGGTGCTCATATTTTCCATACAGGAAATAAAAAAGTATGGGAATATGTAAATAGATTTTCAGAGTTTAACAATTATAGGCATACTGTAGTTGCTAATTATAAAGAGGATATGTATTCTTTACCATTTAATATGTATACTTTCAATAAGATGTGGGGAGTAACAAAACCATCAGAAGCTAAAGAAAAAATAAAATCTCAGAAAGTAGTAGACGAGCCGACTAATTTAGAAGAGCAGGCTATATCGTTTGTCGGTAAAGATATATATGATGTATTGATAAAAGGTTACACAGAAAAACAATGGGGTAGAAAATGTGAAGAGTTACCACCATCTATTATAAAAAGAATACCTACTAGATTTACTTGGGATAACAATTATTTTAATGATAAATTTCAAGGTATACCAGTTGATGGCTATACGAAACTTTTTTCAAAAATGTTAGAGGGTATAGAGGTAAAATTAAATTCTAATTATTTTGATGATAAAGATCATTTTGACAGTTTGGCTAATAAAATAATTTATACGGGCCCAATTGACAGATTATTTGATTATAAGTTTGGAAAGTTGGAGTATAGAACATTACGGTTTGAAACAGAGAAGATGGATACGGATAACTTTCAAGGGCATTCTGTAATTAATTATACAGATAAAGATATACCATATACAAGAATTTTAGAACATAAACATTTTGAAAATAGTAAATCTGATGTAACATATATAACAAAAGAATATTCATCCGAATGGATTAAGGATTCAGAACCATATTATCCAATAAATGATAAGAAAAATAATGAGAGATATTTGAAATATAAAAAAATGATACCAAATAATTTTATAATTGGTGGAAGGTTAGCTGATTATAAATATTATGATATGCATCAAGCTATTGGATCAGCTTTGAAAAAGGTGGGAAGGGAAATCAATGAAAATTAAATTTCTAACATGGGATACAGAGGCTAGTGCTAAACATAGAGCTATTTGGGTAGCTAAGGCTATGTCGGATAGAGGAATAGATGCTGAACATTTATTAATACCAAACATAAATTTTAGTGATATTAAAGATTCAATTATTGTTTTTGTAAAGGTGTTAGATGATAGCCATAATATTACAGAGGAAAATTTAACAATTCTCAAAAATAATAATAATATGTTAGTATATGATCCAACTGATTGGTGGTGTTTTTGTAATCAAATACCTACATCAGATATGAATAACTATAAATATATGGATGGGTTAATTGCTTATAATAGAGGTATGTTATTTAATAAGGAACTTGGTAAACTAAGTTTATTTCCTAATCTAAAAGAATATCATATTATAGAACATCATATTGATGAAAAATTATGGAATGAAAAGGGAACTATGTTTGAGGGTAGAGTTTCATTTGGATATTTAGGAACACATGAAAGTAATTCACCTATTTTATGGAATATTCCTGGTGTAGGTAGAATAACACAATGGAAAATTATAGCTAGAGCTACAAATCTCTTTAATTGTCAGTTTAGTATAAGAGATGAAAAAACTTTAGGGTTTTATTACAAACCTGGAACTAAAGTTATAGCGGCTGCTGGAATGGATGCTAATATGATTCTTACAAAAGATTGGTCTAATGTTGAATTATTAGGTGATGATTATCCATATTATGTAGAACATAATGAACAAAGTATTTGGCTAATGATGGAAGAAGTTAATAGGACATTTAAAAAAGAAAAATGGAAATATGCAAAAAGTATTATGGATAAAGTTAGAGATGATTGTAATTTAGAATCTACATTAAAAAAATATATAGAACTTTTTGAAAAATTAAAGGGGAGATATAATAAATGAAAATTAATTTAAAAGAAATCCCACTTTATTGGATTAATTTAGAAAAAGATAAATATAAAAAATACTTCCAAGAGAAGCAATTTTTAGAATATGATTTAGCTAAAAATTATAGAATTGACGCGGTAGAATTAGCTAATTCTATAAATAGTTCAAAAAATGGAAATGCATATCTGTCTCAATTAATATCGTTGTATAAGATACGAAATAAGTTACCGGCTTTAATTTTAGAAGATGATGCTACTATAATTAAAGAACATTTTAAGTATGATATAGAGGTCCCAAATGATACAGATGTATTATATTTAGGGCATTCTATTTGGGGAATGGCGAAGGATGGAAAAAATTATCCAGCGCTTTATGATGAGAGGCCTTATGTAAGACCTGGGGTATCAGTAGAAAAATCGATGGGAGCTACAGTCCATACTAAATATAATAATGAGTTAGTAAGAACTCATAATATGATGGCTACTCATGCTGCTGTATATATTTCGAAAGAGTATGTTGATGATTTGATAAGTAATCTTGAAAAATATATTTTTAAACATAAAGTTGTAGTTGATATGATAACTGCTATAATGCAGCAACATTATAAAGCTTTAGCAACCAAAAAACCATTTTTTTACCAAAAAAACTTTTCTGAAAAGAAGGATCATATAGAATATTATACTTTAAACCCAAAAATTAATGATGGTTATATAGATATAAAGGATAAATATTGATGAAAAAAATAACATTTGTAATACCGAGTAGAAATAATTTAGAATTTTTACAACTTGCATATAAATCTATAAAAAATTTAGAGGGAGAGCATGAGATACTTGTATTAAATGATGCAAGTGTAGATGGAACTCAAAAATGGTTAGATTCGTTTGATGATGATGATTTAATTGTATATACAAATCCTGGGCCAGATAGAATTGGTATTGTTGGTATGTTTGATAAGGGCATTGAAATGGCAACAACTGATATAATATGTGCATTTCATGCCGATATGGTAGCTGGTAAAAATTTAGATAAAAATATACTTAAACATTTGGAAAGAGGTAGAGTAGTTTGTGCTACTAGAGTAGAACCACCACTTCATCCACAAGGACCGGAAAAGCATATTCAGGATTTTGGTAATACTCCAAATGAGTTTGATCTGAATAGTTGGTATAATACTGATTTAGAACAAAATACTTTTACACGAGGTGTGTTCGCGCCTTGGTGTATGTATAAGGAAGATTTTTTGAGTATTGGTGGGCATGATGAATTGTTTGCTCCACAATCAAGAGAAGATTCAGATTTGTTCAATAGATTTGTTTTAAATGGATATCAATTAATTCAATCTTGGGATGCTATTGTATATCATTTTACAAGTCGTGGTAGTAGGTTTAATAAATATTCTGGTGGGGATATAGGAAAAGATTCTCCTGAATGGAAAGAAACTAATAGCAAGAATGAGAAAAATTTTTATAGGAAATGGGGAACTCATGTTCAACACGATAGATATATGCATCCTATAGTAACACCAAAATATGATATTGGGTTCGTTGTAAAGATGCATGGAAATACTGAGATGTTGCAACATCTTGAACCATTATGTTCTACTTTATATGTTGATTGTGATTTTGATGAATATATAAAAAAGGAACAACCAAATACATTATATGATTTATCGGAAAAAATACACTCGATCCATTCAGAAAAAAACAATGATATAATTGTCAGGTTTGATTTAAATGAGGTCAATGATCAATCTTATAGATTTCTACAACAATTATCTGAAATAATATTTGATTCTGGAGAGATTGGTAATATGTCTTTTGATTGTTTTGAAATTGATATAATTAAATTAAATAATTGCAATAATACTCACATTAATCTTACAGAAGATAATAAAATTGTGAGAAGTTTATGGATTGGTGATGAGCTTAGTAATTTAGAGCAATTATGCATAAGGTCATTTATAGAAAATGGACATGAATTTCACTTATATACTTATGGTGATGTTAAAGGTATACCAAATGGAACTGTAGTAAAAGATGGCAATGAAATTTTACCTGAAAGTGATATTTTTTTCTATAAGACAGCTGATCATTATGGAAGTTATTCGGCATTCTCAAATTGGTTTAGATATAAAATGTTAATGGATAAGGGCGGTTATTGGTCAGATATGGATACTATTTGTATATCACCTCTTAATTTTAAAGAATCATATGTATTCTCATCAGAATATACAGGTGAAGGGCATAAACATATAAATGCTGGAGTTATAAAATCACCCAAAGGCAGTGAATTTATAAAATATTGTTGGGATAAAACACAAGAAATAGGTAAGGAAGTTAGGTGGGGACAAATTGGTCCGAGGCTGGTAAAAGAAAGTGTAGAGAAGCATAAACTTACTGAATATGTCAAAGATCCCGAAGTATTCTGTCCAACTCACTATGAGAATATGGATGTATTTATTGGTAAAGAAAGTTTAGATATTCATCCAAGTTGTAAGGCTATTCATTTTTGGAATGAATCTTGGAGAAAAACTGGATTAGATAAAAATGGTGATTATGATGAAAAATCTTTATTTGAAATTTTAAAAAAGAGATATCATGTTGGAAGATAATAAAGTTATAAAAAGTTTATGGATTGGTTATGAATTGAGCAATATGGAAAAATTATGTATTAAATCTTTTTTAGATAATGGACATGAATTTCATTTATATACATATCAAGATGTTATGGGTATACCTGAAGGGACTGTAATAAAAGATGGAAATGAAATTTTATCTGAAGATAAATTATTTTTTTATACAGATCCAAAACATTATGGTAGTTACTCTGCATTTTCAAATTGGTTCAGATATAAAATGTTGTATGAGTTAGGTGGTTGGTGGGTAGATATGGATATGGTGTGTTTAAAACCATTTGATTTTGATGATGAATATTTATTCTCTTCGGAAATGTGTTATGACCTTATGCATATAAATAATGGTATTCACCTTAATTGTGGTGCTATAAAAGTTCCAAAAAATAGTGATTTAATGAAGTATTGTTGGAATAAAACACAGGAGATTGGAAAAAATGTAAGTTGGGGACAGATTGGTCCTAGTTTATTAAGGGAAGGTGTGGAGAAGTTTGAGTTAATGAAATATTTAAAATCGCCTAATACTTTTTGTCCAATTCATTATATGGAAATGGGTACAATAGTAGAAAATAAATGGGATAATAATTTTGCAAAAACTTTATCACAAAAGCCTGATATAGAAAATGAAACTTATGCTATTCATTTATGGAATGAGGGCTGGAGAATAAATAATATAAATAAAGATATTTCTTATAATGATGATACTTTATATGAACAATTAAAAAGGAGATATTTATGAAAATATTATATCTAGTAAATAAAAATGGACCAAATGGGTATTATAGCAAAATGTCAAGAGTTAGATTTCACGGTATGGAATCTATTGGAAAATTAGTTGATTTATCTTGGTGGGGTCCTGGATGGGAAGGTTATGATAATAATATTTCTGTAAAAGAAAATCTAAAAAGGCTTGATTCATTACCTGATTTAGTTGTAACGTATAAACCACTGGATATGATAGGAATGAAAGATATAGATATTCCCGTATGTCTTCGTTATAATGAAATGTATGATTTTAACTGGACTACAAAGGAAATAGATGAAAGTGGTGCTGAATTTATTATATGTCATCATGAGAATGATATGAATCCTTACATTAAACATTATGGTGATAAAGTAAAGTTTGTTCATATACCACATTGTGCTAAAAAAGAAGTATTTAAAGATTGGGAAAATGAAAAGATATATGATTTTATGATTGGTGGTGCTACTAATGTTAATACTCATGTAACTGGACAACATTATCCATTGAGAGATAGAATGGTTGGTATTTTATATAAATTACAAAAAATGGGATATAAGGTATACCAACACCCACACCCAGGCTATACACATGATGATGCTCACACAAATAAATATTTAATAGAATTTTCACAAGCTATAAATAGAGCTAAAATATGTATAACTTGTAGTGGTGTTCCTAAATCAAGATTTGGAAAGTATATAGAAGTACCAATGTCTGGAACTGCTATAGCTGGTGATATACCTGGACAAGATGAAGACGATTTTAGGGAGTTTGTGATTGAATTAACTATGGATATGTCAGATGATGAAATAATAAATAAGTTGGTTAGTTATGTTAAGGATGAAGATTCTCTTAAAGAAGTTACACAAAAAGGTTTAACTTGGAGTGAGGGATATACACAAGAATTTTATGCAAACAGATTTGTTGAAGAATCTATTAAATATTTGGAGAATTAATCTATGGGGTTAGGTGGGCATATGATGTGGACTGCTGTAGCTAGAGAGTTACGGGAAAATTATAAAGATGAGTATGGGGATTTTAAAATATTGCCGACATCTGGGCATAATATTGTTAATAGTGAAATATTCACAAACAATCCCAATTTCACATTTAATACAGAGGATAATCACTTTAAGATGGATTTAAGTATACCAGATACTAATTACTGTATAAAAGAAGAAAATCATAGAGCTTATCATCGATACGATAAACATATTATAGAACAAGTATGTGAATTTTATAAAATAGATAATCCAAAATTAAAATGTGAACTATATTTTACAGACGAAGAAATTCAAAATGTAGATAATTTAATATCTTTGGATAATTTTGTTACAATAGATCCTCATTCTAAATCGAGTTATACCCCAAATAATAAATACCCATTTGATAAATGGCAAAATATTATTAATGAATTCCCATCTATAAATTTTGTTCAAATAGGTGTTGAAAATCAAAAAATTCTAAATGGTGTTACAAATTTAACTGGTAAAATGTCATTTAGAGAAGCTTGTTATTGTATTAAAAAATCATTATTGTTTTTGGGAACAGTTGGTGGATTGATGCATGGGGCTAATGCCGTTGGAACAAAGTCTGTTATAGTTATCACACCATATCAACATCCAAGAATGGCTTGTTATCCTGATAATATTAATATTAGAGTGGGGGGTGATGATGAATTTGAAAAATATCATGGACTTTTAGATTATAATGAGGATTTATACAATTTCATTAATACACATGATGAAACTGAAATAATGAGAAGTATACATAATGGATAGTATTCATTACAATAAAATAAAAGATAAATTGAATTCATTTATATGCGTTAAAGAAAAAAGAGAAAGAGCTGTATACACAGATGGTAAATTTTATTATAAAATATGGGTATCAGATTGGGTTCAAGGTGATATTACAAAAGTTGCTGTTGATAATGGGTTCTATAATATGAATACAGCATCAGCATTAAAATCTTTAATATATGATGACAATGGTCAAAGAGGATATATAATGGAAAAAGGAAAGAATTTATGTGATGATGGATCTCATAGAAATTGGTCTACAGTTGTTAGTAATACTACAAAAGAATATAGAAAAGAATTTTTTTTATATTTATTAAAGAAGTCATTATCAGTTAAAGGGTTACATTTAGATTTCGCTGCTTCAAATGTTATATTACATAATAATAAATTGAGTTTAATAGATTTAGAAAGTTATGGTAGTTTTGGTTTTGTTTTTAATGGAAAAAAGGAATGGTATGAAAAATTTGAGTTGGATGCTTGGTATAAACCATTAGAAACTTCACGCCGAGATTTGGATTTATTTTATAAAGATTATTTAAGTCAATGTTTAGATATTACATATAATAAAAAAATTAATTCAGAAGATAGATTAAAAGAAATAATAAAGTTAGTAGAGGATAGTAAATAATGGTTGCATTTTATATATTTGGTATAGTTGAATTACAAGATATGTATCCATTGATAATGGAAGCTAAAAAGAATAATGAATGTTGGATTTGTTATTTTGATTGTTTTCCAACAAAAAGACAATTCTATTATTATACTGATGAGGAATTATTATCTTTATTTGAAGATGTGGATTGTAATGTATATAGATCTGAAGATAAAGAAAAATATAATAGAGATTATTCAAAAAACAATCCAGATCATATTTTTATCAAAACTATAAATCCTAAAACACATAATTGGTTTCCTACAACAAAAAATTCTAAAGTGATTTATTTGAATTATATGTTAGAATCACATCATTTACAACATTCATTGACACGTGTAGATGCTACACTTGTTCATGATAAGAGATGGTTACCATTATATAAAAATTATCCTAATCCAAAATATTATGGTGATTATAGGATGGATAATTTAAAATATATTTCGAAAGAAAAATATAATAAAAGATGTTTTATTATTGAGAGTTGGATAAGAGGGAAGCATGTCAAGTCAAAACTTATGTCACCAGAAGCAGAATTTTATGATGAACTTATAAAGTTTTTACATAGTAAGGGTTATGAAATTATTTGGAAAAAGAGAGAAAAGGGCTATCCAAAAGAAAATAAATGGGCTAGTCCATTAGACTTCTGTAATGAAAAACCAGATAAAATAATTGAAAAAGATTTAATGTTACCATCATCATTATTTTATTATTCATTTAATTCTGATATGTGTTTATTTATCAATGATTGTTTTGCATTTTTTGATTCAATTAAAATAAATAAAAATTCTTATATGATAAAGAGTCCATTATTTAATGAAAGAAAATATAAATTTGATGAGGGTTGGTTTGATGATTATAAAGATTCAATTATAACATTAGATAAATTTAAAAAAATACTTGACTTTAATAATAAAAATGCTGTAACGTATGACTATGTATCTAGCCAAATAATAAAATCACTAAAACAGGAGAATCTTAATGTTAGATATTGAGAATTTTGATAATAAATTTAAAAGTATAATTAGAACTAATGAATGGAAAGAATTACAAAATGTCTATAATAAATCTAAACATGTTTTTATGTTTGGGCATGGTGGTAATATGGGAATTGCAGACCATGCTGCTATAGATTCATCACGATTGACAGATAAAAATGTTATAGCACCTGGTAGTGGAGTATTAGCTACATCTATTATATCTGATGAATCATTTGAAACTTGGTTGGCAAAATGGTTGGAGTTAAGAACTCGTGGGGTAGATGATATGTCTGATTGTTTAGCAATAGGAATGTCGTGTTCTACAACAGGACAATCTTCTAATGCATTAGTTTATGGTTTGAATTGGGCTAAACAAAATGGTATGAACACTTGTTTATTTTCAGCACAGCCAAAGGAAGATTTAGAAGAAGGTATTATACCTATAAATCAAAATTGTATTAATTACCATACATCAGAAATAATATCATTAGCTCTTACTTACGAGTTGATACATGGTGCTGGGTTTAAATGCCCTACTATTGCTGGAAAAGCAAAACAAAGAAGATTTGAATCATTAGGCATAGAATCAGAAGTCAATACAAAGATATCTAATTTAAATGTTCCGCCTGGGTTTGAAAATGAATTAAAACAAATAGCTGTAGATTTTGATGGTGTATTACATAACTTTGATAGGGGTTGGCACGATGGAACTTGTTATGGTGATCCAATAGAAGGTTCATTAGACGCTATGAAAAAAATATCAGACAAGTGGAATATTATAATATATACTGCTAAAGCGCGACCTGATAGACCTTTGGTTAATGGTAAGAATGGCGTTGAGTTAGTATGGGAATGGTTAAAGAAGTATAATATAGATGAACTTGTAGATGAAGTTACACATGAAAAACCAAGAGCAGAATATTATATAGATGACAAAGGTATAAAGTTTGAGAATAATTGGAAAGAAATATTAGAGGAAGTATTATGAAAAAAGGCAAACTTACTGCAGTAGTTCCCGTTAGGGCTGGTTCACAGAGAATTAAAGATAAGAATATAAAACCATTTGCTAATTCTAATCTACTAAAAATAAAATTAGATCTTTTAAAATCAATCCCAACAATTGATAATGTAGTAGTAAATTCAGATAGTGATTATATGTTAGATATTGCTTTAAAAGCGGGAGTTAGTACACATAAACGAGAAGAATATTATGCTAGCTCTGAATGTAATAATAGTGAGTATTTTCAACATATAGCTGAGGTTACAGATTCAGATTATGTTATGTATTCCCCAGTTACCGCTCCATTAGTTTCAAAGGAAACATATTTTTCTTGTGTGGAAAAATTTATGTCTTCTGATATTGAAAATCTTGTAACTGTTTCTGATGTTAAACATCATTTATGGTTGGATGGTAACCCATTAAATTATAATCCAAAAGAAGCTCCCAACAGTCAGGATTTACCTGATATTGTTAGTATTAATTATGGTATTTGTATAATTGGTAAAGAAGATATGATTAAAAATAGAAATATAGTTACTGAAAATCCATACTTTTATAAATTAGATGAAATAGAATCTATGGATATTGATACTGAATTTGATTTTATGGTAGCTGAACACATTTATAATAGATTAAGAGGAAGTATTATTTAATGAAAAATAAACAAAAAGTATTAGTTATAAGTCCACACGCTGATGATGCTGAAGTTTCTATGGGTGGTACTATTAAAAAATTAACAAAAGAAGGACATTCTGTTAAATTATTAGTTTGTATTATTCCTAATGAACATAGAGATGGTAGTGCAGATAACGAAAAGGGTGAATTAAGAAAATTAGCACAAGAGAATACAGCTAAAGATTTGAATGTGGAGTTAGAAATATTGGATTTAGATCCATATACTTTTGCTTTTAATAGAGATTTAGTAAAACTTTTAGATGAAAAAATACAAGAGTTTTCACCAGATGTCATTTTTACTCAATGGAATCATGATTCACACCAAGATCACCAAGCTGTTTCAAACGCAACATTTGCAGCTACAAGAAAAAATGATATTACTGTTTTGATGTATGAACAATTGACTTTGGGTGGAATTACACCATATCACTTTAAGAGTCATATATATGTTGATATTTCCGATTCAATAAATGATAAGTTAGAGAGTGTTGAAAGATATATACCAGATACATTACATCATAAAGATTTAGAGGCTGTTAAATCTTTGGCTAGATTTAGAGGTAATCAGATTGGTGTTGAGTATGCAGAATGTTTTGAGGTTTGTAAAGTTATATGTGCTGTTGGTGATGGTAGTGGAATGTTGATGGGTAAAATCTAATGATGTTACAAAAACTAAATAATGAATTTCATAAAAAAGCATTTGGTGAATATGAATATGATGTTAAGGCTTTAGGTTGGGGTTCTAAATATTCTCAAGAAATTAGATTTGATGTTATGAAAAATATTGGTATTAATACAAATGATTCTGTTTTAGATGTAGGGTGTGGGTTTGGTGATTTTTATACTTATTTAAAAAGTTTTAATTTAGATACAAAATATACTGGTATTGATATTAATTCAAATTTTATAAAAAAAGCTATTGAGTTAGAAGATTTAAATTCAACATTTAAAGTAGGAAATATTTCTTCAGTTTCTTCAAGTAGATTTGATTGGGTTGTTGCATCTGGAATATTTAGCTTTGATTGTAAACATTGGGAAGAAGAAATGTGTGGAACAATGAAGGAAATGTTTGATATTGCTGATAAAGGTATTTGCGCTAATTTCCTTTCTGCAAAATCTTCATATAAATTTCAAGATGGATTTAGACATAGTGAACCAGAATATATTATTTCAAAATTAGTTCCAATATTATCAAATAGATTTGTTTTAAGACATGATTATAAAGAAAATGATTTCACATTATATTTTTATAAAAAGGATACAAAATGATATTAACAATACACCAGCCTGAATATTTGCCATGGTTAGGATTTTTTAATAAATTGATGTATTCAGATATGTATGTCGCATTAGATAATGTTCAATATAGACATAAATATTTTCAAAATAGAAATCGTATTATGACAACAAATGGGGATTGTTGGGTTAATGTTCCTGTTTATAGAAAAGGGAACAGAGATTTATTTATACAAGATATAAAAATAAATAATGAAACAAATTGGAGAGAAAAAACATGGAAAAATATATATTTTTCTTATAAAAAAGCTCCATATTTTAATAAATATTCAGAGTATTTTGAAAATCTTTATTCAAAGGAATGGAATAATTTGTCTGATTTAAATTTAGATATTATTAAAAATATATGTAGTTTTTTAAATTTTGATATAGAAATTAAGAAAGCTTCAAATTTAAATATTGAAGGGGTTGGATCTAAATTAATTTTAGATATCTGTACATCAATTAAACCAGATGTATATATATCTGGAAAGTCTGGTATTGGTGGTCGTGGTAATGAAATGGAAGATAAGTTTTTTGATAATAATATAAAAGTTTTATATCAAAATTTTAATCATCCAAATTATAATACAGCATTTAGGAATTTTGTCCCATCCATGTCTGTGATCGATTTATTATTTAATTATGGATCTGATAGTGTTGATGTTTTAAAAAATGATGGGAAATGGTTTAGTGTTTAATATATTAATAACAGGGATAGCTGGTCAATTAGGTAATAGGTTAAGCAAAATCCTCACAGAAAAGGATATAGAACATAGAGGTATTGATAGAGATTCTAGTTATAAAACTGATGTACCATATTTATGTAAAGATTTACTTAAAGTGAGTAATAAAGAATTATCAGAATTTATAAAACCAGTTACTCATATTATACATTTTGCTGATGTTATTGATGATAGTAGCGATTTTGAAAATGATCTAGAATCACAATTTAAAAATTGTTGTATAGGAACAATAAAATTATTGAATTGTTTACATTCTAATATAGAACATTTTTCATTCGCTTCATCTTATTCGGTATATGGTACCCCAAAGGAATTACCATTAACTGAAAAAACAACACCCTTACCACAGAATATTTATTCTTTTTCAAAATTATCAACAGAAAAATATTTAACATTGTTTAGTGAGAGAAATGATATTCCAATATCTATATTAAGAATATCTAGTGTATATGGCCCAGGAACTAAAGAGAAAAATTATAATAGAGCTATACCAATTATGATTGAAAATGTTTTGGATAATAAGTCACCATATATTTGTGGAGAGGGAGAAACTTTTAGAGATTATATATACATAGATGATTGTATAAATGCTACGATAGCAGCCACATTGTTAAATGTAAATGGTACTTTTAATATTGCTTCAGGTATTAAAACTACAACAAAAGATATAGTAGATACAATAATTGATAATTCTGGTAAAGATATAGTTGCTGAAAAGAAATCAGAAAAAAAGAATGAATGGTCTGCTGTATGTGATATAAGTAAAATGAAAAATAAATTAAATTATACACCACGATTTTCAATAAAAGATGGTTTAAAATCAACATATGACTGGCATAAAGGTAAGAGATAATGAAAGATTATAATAAATTTAAAGTTGTTTTATTTTCTTTAAAAGAACCTACAAGTGAATTAAGTTCTTATTGTTTTAAACAACTTGGGTTTAATAATGTATCTGTATTAGATGGTAAGGGGACTTTTGTTGATAAGTTTATAGAATTTTCTAAATTAGTAAATGAAACTGATTTTGAATATTATATTAGATCAGATTCTGATAGATTTGTTTTTGATGGAATGTGTGATTTGGTAGATAATATGGATGATTCTTATAATCAATTTGAAGGGTATGGGTTTGATTATTTTATGAATAAATTTAGAGGTGCTACTCCTCAAATATATCATAGAGATATTTTAATTAAATTATTTAATAATAATAGTTTAATACAAAATGTTCCAAAACCAGAAAATTATTTTTGTAAAAAAGCTAAAGTAAAATTTAAAAGTCTAATGATATTTACAAATTTACATGATTATTATCAATTACCAAGTAAGGTATGTAATACTTTTTTAAATAGAATGATAAGAGATGGTATTATACATTATGATTTGAGTTATATAAAACAATTACCTGAATATTATGCTGAAGCCTTTGATGTTGCTCAGGCGTGTTATCGAGGGGGTGATTATACAAAGGATATGAATTATAAAAATTTTGATTATTTAGATGACAACTTTAACAAAAAATATGATTTGGAACTGATGTATTTCAAATTAAAGGAGATATATAATATGAACATAGGTAAATTATGAAAGTATTTATTAATAGAAAATATGTAGATGGACCGTGGGGTGGTGGGAATCAATTTGTAAAAAATTTATTTAAATATGGTAAAAAGTTTGGAGTAGATATAACTAATACATTGAGTGATGATATAGATGTGATTCATATTCAGGATGTACATCCTGATGAATTGGGGGTGGATTGGAAGCATGCTGTTAGTTACAAACAATATATAAATCCTGATGTAAAAATTGTCCATAGAGTTAATGATATGGATTTAGGAAGATATGGATCGGCACCATGGAGAGTTGGTGTATACAGAGAATTTAGTAAAGATTGCGATGCGACAATATTTGTATCTGATTGGACCAAGGAATTCTTTTTAAATGAGGGATGGTATTGTAATAATTTATTTACTATTATTAATGGTGTTGATACTGAAATTTTTAAACCACGAGAAAAGATAAATAATGGCAAAATAAATATTGTTACACATCATTGGTCTAATAATAAAGGAAAAGGATTTGATATTTATAATAAAATAGATAGGTTTGTAAAAGATAATCCAGATTTTACTTTTACATATATCGGTCAACATCAAGGAACTTTTAGAAATACAAAATGCATTTCGCCTATTTTTGGAAAAGAACTTGGTAAAGAATTATCAAAATATGATGTATATGTTAGTGCTAGTGAATATGAGAATTGTCCAAATCATATTTTAGAAAGTTTAGCATGTGGTATTCCCACATATGCTCTATCTGGATATCGTGGCGCAGCTAGTGTTAATTTAGTTGGCAATGATTTTGTATATGAGAGTTGGGGTGATTTAAAAAATATTTTACTTTCAAAAAAGTTTTCTGATAATTATGACTACAAGGTTACAGATTGGGAAGAATGTATGAGGTTATATTTTAAAGTCTATAAAGGAGTAGTGTAATGAAACAACATAAGTATAATAGTTATGAAGAATATGTATTATATCAAATAGAAGCTGGAACAAGAAAAATGAATGATCAAAATACTACCGAAGATGAAATGGTATTTGTTTCGGGAATTATTAAAGATTTAATACCAAATGCAAAATTTGGTTTATGTCATGGAACTAGAGGTGGTTTAGAACAATTGATACTTATCAGAGAATTGGATATTGAAGTTTTAGGAACTGAAATATCACCAAAAGCTGCTGACAAATTTCCACATACAATTGAATGGGATTTTAATAAAGTTAAAGATGAATGGATAAATTCGGTTGATTTTATTTATAGTAATTCATTTGATCATGTATTTGATCCAAAAGAGGGTTTAAAAACTTGGATGAGTTGTATTAAACCAAGTGGCTTTTGTATATTACATTGGGATAAACAACATTCAGATAAATATACTAGACCAAAAGAAAGTGATCCATTTGGCGCTTCTTTAGAAGAATATAAAAAATTAATAGAAGATTGTGGTTTTAATGTTCACGAAATAAGAGAATATACAGAATCTACTTGGAGAAACAAGTATGCAAAAAATAATCCAGTACAATATATTTTAATAAACCACAAAGGAGAATAAGTGAAAGCATATTATAATAAAGAGAGATTTAGATATTTAGACAATGAACTTATGAAGAGAGATATTTTTGATTATAAAGGAGATGAGTTATTATACAAAACTGCTACTATATATGATGATAATTTAAATGTTTATATAGATACATCAGATGGTGTAAATGAAGAGTTACAGATTAATGAATATTGTGGTAGAATATTAAAAGTTATAGAAGAAACAAAGGGAAAAAAGTTTCTATATTTTAAATCTGCTTATTCACCAGTATGGTCAAAGGATATTATAGATTTAGCTGAAAAAAATAATGGTAAGGTTATTCCATTTTTCAAATGGAGTTTCAATCCAAATTTTTATTCGGACTTATTACCAAGAAGAAAAGAATTAACATCAATGAAAAATAATGTATCTAAACTTTTTGATGTTGGGTTTTATTCAAATTTAAAACCTTATCTGTATCCTAAACCAAATAAATCAAATAAGTTAGTTTCACATTCTGATTATAGTAAATTTGGATATGGCTCATCAGAAGATACTGGTTATTATAAAAATGAATCTCGTAGAAATTTATATAATAGATTTAAGGGTAGTAAATTTAATTGGGATTTTGAAGAAAAGATTCCGTATAAGGAGTATTTAAGTAGAACTTTTTCTTGTAAAACATTGATTAATACTCCTGGTATGGGTGAATATACATCAAGAATGGTAGATTGTTGTCTTCTTGGCCAATGTCTTATTTTAAGAAAAACATCATATGATTTTGGTTTATCTTATCAAGATTATCTACCACAGGTTGATTTTGAAAAAGATGGATGGGAATCAGAGTTACATAATATTATAGATAATTATAAAGAATATGAAGAGAAATCTGCTGCTTATTTTGATGATTGTTGGACACCAAAACCAATGGTAGATTTTTTAGTTGAAAAAATAGAGGAGCGTGTATGAAAAAATTATTAGATGAAAATTTTAGTGACTTTAATATAGGGCATTTTCCATATGATTATACACCATTTGGAGAATATCATTATATGCCACCAACAGGATATAGGGGAAGATGGACTGAACCAACAAATAGAGGTTGGAGATTAGGTGGTCATTGGCTAGTATTAGAAGATGATGGAGAGCATCTATTAGAACAAACTACTAATACTGATATTTCTGGTGCTACAGGTAAGCATGGATATAAATCCATGATATTCGCTGGTGATGAGAATTGGATGGACTATAAGTTAGAAGTAAAACTTCAATCATTATTACCAATATCACAAACTGGTATAATGTTCAGATATAGAACTGGTAGAAATTATTATGCTCTTCTATTTGAAGATGGTAATTGTATTAAATTAATAAAAAGAGATCAAGATGATATTATTATTTTAGGGGAAAAGAAATTTGAATTAGATTGTGATGAAAAATATAATTTACAAGTAGAGCTTGACAATAATAACATTTTATGTTATATTAATGATGAGTTGTTATTTGATGTAAATGATGATAGATATTTAAATGGTAAGATTGGATTAATATCGGCCGTTCCGGCTAGATATTATAATGTTAAAGTTACGTCCACAGATAAACAATATAAATCTTATAAAAGTAAATGTGATGAAATTCAAATAGAACTTGAAGAAGAAAGAAAAAAATACCCACAACCTATATTGAAAAAAATAATTAATACTAAAGGATTTGGATGTGGTAGGCATATTAGATTGGGGGATTTGACTGGTAATGGTAAAATGGATATCATTTTTGCTCAAAATATAAAACATCATGGGATTGATTTATATTCTATGATTACTTGTTTAACTGCTGTCGATTTAGATGGTAATGTATTATGGCAAGTAGGGGAGCCCAGAGATACTGAAGATGCTGGTATGACTACAAGTGATGTTGCATATCAAATATATGACATAGATGGTGATGGTCAAAATGAAGTTATAGTTATGAGAAATTTTAAATTATATATTTTAGAAGGTTCTACTGGTAAAGTAAAAAAATGTATACCAACACCGAAAGCAGAGTTATTAACAAAAGATGAATGTAATAAATGGCCTGAAAGCGAATTTCATAGAATAAATGGAGATTGTATTCAGATTTGTAATTTTTCTGGAAATGAGTACCCATCAGATATATTAATAAAAAATAGGTATAATCATTTATGGGCTTATGATAAAGATTTAAATTTATTGTGGCATCTTAAAGGTAATACTGGTCATTTCCCACAACCATATGATTTTAATGGAGATGGTAAAGATGAATTGATTGCTAGTTATATGATGATTAGTTCTGATGGTAAAGTTATTTGGGATTTAGCGGACCAATTTCCTGAACTTGATAGAGACCATGTTGATGAAATAGCTATAGGTCATTTTGATCCAAGCATAGAGGGAGCTCAAATAGCTCTTACTGCTGGAGATGAGGGATTTATTATTGTCGATAAAGATGGTAATTTATTGGCTAGAGAAATGCTAGGGCATGTTCAGAGGGCATCAGCTGCTAAATATAGAAATGATTTAGATGGGTTACAATTTTATGTAGTTACTTATTGGGATAATCCAAATATAATTTCATTACATGATTGTAAGGGGAAAAAATTGTTTGCATTTGAGCAGCCAATAAATGGAAATCTATTAAATCCAGTTAATTGGACAGGTGATGGAACTGAATTGGGTTTATTATCTGGTAATGTAGCACATGGTGGTATGGTAGATGGTTATGGTAGAAGAGTAGTTACATTTCCAGATGACGGTCATCCAGAAATGTGTGCTATGGCTGTTAATTTATTTGGTGATGAGAGAGATGAAATTTTGTTATGGAATCAAGATAAGATGTATATTTACACACAAGATAGAGAATTTGTTGGTGATGAAATTTATTCGCCTATAAGATACCCTCATTCTGCTGAGAGTAATTATAGGGCTGAAATATCATTACCCAATTGGAAAAAATTTAATATAGGAGAAGAAAAATGAAATGTTTAGTTACAGGTGGTGCAGGATTTATAGGAAGTAATCTTGTAGATAGGTTAATAGATGATGGTCATGAAGTTGTCATCATTGATAATTTATCAACTGGTAAAAAAGAAAATATAAATCCAAAAGCTAAATTTTATAATAGAGATATATCTAAAGGTAATTTTAATAGCCATCCTAATGGTATATTTGAAGGTGTAGATGTTGTATTTCATACAGCAGCTCTTGCTAGAGTTCAACCATCAATAGATGATCCCGTTGAATTTGATAAAGTAAATGTAGGTGGAACTTTAGCTGTATTAAAAGCATCGGTTGATGCTGGTGTTAAAAGATTCGTATATAGTGCATCATCATCTGCTTATGGAAGTACAGATAAACTTCCACAAAAAGAAACAGACCCAACAGATCCATTAAGTCCATATGGTGTTCAGAAAATGGTTGGGGAAATATATTGTACAATGTTTCCAAAAGTATATGATATAGAAACTGTATCATTAAGATATTTTAATGTGTATGGAGAAAGACAATCACTTGAAGGTGCTTATTGTCTAGTTATGGGTATATTTGCTCAACAAAGGTTAAGGGGAGAACCAATGACAATTAATGGTGATGGTAATCAACGAAGAGATTTTACTTATGTTGGTGATGTTGTTGATGCGAATATAAGAGCAGCTACATCGGATAAAGTTGGAAATGGTGAAGTTATTAATATTGGAAACGGAGAAAATCGTTCAGTAAATCAATTAGCTAATTTAATTGGTGGTAACAGAAAACATAGAGAGCCGGTGATAGAACCATTTGCTACATTGGCTAATAATAAAAAAGCAAGAGAATTACTTGGATGGAAACCTACTATGGTATTGGAAGATTGGGTAATTAAGTATAAAAAGGATTTAGGATTAATTTAGGAGATAATGATGTCTAAATATGATTCACGAAATTGGGAAGACCTTGATGATCGTGGTGGATATAAAAAGATGAAGAAAAAAAAGAAAAAGAATAAGAATAAACGCAAACCAAAAAAGCAATCGGATTACAGGAGAAAGGCAAAATATGCTAGACCTCAGCAGAGTTAAAATAGGTGATAAAGTTAGAGTTATTTCTACAAAAACTACTATAGATGGAACTTTGTATGAAGATTCTATTGTAAAGATAGATGGGATAGATATTAAGAAACACCAACTCAGAGTAGTAGATAATGTAGGAAAAATATGGCATGTATTAGATATCGATTTAGAAAAAATTAATTGAAATATATCACAAACTGTTTTATTTTACCAATATATATGATATTTATTAGTGATAGAAGAGTTTTGTGAGTTTTAATATTAGTCATAAATAGGGGGATACTACTATGTCAAGGAGTAAATCTGCTGTAAGAAAAAAGGTTTCATTGGATGAATTAACACATCATGTTAACAATAATAAAAGACAAGTTTTGAAGGATTTAAAGGTGTTAGATTTTGATACATTACAATACAAAACTATAGCTCAGCGTAGATTTTATAAAACTGTATCTGATAAGGATATAACATTCTGTATAGGACCAGCTGGTTGTGGTAAAACATATCTTTCAGTCCATAGAGCTTTACGAGAGTTGGGAGATAAGGAAAGTCATATAGATGGAATTGTCATTGTCAAACCATTGGTGGAAGCTGCTGGAGAAAAGATTGGATTTTTACCTGGAGATGTGGAAGAAAAGACTGCACCATGGATGATGTCGTTCTATTATAATATGGAACAAATAATTGGAAAGCAAAGATTAGAGATATTAAAAGAAACAGGTGTTATAGAAGTTATGCCACTGGCTTACATGAGAGGTATTACTCTATCAAATAAATTCGTTATACTTGATGAAGCACAAAATGCTACACCAGACCAAATTAAAATGTTTGTTACACGAATCGGTGAACATAGTAAATATATTATTACTGGTGATTTGGAACAATCTGATATAGCTAAACATAAAAGTGGGTTAGAAGACGCAGTTAAAAGATTCGCTGGTGTTCATGGTGTAGGTTTGGCTAAATTTAAAGAAAAAGATATTGTTAGGCATTCTTTGGTTAAAAGATTGCTAAAACGATATAAAGATTCATTTCAGATAATGGATGATGTTTCTGCTGAAGAAACAGTATCAATGTGGATTCACGATGAGGGGTTAGATGGACCATCTGATGGATCCTTAATTCCTGAATTTGATTATAGTCATAAAAAATCTTTTTCAAAAAATTAAAATAGTATATATTTATATATGTAACATTATTAGTAACATTTAGATTAATAGGAGATATAATATGTTTATAAAAATAATTTCTGGTGATCTTGAATTGGCCAATAAATATAAGATCCAGTTAAGAAATCAAGATATAAATTCAAACCCCAAGTTTATATTGTCATTCCATCATACCCCTGGTAATATTTATCTTATAAGTAGTTACGGAGATGATTCAGTTGGAAAGACTGATATCTTGGTTAAATATTATGATAATGGTGTTTTTCAAGATGGAGAAGTTCATCCTAAAGTACGCAAAAAAACACCTGACGGTATAGATAAAGCTTATCCTGATAGTTGGTGGAAGGATTTAGGATTCGAACCTAAAGTAATTTTTGATTCTACTGTGGAGGGTAGACTTCCTGATGATTATGAGTTAAATGATATTATAGGGAATGGTGTTAAAAAAGAAGAAGAGAAATTGTATTTAGATCCTGATACTAATGAAGTTTTAGATTCTTGGTTTAAAAATAATGTAAATACAAACGAATTTCAATAAATTAAATAATAAAAAATGAAAAAAAAACAAAAAAAAGCTTGACTCATATGGTCAAGCTTTTGTAACGTATAGTAGTTAGTTAATGATAAATGAACAATAAATAAGAAAAGGAATAAGTAATGAATAAACATTTAGCAAGATTAGGGTTATTTTTAGTATTGGCTGGAACAATCTTTTATATAGGGAGATTTTCTGCTGGTAATAATGCTAAGGAGAATGTAGAACCAATAAAGTATAATATGATTGGTTATTATATGGAAGAAGACCGAAATTACGCTGAAGAAGCTTCCCAAATTCAATCCACATATAAAACTGGTATATCAACCTCAAAAATCAAACACTTATTAATTTATATTGATGGTATGGCTGAAGAATATGATGTAAATTACAATCTTATTAAAGCTGTTATATCTACGGAAAGTGCTTGGAATATGAATGCTCGTTCTTATGTAAATGCACTTGGTTTAATGCAAATAATGAGAGCTTGTGCTACTGATTACAAAACACCACATTCAGAAATGTATGACCCTTATGTTAATATAACTGTAGGAACTATGTATTTATCAAAGTTATTAAAAGAATTTCCAGATGTTGAAAGTGCTTTAGTTGCTTATAATGAAGGACCACGACATGCTAAAAAGTATAAAGATGAATATATTTACAATTCAAAGTATGTAACAAAAGTTACTGCTCATATGGTTAATTATGAATCAATTAAAGATGTGGCTTCTTTATAAAAAAGCGAAGAAAAGCAAAATAAAGCT
This sequence comes from uncultured Nisaea sp., assembly GCA_964342575.1. GTDB lineage: Bacteria > Pseudomonadota > Alphaproteobacteria > Thalassobaculales > Thalassobaculaceae. Next base: position 1,122 of record CAYFGZ010000036.1, on the reverse strand, counting down.
TGGATCATGTTAGTAAAAGGTTGTAACGTATATTGTATGGTTAACGACAAAACAAATAGAAAAGGAAAAATAGTATGACTAACTTAAAAAAAGAAATAAGTAAGATAAGTAATTTAACAGAATTAAATGAATTAACCTCTTGGGTTAATGAGTGTAAAGTTATGTTGGCTAAAACAACATTAGTTGTTGGTAGTAAAGTATGGGTGGTTCAAAAAACTAAAAGAACTCCTGGTGTTATTACTAAAATGAATATCAAGAAAGCTTGTGTTGATATGAATGGTATGTCTTATAGAGTTCCATTCTCAATGTTAGAATTAGCGTAATTAAAGAAAGGGAAATAATGGTTAGAACAAAAACAGAATTTAATAAAGCAATGTTTGATTTATGTAAGAAACTTACAGAAGATGCTTTAGAATATTATAAACGATTTCCTCACATAAAAGGTATCGTATTTAAAACCGATGGTGGTCGTAAATATATTAAAGTTAAAGGTTTTGAAACTACAACTCATGATGGAAAAAATATTACTGATAAAGGTAGGATTCATTGTTTTGTAAATTCTGAAACTGGTGATATTTTCAAACCAGCTACTTGGAAAGCACCTAATTTAAAAGGTAATGCTGTGAGAGGAAATATTTTTGATAAATCTACATTTAAAACAACTGATCCACATGGTGGGTGGTTGTATTTGTAATGGATACTACTGATTACAAATCAAATACTAATGCATGGATAGTAGATAAGTTTATGCATCTTAAAGCTAGGATAGAGAGTAAAAATCCAAGTATTGATGATTTAGATTTAAGATGGGTAACTGACAAAATAGAATATTTTGAGGCTGGTGTAGTAGAAGATAAGGAATGTTTTGAAAGGGCTAATAAGTTATGGAAAAAATGGAGTATATAATATGAAAATAATTAAAGACAGTCCAAAGAAAAAGGCCTACAAACAAAAAATTGCAAATAAAAAGGTGAGAATGAAGGATAATATAATTAAAGACAAATATGAATTGATGGATAATGGGGAATATATTGATGCGGTGGACTATATAGAAGAGCATTACCCAGAAACATCTAAAGAATTTTTAAGAATACAAAAAGAACAATATGAATTATTCTGTAA
>CAYFGZ010000035.1:0-31441 GCA_964342575.1 uncultured Nisaea sp. | reverse complement strand
TCATGAATACTTGGACCTTTACTATCTGATCAGATCGACCACCCGCAGAGCGAAGACAATTATCTATTGTCTTCATAGCTATACTAAATTGTGACACTGTATCATCTGGAATCGATCCATCGGCCTTCATACCAACCATACCAGAAAGCCAAATAAAATCGCCAGCTTTTACCACGTGACAATAGTGGCTGACTGGCTCCATTTCATCAGGAACCATATATCTTTCAATCGGCATATGCTACTTCCCTTCATGATCCATTAAATAAGTTCTCATGATGATATATTACTTATCAAATACAACCTTAGTAAAAAGATCATTTTTTTATTTTATTTCTTTCTTACACCTAGTCCTTTGAGTTTATCCTGAACTTTCTCAAAAGTAGCTGTGATCGATTGAATAATAGCAATGCTCCACCTCGGTAGCCTATGGGTCAACGACAGAGAAACAGAGCGAATACATTCGACGCTTGCGTTTTCCGCTATTGTTAATCGTTCACCCAAGTCTTCCGCAGCCCTCAACCGTCGTTCCAATGCAACCCATGCTGGCCCCAACATCAAGCTAAGCGCTATGACCGCCACTGCTATTTTATATCCCGCAGAATCTATCGCATTCACTGTGAAGCCGATACTAGCGATTACAAATGCAAATTCGCCTATCTGTCCCAGCGTTACACCTACAATCACTGATTGCTCCCAGGGCTGGCCAGATATTCTTAAAGCTATAACATTAATCAAGCCTTTTGCTACTGTAGCTAGCACAAAGACTACAATTAATGTCCCTATATTTTCGAAAAAGAAGCCCACATCTATTAATAAACCTACAGATAAAAAAAACACCACAAGAAGTACGCTCTGTATCGGCCGCGTACCTCTTAGAACTATTTGTCTCTCTGATGAGTTTCCAACAATTAACCCAGCCAAAAAACCGCCAAAGGCAGTGGATAGCCCAAGCAGCCCTGACGCTGTCGCACAAACACCGCAGAACGCCAAAGCCGCTATGGGAACTACCTCTCTGTCGGCCCCAAATGCTTTCCGTAACAGCAAAGGTAACCGCATTCTTTCGCGTTGAGATAAAAATTTTACCAGCCCAACTATTACAATTACTGCCGCAAGTGTTCTGAGGACTATAAAAAAATCAAACTCGTTGTTTGGATTTAGGGCTTCAATAATTAACAGCATTGCGACAACAGCTAGATCCTGTGCTATCAAAATGCCTACAGTAATTCGACCAAATTGGGTTCTGAGTTCACCTTTATCCGCCAGCACTTTAACCGTCACAGCCGTACTGGATACCGCAAGTACGAAGCCCAATAATATTCCTTGCTCCACACTCCAGGACATTCCCCAACCGATAATTGACGTTACAAAAACTGACAGTAACACCTGAACCAACACTATCAGCGATGCTAATTTATATACGGTTTTAAAAGCTCGTAGGCTAAGTTCCATACCTATTAGAAATAAAAGTAATAAAACCCCTAACTCAGCCAACGTTTTTGCCGCTTCTGTTTCCTCTATTACGCCAAATCCCGACGGGCCCAATATCACTCCAGCAAGAATATAGCCGACGATGGCCGGTTGCTTGAACCGCATTAATATCAACCCACACAGCAACGCAACCGAAAATACAATCGCTATCGCCGTCAGATTTGGATCAAGATGCAAGATTAGAGTCCAAGCAATTCATTAAACGAGAGATGTGCAATTCAAACCCATACTGCTCATGCATTATAGCTTTGAATCCCGCCACGTCGAGGATGGTACACGAGGATCTGATTCAAAACCAACCGATCTAATCGCTTCAATCGCACAATATTCATCTTTTTCTGACGTATCACCACTTACGCCCACGGCCCCAATCACTTCGGATCTATCGTCATAGACCAAAACCCCACCGGGTACGGGCACAAATTTTCCAGAAGCGACAACTGACAAAGCCCCTTGGAATGCAGGTCGATCCGCTAGCCGATCTCTTATAGAACGGCTAGACATCCCCATTCCCAGTGCGCCCCAAGCCTTCCCAATCGCGATCTCTGTTCGCAATATTCCGGCACCATCTTGCCGTTTGGTGACGATAGGATTGCCGCCGAAGTCCAATATTGCCACGGCCAACGGGTGCATGCTTTCAATAAGACCGCAACTAAAAACTCTATTCGAAATGCTATCTGCTTGATCAAGGGTCAATATCGTTTTGATACGCATACAACAGCTCCAACCTGAGTTATCCGCAATACTGGTCTCTTATAACGCCAAAATGGCAGACAAAATTTAAAGCAACTATAGCACTATGAATCCGTCAATTTTTCTTTTAACAAATCATTTACAAGCTTTGGATTGGCTTTTCCTTCACTTCTTTTCATCACTTGTCCAACAAAAAATCCAAATAATTTCTCCTTACCGGACCTAAATTCTGCCACCTTTTCCTCATTCTCAGAGACCACTGAGTTTATTATGGGCATCAACTCTTCTGCACTGGAAATCTGGCGCAGTCCCTTCGATTCTACGATCATAGTCGCCGAGCCACCCACCTCGAACATCTCACTAAAAATATCTTTTGCTATTCTGCCCGATATCGTTCCATCACTGATTAGGTCTATTAGCTCCCCTAAATCTTGTGCCGAAACGGGACTACGATGTAATTCCAAACCAGCTTTATTCAAGGCACCGAACAGCTCGGTGATAAGCCAGTTTGCGGCCAGCCTTTCATCTCGTCCTTTAGCTAAAACTTCGTAGAACTCTGCTATTTCCCGTTCTTCCACCAACGTAATAGCGTCATCTTCGGATAAGTTGTAATCAGATATAAACCTTTCCTTCTTCATATCAGGAAGTTCAGGCATTTCCGACGCTATGCTGTCGACATAATCTTGTGAAAACTCGAGAGGCAACAAATCTGGATCCGGAAAATAACGGTAATCATGAGCCTCTTCCTTTGAACGCATTGATCGAGTTTCTCCTCTGACAGCGTCAAATAATCTTGTCTCCTGATCTACACTACTACCACTTTCTATAAGGTCTATTTGACGTCGTGCCTCATATTCAATTGCCTGCTGCACAAACCGAATTGAATTTACGTTTTTTATTTCACAGCGTGTTCCCAACGCCTCACCGGGCTTCCTAACCGAAACGTTAACGTCACACCTCAAAGATCCTTCTTGCATGTTCCCATCACATGTTCCTAGGTAACGCATAATTGACCTCAATTTTTTAATATATGCTCCAGCTTCTTCAGCTGACCTTAGGTCAGGCTTGGATACTATCTCCATCAATGCGACCCCAGACCTATTCAGATCAATAAAGCTCTTATTAGGGTGTTGATCATGCAAGGATTTACCAGCATCCTGCTCAAGATGTAGACGCTCGATCCTGATTATTTTTTCCCCACTAGCAGTATGAATCGTAAGCTCGCCCTCTCCTACTATGGGTTGTTTATACTGACTGATTTGATATCCTTGCGGCAAATCAGGATAAAAATAATTCTTTCTATCGAAAACACTCATCAAATTGATCTTTGCACTTATACCCAGGCCCGTTTTGATAGCTTGTCTTACGCACTGTTTATTTATTACCGGCAGCATTCCAGGCATCGCAGCATCCACCAGAGAAACCTGAGTGTTTGGATCTGCGCCAAATGTCGTTGCTGCTCCAGAAAATAATTTTGAATCGGAGCTTACCTGAGCATGCACTTCTAGGCCCACAACGACTTCCCAGTTATCAAGCTTTTCCTGTGTTGATTGATTCATCTCAGGCTTCTCTCCAAGGATAAGCAGCAAAACCCGCCCCTGTTTCAATTACATCGGCAACTTTTAAAATCGACTCTTCGTCAAACATTTTCCCGATTATTTGTAACCCAAGTGGTAAACTATTTTTTGATAACCCAGCTGGAACGGATACAGCAGGTAATCCGGCTAAACTCGCTGGAACAGTAAAAATATCATTCAAGTACATTTTAAGAGGATCATCATCATTGGCTCCGATAGCAAATGCATCGCTAGGGGCAGTCGGCGTAAGCAAAACATCAATACTCCTAAAAGAATCTTCAAAATCTGCCTTTATTAGAGCTCTTACACGTTGGGCCTTTAGGTAATATGCATCATAATAACCCGCCGACAGAACATAAGTGCCAATCAGTATCCGGCGTTTCACTTCTGCTCCAAAGCCGCTACTGCGCGTTTTCTCATACATCTGCTCCAATGTCTTATCAGCTGTCCTAAGACCGTATCGCACACCGTCATACCGAGCCAGATTTGATGACGCTTCAGCGGGTGCTATTATATAGTAGGTGGGTAGAGCGTATTTTGTATGCGGCAAATCAATATCTACAATTGTTGCGCCAGCATCTTTCAGTATATTAATGCCATTTTTCCACAGATGTTCGATTTCATCCGGCATCCCCTCCATCCTATATTGCCTAGGAATTCCTACCCGCATACCTCTTACATCCCCATTTAACGCTGTCTCAAAATCAGGAACCTTAATGTTAGCTGAAGTAGAGTCTCTGGCGTCATGACCCGAGATACTCTTTAAAACTATTGCGGAATCTCGCACCGTTCGCGTTAATGGACCCGCTTGATCCAATGAAGATGCAAAAGCAACAATCCCCCAACGGGAGCAACGGCCGTAGGTCGGTTTCAGCCCGACTATTCCGCAAAAGCTAGCCGGCTGTCTGATTGACCCTCCCGTATCTGTCCCTGTTGACGCTAGTGCCAAACGCGCTGCTGTTGCTGAGGCTGATCCTCCAGAAGACCCTCCTGGAACCAACTTAACGTTTTTATCTTCTTTTTTCCGCCAGGGATTTTCCACTGGGCCGTAATGGCTCGTAGTATTAGCTGAGCCCATGGCAAATTCATCCATATTCGTTTTACCCAGCATAACAGCGCCATCGCGCCACAGATTGGCGGTTACTCTAGACTCATAATTAGGAACGAAACTGTTTAATATATTAGATCCCGCTGTGGTGAGAGTATCTTGCGTGCAGAATAAGTCCTTAACACCAATTGGCATTCCATCCATCGGTAGCGGGCTACCTCGACTAATTCGTTCATCCGCCGCTTTCGCCATCTGTCGCGCTTTATCATCAGTGACTGTAATAAAACTATTGAGACTTTTATTGGAAGCTATTGCCTCAAGATAGGCCTCTGTTAGTTCTACGGCAGACAATTCTCTACTGTGAACAGCTCGTCTTGCTTCAGATAAATTGAGATTCAAAATATCAACCATTACTCAACAACCTTCGGTACAGCAAAAAAGTTTTCTGCCCTATCGGGAGCATTGTCGAGCACTTTTTCGGGATAGCCTCCATCTGAAACACTATCAGGCCTCATAGGCAATTTGTGCCCCGTAACGCTAGCCAGAGGTTCCACCCCGCCTGTCTCTACTTCCTCTAATTGTTGTATCCAACTGAAGATATTATTTAGCTCTTCGGCAGTCACATTGAGCTGATCTTCGTCTATCTCAATACGAGCCAACTGGGCCACCCTTCTTACAGTAGATATATCTAGAGACATTTCTTTTTAACCCTTTTGTTTTATCGTTCAAATAACATCAATAATACAGCATTGCTTTTATTTAAGGAAAAGTAATCTATGTAAGCAATTTCTTTATATACTATTCTTTAAAACGTGTAATTTTTCTTCATAGGGAGTACCCTTGAAGTATGAACCGTAAGGGACACATAGCAGATAACACAAAACAGATATTGTCGTTGATCCCTAATGGAAAGCGGATATTGGGTATAGATCTGGGAAGTAAAACTATTGGCTTAGCCGTTTCAGATACAGAGTTACGGATTGCCAGTCCCGTTACCACATTGGAGCGGTCCAAGCTAAAAAATGATATCATTCCACTAACCAGAATCATCGATGAGTATAGGATCGGGGCCATCGTAGTAGGACTCCCCCTGAATATGAATGGGACAGAGAGCCCCCGGTCGCAGTCAACAAGAGACTGGACCAATGCTCTATTAACCTTGATAGCAATGCCTATTTTGTTTTGGGATGAAAGATTAAGTTCTCTTGCTGTCGAGCGAGCAATGCTGACAGCCGACTTGAGTCGAAAAAAACGAACTCAGAAAATTGACAAGGCGGCCGCAGCATACATATTACAGGGGGTACTGGATAATATCAGATTATCTACTACCTCCACGCCGTGAATACTACAAGTTGTGATTCAACAAACTAATAGCCCTCAACGAGATAACGACCAATAATATTTCTCTGTATCTGCTGAGTGCCTTCAACAATCTGTAGTACTTTTGCGTCACGGAAGTATCTATTGATAGGGTAATCGGTCGATACGCCAGCTGCACCGAAAAGCTGAACGGCATCAGTGGCTACTTTCATCGCCGTATCACTTGCGTGGCACTTTGCCACCGCCGCCTGGATAGCGAACGCCTTACCCGTTAAACCTGCATCAGCCGACGCAGCAGCTTTATAAACTAGTCCCCTAGCGGCTTCAGTTTGAATATGCATATCGGCCAACATCCATCTAATACCTTGAAAATTAGCCACATTTTCTCCGAACGCTTTCCTTTCAAGAACAAAAGCCAAAGCATGATCGTAAGCTCCTTGCGATAGCCCAACCCCGCGTGCTCCAATTATTGGTCTGGACAAGTTAAAGGCCTCCATAACTATCCCAAATCCCTCTCCCGGTTCACCTAACATACAGTCGTGGGGAACAAAGGCCTCATCAAAGTAAAGAGGACAGGAAGGAATTCCCCTAGCACCCATTTTTTTTTCGGCAGCACCAATGGAAAAACCTTTTGTGTTCTTATCAATTATAAAAAAATTGATAGCCCTCCTTCCGGACATTCCATCAACACGGGCAGCAACTACAATAAAATCAGCTACAGATGAATTGGTGCACCATATTTTATTTCCACTGAGTTTATAGCCACCATCAACGGGAGTAGCGCGGGTAGTAATTCCTCCAACATCTGAACCACTTTGTGGCTCGGTCGTAGAAAAAGCCCCCCTCAGCGTACCATCAGCCAAACCAGGTAAATATTTATCTCTTTGCACTTGGGAGCCACCCGCCAAAATGGCCCCAAACGGAACCCACTGGACCACCAGCAAATAGGCCGTATTGTAACAGATACGACCAAGTTCTTCTATCGCGACACAGGCCCCAACTATGCTGTTTACGCCACCGTATTTTTCTTCAAAGGGAAGTGTAAAAAGTCCTAATTCCCTCAATAAATCGAACATATCTTGTGGATATTCGCCTCTCTCATCAATCTCATCGGCCCGTTGTGCAACTTTACCCCGAGCGATACGCTGAACCATCTCTTTTAATTGCAATTGGTCATCAGTTAATTCGAGCTGCAAAATCTATCCTCCAGGAAGCAGTGCTATAACCACTCAGCTATTTCGTCAGGATCTAACCACCCCGCAAGTACATCCGACGGCTGAATCATATCCGCCGTAACCGGTGGAGTTGGTTTCGGGTTTGGCGTCCTACTAAACCGGGGAGCTGGCGCTGGTTGTGTAATACCATCCATTTCAATGAAGGTTTCACGCGCCAGATTATGAGGATTACTAGCAGCCTCATCCATTTCCAAGACTGGAGCAAAACAAGCGTCACTACCGCCCATAATCTCAACCCATTCATCTCTCGTCTTCATTGAAAAGCGCTCTGCTATAATTTGCTTTAGTCTTGGCCATTCTGCTCGGTTCATTTGATCGCCTACGAGGTTAGGGTCCAGTTCCATCAACCTAAACATTTCTGCATGGAATTTATTCTCAATGGCAGCAACCGAAACAAATTTTCCATCCAGGCATCGGTAGGAATCGTAGAAATAAGCACCTGAATCTAAGACGTTTGATCCGCGTTTTTTATTCAATAGCCCCGCAGCAAACATACCATAAGGTGCAGCCATTAAAGATGCTGCCCCATCTACCATGGCGGCATCAACCACTTGGCCGTCTCCGGACCGTCCAGCCTCAAGTAGACCAGCCAAAATTCCCACGACGAGATAAAGCGCTCCCCCTCCATAATCGCCAACCAAATTAAGTGGGGGAGTAGGGTTCTCTCCGGCGCGACCGATTGCGCTAAGGGCGCCACTCATTGCTATATAATTGAGGTCATGGCCAGCCGCTTGGGCCATGGGTCCTTCCTGGCCAAATCCCGTCATGCGACCATACACTAGTGCGGGGTTCAAATCTAAGCAGACGTCTGGGCCAAGACCCAACCTTTCCATTACTCCGGGTCTAAACCCTTCAATGAGAGCATCTGATTTAGAAACCAACTTTAAAACTTTATTCAAGTCTTTTTCATCCTTCAAATCGAGGGCGATCGCCTTGCGAGAGCGAAGCGTGATATCACAATTTAATGGTCGCTTAACGCCTAGATCGGAGGGGTTTCGGCGCTCGATGCGCAAAACTGTGGCTCCCATGTCAGCCAACAACATGGCCGCCATCGGCCCTGGGCCTATACCAGCCAATTCAATTATCTTATAGCCCTTTAGCGGCCCCATATTAGAAATTCCTTTTCCACCAATAATAAAAAAACAATTTTACAGAGCATAAAGTGTCCTATCACCGTTTCACTCGATAACGGAAATTACAGTGACTGGAACCGCCCATGATTGTTTGCCCCCTGTCAAGCTCGATTCTAGGATCATACCCGGTGCAAAACGATCCATCACGCGCGCAGGACAATAGATGCCCAATATCGCCCATTCCCATATCTTGATACATTTCGGCATAGCGACAACGCGTAACATTAAAATCGAATTGATCATCAGATTCATGCAAGACTTCTACCTCTAGTGCACCACCCATTTTCCAACGTTCAAAAAGATGAATAAAGGCTCTCAGACTTGGGCCATCTGCACTTTCTTCAGCCATAGACTTTCCCTGCTCTATGGCCGCCTTTTCAATGGCCAATCCCAATATCTGTTGGGCTTTTTCTCGACCTAGCTCACTAACCATCTGTTCATAAATCGGGCGTATAATATTTGCCTCTATTCTCCTAATTTCTAGAATTGGAATTTCATTCATAAGAAAACCCCCAAAAGTTACCAGGCCGTGTAACCTCCATCTAACAGAAGGTCAGCCCCCGTCATAAAGCTCGACTCATCACTGGCCAGGAAAACAGCTCCGGCAGCTATCTCTTCAGTTCTACCAAGGCGGCCTAGTGCGTGTTTCGGGCCCCACTCTTTTTCTGCTGTTTCTAAATTTCCCCAGCGAGCAACTAATCTGTCCGTCGCAACTCCTCCTGGAGAGATACTATTGCAGCGAATATTTTCGTCCTTGTGATCTAAAGCTATTCCCTTAACCAATTGCAGTATTCCTCCTTTAGTTGTGCAGTAAGCAGTTGACCCAGGCCAAGCCACCTGCCCCATTTGGGAGGCGGTTAATATTATAGACCCTCGGCCGGATTGGCGCATGAATGGGATGACATGCTTACAGGCCAGAAATGAACCCGTTAGGTTTACCCGCAAAGTGCGCTCCCATTCCTCTTCAGGCAAATCAACCACATTCATGCGGGCAGTAAGAGTTGCGGCCATACAAGCGAGGGTATCAATACCGCCGAAAATATCGGCTGCTTCATCCATACCCTTTTTCAGGGAATTATTATCAGAGACATCACAGTGAATACCCACGGCTGTCACACCATTTTTTTCTGCAATTGCATCGGCTTTGACTTTGCTTTCCTCATCCGAAAGATCCGCCAACGCAACCGCGGCCCCCTCGGCTGCAAATGCTTCTGCAACACTTAATCCGATTCCCTTGGCAGCTCCAGTTATAAACGCTTTTCGGCCGGAAAGTCGCATTTTTAATTCTCCTTTCCTGTATCGCCTAGGATGTTGCCTGTCTGAGATCTAGGATCCCTTAATTCCCAGTTGCCACTCTCTACCTGATGTAGAAAATCGTCCACAAACCAATTGAACATAGCGGGCTCTTCCAAGTTAATAGTATGACCGGAACGAGGTAAAACAACCAAAGAGCTCGACGAGATATTTCGCTTCATTAACAGCCCTGGATCTAGACATGGATCATCCTCATCGCCATTAATAATGAGTGTCGGGACAGTAAGGGATTGCATTTTTTCGACTAAATCATATAAAGATGGCCTTAGCCGCTGAACCCCCATCATTGTATTGGCAGAACCTTCAGTAGAATGCTCTCGCAACTGGGTTTCAAACTCTTTCCACCCTCGCGGGTCCTTGTTTTCATATTGAACACGAGTTGGTCCCGTAGCATAAGACTTTCCAGCAACGTCCATCGTATCTTTTTGGATCTTTTCAACCGTCGCCAGAGTCTCTTGTTTAAATTTATCACGTTGATCTGGTTCCGCTCCATATCCACAACCCCCTACAACGAGCGACAGTGCCCGCTCAGGATAATCAAAACCAAAATGCAAAGTAGCAAAACCTCCCATTGATAAACCAATTACATGGGCGACATCAATATCAAGGCTATCCATCACCGAACGAATATCATCACAAGCTCTTTTCTGAGAATAACTATCAGAATCGGCAGGAACATCTGATGGTGGATAACCTCGAGCATTGAAGGAAATAACCCTATAACGCCTAGAGAAGTGACGCATTTGAGGTTCCCAACTTCGATAATCTCCGGCAAATTCATGAACGAAAACTACGGGTGTCCCGGAACCCGCCTCTTCATAGTATAACTTTACGCCGTCATCGCTTTTGATGTGAGGCATCTATCCCTCCCTGCTCTACTTAGTTTTGGTAAGTTGCATATAAGACCTGATAAATGAGTTTAGACAAGGGCCCACTTCTGAATTCAGTCAAAAATTCAAATCATGATATAAAACAGAGATATCCTGTAATCATACAGATTTGGTAGAAACTTCGTTATCTTGGAAACCTCATTATGCGCCGATATGATCGTTTTTAATTGACAAAACTTCAAATTTTTAATTCCAGCTCTTGCTCCATACCGATGTCTTCTTTAAAGTCAGGGAATAGAACTTACCGGGGAGGGATTTATGAAGTTTTTATCCATACGTAAGGCTGTTGTTGGACTTGCAGTCATCGTAGCTATGTCAATGACCGTAGCTACTAGTCCATCTTCAGCGGCAATGAAGAAAAAAGAATTTAAAATCGTTGGAACATGGAGTTTTCTAGACCACTGGAAAGAGCGTGAAGGTCCATTCTGGAAAGAGCGTCTGCCTAAACTTTCAGGTGGTGTTTTGACAGCAAATGCGAAGTCTCAAACGGAACTTGGTTTATCTGGTTTCGAGATAATGCGACTTTTAAAGCTAGGTGTTTTTGATGGTGTTCATGGCGTAACAACCTACGTTGCGCAGGATAGTCCCGCCATCGAAGGCGCGGATTTGGCCGGAGTAATTCAAAATCTGCCCGATTACATCAAGGCAAATGAAGCCTATCGTGATATCATTGCACGTGAATTCGCGGAAAAATACGGCGCGAAGTTGCTAATGATCTATGGCTGGCCCAGCCAGCAACTATGGTGCAATCTTGGTGATAAGAGCATAAAGAAGTTTGGTCTGCACCAACTGAAAGGTAAGAAGATCAGAACCTACAGCACAACTCTGGGTGATTTCATCGACGGAGTCGGTGGTAGTGCCGTTACTATAGCATTTGCGGAAGTTGTGCCTGCACTTCAAAAAGGTGTTGCTGACTGTGGACTAACAGGAACGCTGCCAGCATATAATGCTAAGTGGTGGCAGGTTGTTACCCACAACATCCGGATCCGATTGGGATATGCGTCTTCCTTCTTCGCAATGAATATGAAGGTTTGGAAGGGTTTGGATAGCGAAACGCAAAATTTACTCAAAACTGAGCTAAAAAAGCTAGAAAAGGAAATGTGGGACGCTGTGGAAATTAATGATCGCGATGGAATGAATTGTAATGCTAACGGTCCATGCCCACGCGGTCCAGTTGGCGGAATGGTTCCCATCGAGCCAACAGCAGCTGATAAAGCTAAATTAAAAGACGTTGTTGAAAATTTTGTTCTGAAACGCTGGGCCAAACGTTGTGGCACCCAAAAGTGTATTGATGAATGGAATGCAACAATAGGCAAGATCTCAGGAATGACTGCTCGTTTCTAGATCTATTTATAGAAAACTGGCGTCGCAAAATGTTGCGACGCCTTTTTTTTCAATAAAACGGGGAACTTCAACCATGTTAGCGACAGTTCACGCGCGTTTAGAAAGAATATCCCAATTCGCCGTTTGGTTAGGGGGAGCAGCTCTGTTAGGGGCCGCCATTATGGTAACTGTGGATGTTTTGTGTAGGAAATTCTTGAACATTACCATGAGCGGTTCTGACGAATATTCGGGCTACGTTTTCTCTGCTACTACCACTTGGGCCTATTCATATTGTTTGCTTCATCGTTCGAATGTGCGCATAGACGCTCTGTACAACTTGTTACCGCGTTACACAACGGCGGTTTTAGATTTAATTGGTTTACTACTGTTATTTTATTTCATGTCAATAATGACTTATTACGCGATGGTATCTTTCATTAATTCATATGTAAGCAATTCTATATCTATAACTACTCTGGGAACGCCGCAATGGATTCCCCAGCTTTTCTGGGTCGCCGGCCTAGGTTTATTTTTCGTTACGCTGATTTTCGTTGTAATTTATGCTCTAGTTGCACTCATGCAGCGAAATTGGGACCTGGTAGCCAAAATTGCCGGAGTTCCTTCTATAGCGGAAACAATGCAGGAGGAAACCCACGGAATAGATGTTGCCCTGGCCGACAATACGGGCACTGGTGTGAAGGAGTAAAGCTATGGCTCTCATAATTATTGTCGGATTACTAATCCTAGTACTAGCTGCGGTCCCCGTTGCTGCCGTCTTAGGTATTCTTAGTTTTGTTCTTGACCATATATCCATGGGCGGCTCGCTCTCACCTGCTCTTGCAGAGATTTACTGGGATAAGAGTAAAGAATTTATCCTAGTTGCTGTCCCAATGTTTATTTTACTTGGCGAAATAATGCTTCGGGCAGGAATAGCGCAACGTATGTATGGTGCCGTAATCCAGTGGTTATCATGGTTGCCAGGCGGACTTATGCACGCCAATATTGGATCGTGTACTATTTTCGCCGCAAGCTCAGGATCAAGCGTGGCAACAGCAGCCACGGTTGGAACTGTTGCCTATCCCGAAATAGAAGCGCGGGGCTACAATGAGCGTTTATTCCTTGGGTCGCTGGCAGCGGGAGGTACAATTGGCATCCTAGTTCCACCCTCAATTAATCTGATCATCTACGGCTTACTGACCGATACGTCGGTTCCAGAATTGTATCTTGCTGGTATAATTCCGGGTCTTATACTTTCCAGCCTGTTCATGCTGACAATATTTATTGCTTGTGTTTATAAGCCCGCGTGGGGAGGTCGTAAAGTTGAGACAACATGGGGACAGCGACTCAAATGCCTGCCCGATCTGCTTCCTCCAATTCTCTTGTTCATGGCAGTTGTGGGTTCCATTTATGGTGGATTAGCAACGCCAACAGAAGCGGCCTCAATCGGTGTTTGTTTGGCCGTATTAATTGCTGCCTTTTTTAAAACGCTAAATTGGGGGATGCTAAAAGCTGCCTTCGAAGGAACGATGCGCACCACCGCAATGATCATGCTGATTGTATTTGCAGCCATTTTCCTTAACTTTGTCCTAGGGTTCATGGGCATTACACAGGCGATGTTAAATTTCATAAGGGATATGGGATTGACGCCGGTCCAAACTGTTTTGCTAATTATCGTGTTTTACCTGTTCCTCGGTATGTTTATGGAAACACTATCAATGATGCTAACGACCGTACCGATTGTATTTCCGATTGTTATGGCTCTAGGCGTTCCAGAATTTTCAGACGTTTGGTTTGGAATACTTATCACGTTGCTCATGGAGGCTGCACTAATCACACCACCGATAGGCGTAAATTTGTATGTCGTACATGGAATCCGCTTGAGAGGTGGACATTTCAATGATGTGGCAATTGGCGCGGTTCCATTTTTGATAGCTATGCTAGGGATGATACTATTGCTCGTTGCATTTCCTCATCTAGCAACTTGGTTACCAACACTTGTGTATCATTGATTGATTGATTGATTGATTGATTGATAAACAAACGGCCTCTGCTACTAGATAGTAGCGGAGGCCTCCTCGTATCCACGGTACTGTTGTTTTCAGGATGTTGTACTGAGTTTATCAGTAATGAGCATCGATCCTGGCGTATGGGTAATAACAAATGGGATATCTGCATTCCTAATGGCGTTCTGGGGTGTAACACCACAGGCCCAGAACACAGGAATTTCACCTTCTTTAAATTCACTAGGATCACCCCAGTCCGGCTTGTTAATGTCTATAATGCCTATCTCCGCCGGGTCACCTAAATGAACAGGCATTCCATGGGTGTGCGGAAACCGTGCTGTTATGGCTGAAGCTCGCACTGCATCAGAGGAAGACATTGGCCTCATAGATACAACCATCCCTCCGCTAAACGGCCCGGATGGCACCGTTTCTATCGAAGTTTTATACATTGGACATGTACGATCGAGTTCCACATGCCTGAGCGGAATTTGCCCCTGTGCCAGTGCCTCTTCAAATGAAAAGGAGCACCCCAGAACAAAAGCTACCGAGTCATTCTGCCACAATTCCCTAATATCCGAAACCGAGCTATCTAATTTTCCATCGCGATATATATTGTAACTCGGGATATCACTCCGGATGTCGATATTATCGCCCAAAGTAAACATCTCTGGATTCCCGGTGTCAGATACCCCTATAATTGGGCAAGGCTGAGGGTTTCGTTGACAAAATCTAGCAAAGTCTAGCGCGTAATTCTCTGGAATAATAGCCAGGTTTCCTTGAGTATAGCCATCCGCCATTGCAGCAGTAGTACCTCTATAAGCACCGCTTCTGAAAATGTGCCGGAGCTTTTTGGGTTCAGCACTCCTTTTATCAAAAGGAAACGTTTCCTCGATAATTTCTTCATTCTGAGTCAAGGCCATAGTAACCCCCCTTTTATTTAGCCCTATCAAAACACAATATTAATGGCGGGTCAAAAGACTGTCTGCAAAGGTTTCACTTGTATACTCCTATATTCAGTCGAACCGTAACGATTGCAAACACTGCACCTAAAAAGGCGACTAAGCCAAAACACAAAAGGATTGCTATAGGGCCAGATAAAAATTCCAGCGATACAATTGTCATTACACAAAATATGACGTACAAAATTAGCGTTTTACTAGCCGCATTATATGTTGCCGACACAAAACCCAAACCATAGTGCCCCTGCAGCATCCAGCCCGTTGTGCATAGCGTCGTCGGAAAACTTAATAAAATGCCTGCCACGGCTGGTCCTGTCATGGGAGCGGTTACAACTATCCCCGCAATAAAGCAACCAGCTACTAACCCACGTATTATTAAAAAACGCCACGAAGCTGGACTCGATACCCTTGTTACCAAAGCTGCGTCAGTGGGTCTAAATAAAAGTCTCAGTAGTACTCCAATAAATACAAAAACCAGAGCTTCAAATAACGAAAGATCCCAATTAACTATTGGCCAAGCCATCAAGAACCAGAATGTAAGGCCTACAAGTAGCGCTACGTAAAACTGTCCAAACTTAGCGGCTTTTATAAAACCTGTCAGGTATAGAAGGACAGCAGCTCCACCGGCCAATCCATATAGAGCCCCCCTTAAGACAAATTCGTTATTTTCTGATAATGATATTAAGAATAGACCTGGGCCAAAGTTAACAGGCAAAGCAACCAAAACGCTGGTGACTACTGGGCCTGCAGACCAGGCTAGACGACCCGTAATTATAACAATGCCTGCTGTTGCCAAAATTTTCCAAATAATAGACCAAACTGCAAGAATATTGGGGTCGAAAACCATAATATATAATGATTTAATTTACTGCTTGTGTATTAAGGAAATTTAGTAAAACCTCGCAAAATTCTGCGCGAGCTTCTCTCCCTGTTGCCACGTGTGCTGCTTCTGGCATCCAATGACCACATGCACCCGCAATTCCTTTTTCTACAGGCACCGTTAGTCGCGGAGAAGTGATGAAATCAAGGCCATTGTGCATCACCAACGTCGGCGCCTTTATATGGTGTAATCTATCCAAGGTGTTGTGTGATAATCCAGCCTCCGTTAAACGCTGATGAGTGTCAATATGATCCTTTAAATCTGACCAGGCGCCTGTGGAACCCAAAAGTTTGTCTTTATTTTGTGCGTAAAACTCAGGGCTAAAACCCTCCATTACAACCATTTTCTGAAAGGCCTCGAATCCCATTGATTTATGTACTTCCAGCCAAAGCCTTAGTTGATCATAGAACTTTTCGTCTGGAAGAGCCCAGGTACCCGTGTTAACTAAACATTTTACTAAATCAGGTTTTTGAATTGCTACTTCTTGAAAAATACATGCGCCTATTCCAATTATTCCAACAAAATGAGCGCGACTAACTCCCAACTTTGAAAGCAAGCCGACGACATCATCTGCGTACAACCGGGTTGTTGACGGCACCGACGTATCGTCGTTCGATTCTCCTATGCCCCTATGATCAAAAATAATTACAGAATATCTGTCAGTAAGTCCTCTAGGCAAATGCCGAACGTTGCCATGACAAAATGTGCCCCAGCCGCCTGAACAAATCAAGGGTTCCCCTGAGCCGTGAATTTCATAATACATATCATGGTTGTTTATCCGTTCTATTGGCATCGAATAGTCCCTAATTTTGGTATAAAATATTTTGAATCACAACAGCAACCGATAGCAATTCTTTATCTTGACCAGGTGCAGCTATTACTTGCAGTCCGACAGGCATCGAGGATTGGGAGACCCCAATAGGAATCGAAATAGCAGGGCAACCAACAAAATTAGCAAGCGCTGTAAAATCCGCCTGATCAACTGGTACGTTATTACCAAATGAGAAAGCAGTCTGAGGAGTCGTGGGGCTTACAATAAATTTGTGTTTTTCCAATAATTCTAAAAATTCTCTCCTAACCACATCTAGTTTTTGAAGGGCCATTAAATATTTCGAGGCTAATACTTTGGAACCAAAATTTAACATATTAGTTAATTCATCAGAAAACGCATATGGAGTTGTAGATAATAGTCTTTCTAAAACCGAAAAACCCTCCACTTCACAAACGAGTAGCGCAGTCCTACGGGCTGGGGTGGGTTCATAATTTTTCAGATGGGTACTTATGATACCGATCCCAGCCATCGATAACAATTTCTTGGCAATAGTATAGGCGTCGGAAACCGCTTTTTCCATTGGTGCATTCTCAAAGTTCGTTAACGTTGATAATTTAATCTCCCCACTATCTACGTGGCTTATTGGTAATTCCATCAAAACTGCCACATCGGCCACCGCCCGAGCTAGTGGTCCGACAGTGTCTAACGTAGTAGATAACGGGGTAACACCTACAGTTGACCAATAATTTCTCGTGGGCTTGAACCCAACCGTCCCACAATAGGCAGCTGGAACTCGAACCGATCCCATCGTATCCGTTCCTAAAGCAGCTGGACAAAAAAAAGCTCCAACAGCAGCTCCTGATCCCCCACTACTACCGCCGGCAGTATAACCAAACATTTTAGGGTTGTTAGTTTTACCGTAATGCGGATTATTCGTTGTAGCCCCTAATGCAGCCTCATGCATATTTGTTTTTCCAATAAATACCATTCCCCGAGCACGTAATTCAGCGACCACTTTGGCATCCGTCTCAGGAATCCATTTTGTACCGAGACCATTTGTTGTAGGTTGTCCTTTTACGTCAATATTGTCCTTCAAGGCAATTGGGATCCCATCTACAGAAGATAGTGACTTTCCAGTCTTTCTCCGATTGTCACTTTCTTGGGCCTGAACCAATGCACAGTCGGATGCGACATGAACGAAGGCGTTTACCCTTCTATCATCTGTCGTTATTTTTTTTAAACAAGCCGTTACCAAATCACTCGAACTCAGTTCCCCTGATGCCAGCGCATTAACCGCATCCACCACACTGAAATTCGTGAAGTCAACAGACTTAAGTTGTTTTGACATTGTTAAATAACCAAAACTTATAACGGAGAATTTTGATGACCTTGATTATCATACCCTATTCCCAGACTTGGCAACCAATTAAAAATGTTATTATCATCTAAATATCATTTATACCGTCGAAGACTTATTTCATGGTCCCAACACAAGGAGTTAGCGATTGTCAAATTCGGTCACGATCGAAATAACAGAAACACGAAAAGTAGCAGATGGCTATGAATTCGGCGATTCCGGGGCATATGAGTGTATTACTGGATGGTCCCATTATTCCGTCGACCCTAAAGCAAAATCCGTATCGAAAGTAGTCGACATTGAACATGCACCGAGAAACAAGGATGGCAACGTAGAGTTCTCAGCTGAACTTACAATATTTCGTCCAATAAAGGCAAAAGACAGCAACAAACGTTTATTCTTTGACTACGGGAACCGGGGTAATAAACGAGCTATACAGTACTTTAATGATGCCGTCGCATCTAATGACCCCATTTCACTAGAACACTGTGGAAACGGTTACCTTTTCCGAAGGGGGTACACTATTATCTGGGGTGCCTGGCAAGGAGATCTCTTACCCGGCGACGGAAGAATGACAATGCGACTACCTATAGCCCAGAAAGCCAAAACTCCCATCACAGGATTGGTAAGAACGGAATTTATAGCATCCAGCCCAGGAAAAACTACTTTCCCCTTAAGCGGCTGGGTTTCAACAAAAAGCTATCCTACCACATCTATGGACACGACCAAAGCTCGGCTGACAAGACGACGATACCCAAATGATGAGAGAGAGGAAATACAGCCCCATGAATGGTGCTTCGCTCGTCAAGAGGGGGGGCATGGAATGGACTTCCAAGGCAATGAAACCTCTTTGATACCATCGGATACGCACATTCATATTCCAAAAGGATTAGAGACCGGTTGGATATATGAACTAATCTATACCGGTCGTGATCCACTAATTATGGGGCTAGGGCACGTTGCGGTACGCGATCTCGTCAGTTTTCTCCGGTATGATAAAACCGAAAGGAACCCCTTAGTTAACTATAATATCGAGAAAGCCTATTGTTTTGGCCGTTCGCAAACAGGTCGTTGTATTCGGGATGCTATATATTTAGGTTTCAACGCTGATGCAGACGGTAGGAAAGTATTTGATGGTGCCTTTTGCCATGTTGCAGGTGCTGGAAAGATGTGGCTAAACCACCGATTTTCTAACGCAATTATACCTGGCGGGCAGCAATACGAAGAGCATGACAACATCTCAGATCAATTTCCATTTGCATACAGCGAAACTACCGACCATATATCCGGTAAGACCGATGCAATTTGTAGACGCCCCACAACAGACCCACTCATCTTCCACACACAAACGAGCACGGAGTATTGGCAACGTAGAGGCTCCCTAGTTCACACTGACACAAAAGGGAACGATCTGCCACCACCTAAGAATGTCCGTATCTATCACTGGTCAAGCGCTCAACATGTGGGCAACCCACTTCAGGGGAAACCAACGAAAGGAATTTGTCAAAATTATAATAATGTGTTGCAAACCTCGATGCTATTTAGAGCGCTATTAGATGCAATGGATGATTGGGCTACCCACGGCAAATTGCCGCCAGAAAATCAAATTCCCAAAAACGCTGACGGAACACTCGTTACTATAAAAAATTGGCGCATTCAATTTCCCCAGGTGCCCGGGGTTTCACTACCTCGCTCACCAAATCTACTACCACTATATGATTACGGACCCGATGCCCAGAATGGCATCCTGACTATTCTTCCACCAATTATCAAACACCGAAAAAGCTACGCCATCCTGATCCCTGCTGTTGACAAAGATGGGAATGAAATAGCTGGAATTCGTGTTCCAATGTTAGCTGCACCATTGGCAACCTATACAGGCTGGAATTTGCGAATAAGACACTATGGGGAAGGAGCTATGCACGAATTCTCTGGAAGTACTATCGATTTTCCCGGTACTGAAAGTGAACGACGTGCATGCGGGGACCCGCGGGTTCCTATTAAAGAACGTTTCAGCAATTCCCTAGGTTACGTAAAAGCAATAAAAGAAGCTTCAGAAAAACTCATCGACAAACGCCTAATGCTTCCAGAAGACTTAGCGCGTGCATTGGATTTAGCGAAAGATTGGTGTGCCAGCCGACACGATGTACGCCTTTAAGAAAGAGAGCTAGCTTAATCACCACAATTCGATAGATTCGTAGATTCTTATATTAACGCTTGCTTGCATTCCTGGAGTTAAATACTTGGGAGGATCATTGATATTTATCCTTACTGGTACTCTTTCTACATTGCCCCCAAAACTACTACCCGAACTTCGCGTTCTCAGACCCGTTTGTGCCGTGGTAAGGTTACCTACGTGTGTAACCACACCATAAAAATCCCGAAAAGGATACGACTCAAAATCTATTAAGACCTGCATACCCACCAGCACATGGCGTATTTGACTTTCATCAACATACGCTTCTATCCAGAATTGTGCGGGATTGTGCAGTGTAATAATATCAACCCCATCTTCTACGTATTCCCCACGATATCTATGCACCCGTCCCACTACACCGTCTATAGGTGATAAAATTGTACGATAACTCAACTCAACTTTCTGCATTTCTATGCTATCTCTGATCCGCATTTGTTGTATCTCTAATATCTTTATTTTTTCAGTAATCACATCAGATTTACTAGAGGTCGCCTGAAACTCTTGAAGTTCTCTTTTTGCGACCGTTATCTGCGCAGCCTTAATAGCTACGTCACCCTTTAAAACTAGAAATTTATCTTTCTCCGCGATTAATTTTTCTTCAGGAATTAGCTCTTTTTGATATAGAAATGCCACACGCTTAACATTCTTTCCGGCCAACTTCATTCTGTCTTTGACAGACTGATATTCAAGTTGAATACGTTTAATTTTTTCATTCTGCGTGCGTAATTTGGAATTCAATTCTGTTTCAAATGCCCGTTTTTCCAGGATTAATTTTTCCTTTTCCACTTTTTTTAGCGCAAGCTCTGTTTTCAGAGCCTTAATACTCAAGCGAATATCGTCATCTAATAACTTAACAAGAGGCTGGTCTTTTTTTATAACCTCTCCTTCCTTTACAATTATTCGTTCTATTTTCCCGTTAACCTGAGAGGAAATATTAGTTAATTCAGTCTGGACACGGGCATCGTTCTCGTAAACATGCGTGAACCAAAAAAAAGTTTCATAGATAGCTAATAAAATGGCCCCCAGCACCACAATAAAAATTATCAACTTGAATGGCCGCTTCGACCCCATTCCTTCACTCTTTTCTATTAACAATTAGAGTTATGTACAAAGATACATTTTTGCACAAACAATTCATATAGATTTGCCTTACGTTAGGGAAACACTAAAATGGTATAGTAAAACCTTTTTTTGATACAAAACCAACCCAGTCAGAACCTATGAAGTCACCATAAGGGTAGGAAAAAAATGATGGATCATATTTGTGACCGATATATCTTCTGAAGTTACAGCTAAACCTATCAAACGATTGCTAAGCAATGTCAACTTTTTAGCTGTTTGGTCAGTTGGAGGTATAACAGGAGTAATTCGATGGTTTCAGCTTTTAGCCTTTGGCGTTTATACCTATGAAACAACAGGGTCTCCCCTTTTAGTTTCGACCATTCCGATTCTTTGGATGCTTCCTCTAACATTGTTTGGGCCAGCAATAGGTGTTTTAGCTGACCAGGTGAGCCGTAAACTGCTGCTCGGTTTTTCGATCGCCATAGTAACCCTTATACAAATCTTTATGGCCGTAGCCGCGCATACTGGGGATTTATCCTATCTGCTTCTTTCAGTTGTATCTTTCCTAAGCGGTATATTTTGGGCCACCGACATGCCAATCCGAAGACGCTTACTCGGTGATCTGTCGCAAGATAATGTATCTGCAGCCATGGGTTTAGATTCAGCAACGGGAAACGCAACTCGGATGCTCGGTCCACTTTTGGGAGGCATTATGCTCCAGGTGGTTGGGATGTTTGGTGTATTTTGGTTAAGTGGTCTGCTTTATGGAATATGTTTGCTCTTAATTTTGTTATCTAGCCTTCCACAAAAAACTGCTGGTTCTATTTCCACCGCTTTTTATAGAGATCTGCTAACAGGGATAAGCTTTGCTGCTAGTGACCCGTTACTACGAAGAATATTTTTTATCACTATAATTTTCAATGTTTGGGGTTTTCCATTCACCTCAATGATTCCTGTAATAGGGCGAGACGAACTATCATTAACCCCCTTTCTCGTCGGAGTTCTATCCAGCATGGAAGGTTTTGGAGCTCTTGTTGGCGCTCTTTTAATTACTCGATTTGCTGTAAGAAATAATTTTTTCAAGCTTTATTTAGGCGGAACTATTTTATATTTGTCTGGAATCGCCTATTTAGCGCTACTCACCTACGTCGCGGGAGGACCCAATCATTCTTTCAATGCTAGCTCCATCGCTTTAACGGTTATTGGAATAGCGGGCGCTTGTTTTGCCGCGATGCAAGGTACTTTGACATACTTAGCCGCGCCACCAGCTTATCGCAGTAGAATGTTGGGCGTATTAACATTGTGCATCGGAACTGGTCCTTTAGGATTTTTCAACGTGGGCTGGTTGGCTGAAATTTTTGGGGTTGCGAATGCTCTTGCCATTATTAGTGTTGAAGGTCTATTTGCTTTATCCATTTTATGGATCTGGGGAGCAGGTCTAAATTTCACAGAAGAATTAACAAAACGTTTGGCCGAATAATTAACAACACTCCATTACCATACAAATAGCATCTGATAGAAAATCGACCCCTCCTGTACAATCGTTTTAACAAACATAGTAGAACAGTTGCACGAAACTTAGTTTGCACACACTATGGGGTGACTATTCATAAACTGATTCTAAACCACATTGATATACAAAAGGGCTCTACTTTTTTTAAAAATTTATGGTTTTAGATTAAGAGAGACGGGAGAAAAAATGAGCATACGAACGGGCTTTATAGGACTGGGAGCCATGGGTGCTCCTATGGCTTTCAATTTAATTAAATCTGGAATTCCCCTAGTTATCCATGATATTGACACAGAGAAGATAGACCAGTTCAAAGATTCCCCAGTCGAGATCCTTCATTCCCCGATGGAAATAGCAAATGCTTCAGACCGGACTATTTGCCTTGTAGAAACAACAGCTCAAGCTGAAGAAGTCATTCTTGGTCAACGTGGAATTGTTCAAGGAGCTAAACCCGGACATATAGTCGTCTGCATGTCTACAATCGATCCCACTGTTGCAATGCATATAGCTAGCGATCTAATAAACCATGGCATATCTATGCTCGATGCTCCCGTTAGTGGTGGCACTGGCCGAGCCAAAAATGCAGACCTAACAGTAATCGCCGGCGGTGAAGAGGAAACCTTCAATAAATGCAAAGATATATTCGATGCTGTTGGGGGAAATGCTTTTTATATCGGCCAGCACGGCAAAGGTCTCATCATGAAGCTCATAAATAATATGCTAGGTATAACCAATACTATTACTCTAATCGAAGGCTTAACCATCGGCGTAAAATCGGGGATTGGCCTCGAGACAATGTTAAATGTTTTGCGCACCAGCTCAGGTGCTAGCGCTGCGGTCGAGCTGCGCGTGCCACGAATAATAGATGGTGACTTTGAACCGGGAGGAACGATGGACATTGTATACAAAGATCAGGAGCTTATAACCAGCTATGCAAAGCAAATCGGCGTACCGACACTAATGGCGAATATCAGCCAGCAGGTATATCAGATGGCCCGGACAGCTGGATTGAATAAAGAAGACTCAAGTGCCGTAGTTAAAATCTACGAAAGTTTAGCCCAGGTTAAAGTTATCGGAAGGAAATAATATATGTCAGAAATTATTCTTATTCACGGCGCCTACCAAGGAGGTTGGATATGGCAACAAGTAGCCAATATTTTGCGTGATAAAGGACACCAGGTCTACGCACCCACATTAGAAGGCTGTGCAGAGCGATCGCACCAAAATCGCATAGGAATAACCACAGAATCCCATGCACTGGAAATAGCCAAACTACTATTTTATGCAAATGTAGAGAAAGCTATTTTAGTCGGCACCAGCACCGGGGGTATGGTAATGGCAAAGGCTGCCGAATTAGCTTCAGAACGAATTGACAGATTGATATTTGTCGATGCTTTAGCGCTGTTGGACGGAGAGCGCCTGCCTGATATCGTCAACAGAAAAACCGCTATCAATACCAATATTGCTTCCGGTCCACCTAGAGCTGATGTTATAGGCCGCTTGTTCAAAGAATTGGACGAACCCACTAAGAGTTGGGCGATAGCGCGCTACACATTGCATCCAATTGCCTGCATGCAAAACCCAGTTGAGCTTAAAGAATTTTGGTCCAAAAGTTGGAAAGCAGCTGTTGTATATTGTACCGATAGTAGCAACCCTCCTAAGATGCATCAACAACGAACTGCTGAAGCCCTTAGCGCTAAATGGCACGAGTTACAAACGGGCCACTATCCTATGTTAAGTAAGCCTAAAGAACTAGCTCACCTGATTTTAAATCCATGAAAAATAGTTCTCGCATTCACTGGATCTTACTTAGTCCTAGGAAACTTAACTGATGTCTATTGGACTCGCCATAGATATTGGAGGCACTTTTACGGATGCAGTCTTAGAAGTTGGAGAAAAACGATATAGTGCTAAGGTACTCACGACCAAAAAAAACCCAGCAATAGGCTTCTTAACAGCAGCGTCTAGGGTTATAGCGCTAGCCTCTGTATCAGCCGCCGATGTCGAGTTAATAATTCATGGTACGACGTTAGCCACGAATACCTTGATCGAAAGAAGTGGTTCAAAAGTAGGATTATTAACCACACATGGTTTTACGGATAGTCTAGAAATTGCATACGAACACCGTTTTGATCAATCTGACCTTTTCATGGAACGTCCAGCACCTTTGGTGCCCCGACATCACCGCCTAGGGGTAAAGGAACGTATAGCAGCCGACGGGACAATTCTCATCCCATTAGATGAAGAGTCTGTTTTAGAAGCAGCATTGAGACTGAAATCGGAAAACGTGGAGTCCGTAGCGATTGGTTTTCTTCATTGTTATGCTAATCCAGAACATGAGAAGCGAGCGGCAACCCTAGTAGAGTCAATACTTCCTGATATTCCTATTTCTCTTTCTAGCAGAGTTTCCCCTGAAATAAGAGAATACGATAGGCTTTCCACTACTGCAGCAAACGCCTATATTTTACCTTTGATGAAAGGCTATTTAAAGAACCTAGAAAAACTGCTGGACGATGCGGGATACTCAGCACCATTATTGATGATGATGTCCAGCGGCGCCATGACCACTGTTGAAACAGCACAAGAAGTTCCAATTCGTTTAGTAGAATCAGGCCCTGCCGGTGGAGCCATTTTATCCAGAGAAATTGCAGCAGAATGCGATTTACGAGAAGTTCTTTCTTTTGATATGGGCGGCACTACTGCAAAAATTTGCTATATCGACGACTATCAACCTCAGTTCTCTCGTAGTTTTGAAGTAGCACGCGAATATCGTTTTTTAAAAGGTAGTGGTTTCCCTCTGCGAATTCCTGTCATTGATATGGTAGAAATTGGAGCAGGAGGCGGATCTATTGCCACGGTAGACGAGCTAGACAGGATCCGCGTAGGCCCTAATAGCGCCGGCTCTTCGCCGGGTCCTGCCTCATACAATAGAGGTGGCATACATGCAACAGTAACAGATGCCGATTTGACTTTAGGACGCATTGATCCTGCGCGGTTTGCCGGAGGGGAAGTAACCTTAAAGCCGGAACTAGCTGCAGCAGCTTTAATGGATAATGTCGGCAGCCTCTTGGGCACCACATCTGAAATATGCGCATCTGGCATATCACAAATTGTGGACGAAAACATGGCCAATGCTGCCAGCGTCCACGCGATTGAATTAGGTAAAAAGTTGGAAGGACGTTCAATGATTGCTTTTGGAGGTGCCGCCCCACTGCATGCTTGTCAATTAGCCGAAACTCTAAACATTAAGAAAATTATAATTCCTTCCGGCGCTGGGGTTGGTTCCGCCATAGGGTTTTTAAAAGCGAACATAGCATTCGAAGTTGCGCGAAGTTTTTATACCGACCTCCGCTATTTCGAACCCAATGCTATAAATCAATTATTCCATGCCATGTTAATTGAAGCAGAGACTGTCGTAAAACGTGCTTCAGGGGATAACACTCTAGTTGAAAAACGAATGGCTTTCATGCGATATCGAGGTCAAGGTCATGAAATTCCTGTGCCACTTGTCAATCAAAACCTGAATTGTTCAAGCGCCACATGGCTCACGCAAGCTTTTGAAAAAGAATATAAACGCCTATTTGGTAGAATTATTCCAGAGCTGACTGCAGAAGTTATGACCTGGTCTTTAACCCTCAGTACTGACCGTGGCTTGCCAGAACCAAATATTTCCCGACTAGAAAAAAAACAGCTTCGATCTCAGAATTTTCGAACAGTATTTGATTCTTCAAATGGTAGTTTTAGGAACACCCCCATATTTGAGCGCCAGGAGCTATCCATAGGAGATTGGGTTACTGGCCCCGCACTTATAGTCGAAGACGAAACATCTACCTATGTATCGGAGAGCTTTTCCGCCCATATTAACAATCTAGGATATATAGAATTATTACTCCGAGAGGTGCAGGAATGACCCATGTGAACATTCAACACCAAGTTATGTGGGATAGACTTATTACAATTGTTGAAGAACAAGCTCAGACACTTATAAGAACGGGTTTTAGCGTCTCAACAAGAGAGGCTGGAGACGTTTCGGCAGGTGTATTTGATCTTCAGGGGAGAATGTTAGCACAAGCCGTTACTGGTACACCCGGTCACATCAACTCGATGGCCTTATCAGTCAGACACTTTATTGAAAAATTCCCCACCGAAGAAATGGTTGATGGGGATGTCTATCTTACAAATGATCCCTGGAAAGGCACAGGTCACCTCCACGATATTGTTGTCGTCACACCGACTTTTAGGGATAAAAAAATTATAGCACTTTTTGCCTGTACAACCCACGTCGTCGACATAGGAGGCATAGGGATGGCGCCAGATGGCAAGCAAATATACCACGAGGGCCTTTTTATTCCTTTAATGCATCTTTTTAAAGCGGGAAAATTAAACGAAACCCTAATAGATTTTGTCCATCATAATTGCCGAGAGTCCAAGCAAGTAGAAGGAGACATATATGCACTAGCCAATTGCAACGATGTCGGTGGGAAGCGTCTTGTAGCAATGTTGGAACAATACAATTTAGATCGTCTCGATGAACTAGCAGAGACCATAATAGAGAGCACTCGCGCCGCTATGAGAAAAATAATTAGGGCTCTTCCGAAATCTAAAGTTGTCAATGAAATGACCATTGATGGATACGACAAGGAGATAATATTAAAGGCTTCATTTGAAGTACGGGATGACGCTGTTGTAATCGATTTCGATGGGTCTTCACCAATATCAGATTTTGGTATCAATGTTCCAAAATGTTATACAGACGCATATACAAGTTTTGGTGTAAAGTGCGTAATTGCTCCCAACGTGCCAAACAATGCAGGGTCATTAGCGCATATAATAGTAGAAGCACCCCAAAATAGTATTTTGAACGCCCCGCACCCGTGCGCAGTCGTAGCACGTTCATCTATTGGGCACATGTTGCCTGATGTCGTCTTTGGCTGCCTGCATCAACTACTTCCAGATCGAGTGCCCGCAGAAGGTACTTCGTGTCTTTGGAACCTTAGATTAGGAGCGGGTCATGGGATAACCAACCGAGACCCTCGCGCCGATCCCGACAAATCAACGTTTACGGCTATGAGTTTTCACAGTGGAGGCGCCGGAGCTCGCCCCATGAAAGACGGATTATCCGCCACGCCCTTTCCAAGTGGTGTACGGAACGTTCCAATAGAAGTCTTAGAAGCCATTACACCAATTGTCGTGTGGCGCAAAGAATTGAGGCAAGATTCTGGTGGAGCTGGAAAATACCGGGGTGGCCTTGGCCAAACAATGGTGATTGAGAATAGAGAAAAAGCGGAATTTGCAATCTTTGGTACTTTTGACCGCGTTAAAAATCCAGCGCGCGGAAGAGATGGAGGAAAACCCGGTGCAACAGGATCATTAAAGCTAGCTTCCGGAGAGACCTTAAAAGGTATGGGAAGACAAGCGATTCCAATTGGCAATCAATTAATCATAAATATGCCTGGCGGGGGCGGTTTTGGTGATCCCAAAAAACGTGATCCTAAGAAAGTTGCAGCCGATGTCAAGGCTGGTCTCATCAGCAAGACCGCCGCAAAACGAGATTATTAAAGTTTAAAACTCACAGCCATGAGATCTAAAACCTAATCTTATTATTAGGACTGCAAACCTCTATCTATCGGAAGGTTTTGTTCATTAAGCATGTCTTGGATAATTACATCTCTTACGGTTTCAATATCCAAGCTGTATTTTTGGATAAGGTCACTGCAACTTTCTAAAATAGCGTCAATATCTCTCATTAGCTTAAACTGCTTAAAAATATCCGGTTGACTTATTCCGATACTCTCGCCTATCAGTTCCATATAGTTTGCGACTGAGAAATTCCACGCGGCCTCATGACCACTGAATTCCCTATGGTCGTTGTGATAGATACCTACCAAAGTATCTATTTCCAATTCTTCCGCGGAAACTAATGTTCTAGCAATGCTTTTTCTAAGATAGTCTTTCATCGGGGCTAAAGCAGTCCCTGTATACCCAGCACTCCTGTGACCCAATTCTACTAACTCCAATCCAGGAATAGCTTTTAGCAACATCTTAACCGCCTCCATTACTCCCAACTCTCCTGAATATTCGTGTATAGCCACACGCTTTGACACACGATGCTTTAGAAGGGGTTTCAACTTCTCAAGATTGTGTGATAAAAAAACGGGAAACATGGTCATCCCAAATCCGTTTCCAGTTATCTCCGCATAGCTTGGTGAAGCGACTTCTGTGAATTGTATCTGACAAGTCGGACACCACGATAAAATTTTAGAACAGTTAGATTTCGTCAGTCTTTCGATACTTGTAAGAGCCTGGCGTACCGCATTTTCGATGTCTCCAGGCCGAAACTGCAGAATTCCACAGCATGTCGCAGGCCCACCATGAACTTCGTATGACAACTCAAGGCGTTCTAGAACGTCCAAACACAGCAGTCCAATATGCGGCGTTTTTAGCATGTTACAACCTGTATAAAACACCACATCAGGCGCCTTGTCTAATTCCTTGTGAGATCGCGGGCTCAAGCGTTCTAGAATCTCTGGAGCTAGTTGCAGACGCGATAGAACTTTCACGCCTCTACTCATCTTTTGAAACGCGGCCTTACCCTTATTTCGCCGACTTTCTTTGTTTTCATTCTTACTAATATTTCTTCTAGCCATCGCTAACATGAAACGAGGGTTTATACCTTTCTCGCAGACTGATTGACAAAATCCACTGCCGCAACAAGACGATGCCCATAATTCAGCATCCCTTGTCCCCTTTTTGTTTGAAAGAATTTTTATTATTCCCTCTCCCAGTTGCTTTGGAGACGAAGTCAAATTAACTATATCCGGGGTTGGACATACATCGGCACAGGCCCCGCATTTCGTGCAAGATTCTAAGATACCATCGATACGGCTATCCAAGGATTGGATAAACTCATCACTTAGCCTCGTCATGTAATTCCCCAACACAGAAATGTGCCAACAATTAATAGTTATTTGAAACAAAAAAACAGTTTCAACCACCCAGTCGCGATAGGATACTAAGAGGAACGCAGAAAGACAGCAATGAAAAAACCATCAGTTCCGTATTCGTATGGACTTAGCTTCAACATTTCGTCCTTCGCCCAAAAGGCCTTGCCTTTCATAACCAATATGGTTTCATCCCAAACCCGTTTTATAGGAATAAGCTTATAATCCGATCGCTTACAGAGAAATTTCGCAACTTGCCCTTCATTCTCATCCGGAAGCAACGAACAGGTAACGTAGATTAAGCGTCCACCAGGCTTTGTTAACCGTGCCCCTGCATTAAGAATTCGCGTTTGTCTATCAACAATATTACCTAGATCTGCTTCTTTATATTTTCTGCGTGCATCCGGATCCCTCCGCCAAGTCCCCATTCCAGTGCAAGGAACATCAACCAAAACGCGATCAAATTTTTTGGCCAACCGTTTCAACTTTGGGTCTCCCTCATCTCTAATACACTTACGCTCAACGTTATGGAGACCCGCTCTCTTAATTCTCTTTCCGGCCACATCTAATCTTTTCCGAGAAATATCTAGAGCAAGAATTCGCCCACTATTCTTCATCAACCCTCCCATGACTAATGTTTTACCGCCAGCTCCGCAGCAAAAATCGGCAACCTGCATACCGGGCTTAGCATCAACTAAAATCGCCGCAAGCTGAGCTCCTTCGTCCTGTATTTCGATCAGACCACTTCTATACTGTCTTGTACTATCAATTCTTTTGCGTGCCTTAGAGCGTAGCCCTATTGGCGAGAAAGGTGTAGGTTCTGTTTCGATTCCAATTTTGCGCAGAGATTTAATGATTTTCTCTCTATTAGGCTGGTGTAGTGGGTTCACCCGTAAATCGAAGGGGGCCTCTTGATTTAGAGCCAGCAAATCTTTTTCGAACCTACAGTTGTGTATAGGTTCTAATCGTCGAGCTATCCATTCAGGGCACTCTAGGCCTATTGCTTTTGGCATTTCTACATTCAAAATTTTTTGTCCCAACATAGACTCGTAAATTTTTTTTTCTTCCGCCGAGAGGATGCCAGGAGAGTTTTTAGTTCCGTCAAATAAGGTGTCAATTTCTTCTAGATTTAGGTTATCTGAAAAAGCTACATCCGCTAAAATCAATAAGCGGCCTTGATCAATCCCTTTCAAACCGTTCCCTGTATGGAGCCACCACGCAAGTTTGAGTCGGTTGCGGACAACCCGATATACCCTATTCTTTACTGCTGACCTATCCCCAGAACCAGCAAAACGTCGGCGCCTAAAATAGGAAGTTATTGTATTATCTATATTAGTATTTTCGCGATCAGATATTTCTAGAATTTCTATCGCCGCCTTAATCCTGGAAGATGTCTTCACAAATTAGGCCTATAATTGGGCGCTTCTCGAGTAATAGTAACGTCATGAACATGACTTTCTCGCAAACCTGCGTTGGTAATTCTCAAGAATTTTTTGCCTGTTTGCATATGTCGAATAGTGCCACTACCTGTGTAACCCATTGCGGCTTTTAATCCACCAGTCAATTGATGCACCACCGCACTTAAAGGCCCCTTATATGGCACCTGACCTTCTATACCTTCAGGCACGAACTTTTTATGATCCTCAACTTCTTCCTGGAAATACCGGTCCGCCGATCCCCTCGCCATCGCTCCCATCGATCCCATACCGCGGTACGACTTGTACGACCTGCCTTGATGT
>CAYFGZ010000034.1:0-31455 GCA_964342575.1 uncultured Nisaea sp. | reverse complement strand
AATAATGTAAATAGCCGCTAAATAAAGCGGCGCTCCGGTGTCAATAATGGGTTATCATTTATTTATCAGGGTTTTGGTTGTTGTGGGGCTGGGGTAGATTTTATCGTGGGATTTATTTTTTGATTATAGAATAAGCGGATGGAGCAGGATGGGTTTATATGAGAAAACTTTCAATCGTGCCAAAAACCAGCCAGAGGAGTTTTGGGCCGAGGCAGCAGCGGAATTGGTTTGGCAAAGGAAATGGGACAAGGTACTAGACAATAGCAATGCGCCTTTCACTCAGTGGTTTACTGGAGGGAAAATAAATACCTGCTACAATGCTCTTGATCGACATATAGAAGCCGGCGAGAGTGACAGAGCGGCCCTTATTTATGATAGCCCGATGGCCAATACCAAAGAAATATTATCCTACGGGGAACTTAGAGATAAAGTAGCAAGGTTCGCGGGTGTATTGGTTAAGTATGGCGTTGGCTATGGTGATAGGGTGATCATCTACATGCCAATGATTCCTGAAACAGTGATTGCTATGCTGGCTTGTACCAGAATTGGAGCAATACATTCGGTAGTATTTGGAGGATTTGCTCCAAACGAGTTAGCCAAGCGCATCGACGATGCTAAACCGCGGCTGATTGTTTCGGCATCATGCGGGTTGGAACCGGGTCGTGTTGTTCTTTATAAACCCCTGTTGGACTCGGCAATTGAAATCGCTGAGCATCAGCCCGAGGTTTGTGTTGTTTTTCAGAGGGAAATGGAAAGGGCCAGTTTGATATCTGGCAGGGACATCGATTGGTTCGATTCGCATGAGGGTGCACTCTGGACTGAATGCGCCGAAGTTGAATCATCACATCCGGTTTATATATTATATACGTCGGGGACGACTGGTGTTCCCAAAGGTGTTGTTCGTCCGACAGCTGGACACCTTGTATCATTAAAATGGTCTATGAAAAATATTTATAATGTGGATCCGGGCCAGGTTTATTGGGCTGCATCAGATGTAGGATGGGTGGTTGGACACTCTTATATAGTTTATGCTCCTTTATTTCATGGTTGCACTTCGGTCTTGTATGAAGGTAAACCTGTTGGCACTCCAGACCCGGGGGCTTTTTGGCGGGTTATTTCTGAATACAAAGTATGTTGTATGTTTACTGCACCGACAGCTATGCGGGCCATTAAGAAGGAAGATCCAGAAGGTAAGCTGGTGGATAATTACGAAATGAGGCATCTGCAGTCGCAATTTCTGGCCGGGGAACGATGTGATCCAGATACTCTCGAATGGACCAAGAGCGTTTTGAAAGTACCGGTGATAGACCACTGGTGGCAAACTGAGACTGGTTGGCCGATAGCGTCTAACTGTTTGGGTATAGAAACACTTCCTATAAAACCGGGCTCACCTACATGCGCGGTACCAGGATGGGATATAGAGGTTTTGGACGACTCGTGTAATAGCGTGCCGGCGGGCGAAATAGGAGCTATATCAATAAAATTGCCACTCCCACCAGGGGCTCTTCCTACTCTTTGGCGGAATGATAGGCGATTTATTGAGAGCTATTTGGCCGAGTATCCGGGGTACTATCAGACGGGGGATGCAGGTATCATGGATGCCGATGGGTATTTGCATGTACTTTCGCGGACTGATGACATAATAAATGTTGCTGGCCATAGACTTTCTACTGGCGGGATGGAGCAGGTGTTGGCTGCCCATAAAGATGTTGCGGAATGTGCGGTTTTGGGAGTCTCAGATGAATTAAAGGGGCAAATACCGCTTGGACTTTTGGTTTTAAAAGATGGGGTCAATACAGAGCACAAGGAGATTATAGATGATGTTGTGCAAATGGTGCGGGATGAAATTGGGCCTGTTGCAGCCTTTAGAACAGCAATCATTGTAAACCGATTGCCTAAAACGCGATCAGGAAAGATTTTGCGAGGCATTATCCAGCGGATAGCTGACTCAGAAAAGTTTGAGATGCCGGCGACGATAGATGAACCCGATATTCTAAATGAAATAAAAGAAGCATTGAAAATTATCGGTTACGCAAGTCAGTAGTGAATTTGAATCCAAAAGCGAGACTATCAGGTGGTAAAAGTGGTAATTGAATAAAGGAATTTATTGATTGGGGTTTAAATAGCCTATATTAGCTTGTTGCTACTCTTATTTTAAGCAAGGTGTAATGAATGTTTGATGACCCAAATCAGATACCAACAAAGATCGGAATCATTCTTGTCCCCGAGTTTTCACTTATGGCCTTTACGTCTGCCATAGAACCACTGCGTTCTGCAAATAGGGTGAGTGGCAGAGAATTATACGAATGGGATATAGTGAGCGTCGATGGAAGTGCGGTTGCGGCGAGCAACGGAGTAGAGATTATACCAGAAGGCTCAATAGATCTGATTGATCGTCCGGAACTGATCATTGTCATCTCTGGTATGGATGTGCAGCGCTATGGTTCCGGTTCCATATTATCGTTTTTACGAAGGGCGTCGCGACAGGGGGTGGCACTGGGAGCTAGTTCTACGGGCGCTTATATTTTGGCAAAGGCCGGATTGTTGGATGATAGACGGTGTACAATACATTGGGAGAATCTAGAGTCCTTTAGGGAAGTTTTTCCTCACATAGAAATTTCTTCGGATCTGTATGAAATTGATCGTGATCGAATCACTTGTTCAGGAGGCACGGCTGGGCTGGACATGATGCTTTTTCTCATTGCCAAGCAGCACGGAGAAAACCTGGCTAGTGATATTTCAGATCAATTTATTCATGACAGGATAAGGGAACCTCATGCTAAGCAAAGAATGGCACTTCGAACCAGGTTAGGAGTGACGCACCCGAAGTTAATATCAGTTATAGAGGACATGGCTGCAAATTTGGAATTTCCCCTGGCCCAGTCTGAATTGGCAACTCGCACTGGTATATCCAGCCGGCAGCTTGAACGTCTTTTTAGAAAATATATGGGAACGACGCCGACCAAGTATTACCTAAGTTTGCGACTTAACAGGGCTAGGCAACTACTTGAGCAAACTAGCATGAGTATACTTTCTGTAGCCTTAGCCTGCGGATTTGTATCGGCCAGTCATTTCTCTAAATGTTTTAGAGAATACTTTGACAAGACACCCCGACAAGAACGTTCTCATCGTGTTTTGGTATCGGAGTTCAAAAATGATACGACCCACCATTCTGATGTCCAAGCTTCTTTTTAACTAGTCGTTTCTGGGGCTGTACCCAGTTGTATTTCTGGTGTTTCTATCTCTCCACCAGCTTTAATGACCGCATTGTCGAGATCTTGTTGTTGACAAAGCCCAAGCAAAACGGGATGACGGGCTGTTATTTGGTTCGAATTCCAATGAGTTCGATCTCGAATCTTATTGACAGTTTCCTTAGTTGTGCCCACTAGCCGGTTGATTTGGGAGTCTTTTAACTCGGGATGATGTTTTAGGAGCCAGGCTATCGCGTCAGGTTTGTCCCCGCGTTTGGATATAGGAACATATCTTGGTCCTTTACTCTTAGTTGTTGGCTGGGGCAGGGTGCTGGTTTGCAGTACCAAACGTGAATCTGGATCTTGAGAACAGCGTTCTATTTCGTCTCTAGATAGTTGCCCGTTTGCGATCGGATCGAAGCCCTGCATTCCAATGCTTACTTCCCCATCTGCAATGGCTTGCACTTCCAGCGCATGTAAATTGCAGAATTCAGCGACTTGCTCGAAAGTTAAAGCTGTGTTTTCTATCAACCAAACTGCTGTTGCTTTTGGCATCAAAGGTTGTGTCATGAATTTTCCTCTTCCTTGCAAAGGGTACTAGTAGGGCTGCTATTTAGCATTCTTATTATATTATCTAAACAAATTATTAGTTATATATATAGGATGTTCACTATAAAGCAGGAATGGACGATCGTAACTACGGCAGTTTGTTCGAAAAGTTTTATTAATGGAAGGTAAAATTCATGGATTTCGAAGAATTAGAGCCTAAAGTTAAAGCCTCTAAACCAAAAGATCTGACGTCTTGGAATATTGAAGATCTGCAGAATTATATAACTAATATGCAATCAGAGATAGCTCGTGTCGAGGCCGTGATAGAAACAAAAAAACGTGTTTCCTTGGATGCCGATCAATTATTTAAGCAGTAGTTCTCGATTTGTGCCAGTGAGGGAAATATGACGAAAATTTTATTGGTGCTTCGTAAAGGGAATATAACAGTTGGCTATACCGCGTGCGAGGATGCACCAACAAAATTGAAATTAGGAGCAATATTTTGTACCAGCCAATTTTCTTCGATGATTTGTCTGTTGGTGACAAGTTTTACAGCTTGTCAAAAACTATAACGGAATCAGAGATTATAGACTTCGGTTGGAAGTACGACCCTCAACCCTTTCATATTAGTAAAACAGATGCGATTGAATCTCCTTTTGGCGGAATAATAGCGAGCGGTTTTATGACGGCGGCCATAACCTTTCGGCTAATCTGCCAATCTAACGGGTTTCAATTAACCAGTGCAGGTTCTTATGGAATAGATCGATTAAGATGGCTGAAGCCAGTGCGGCCTGATGATACTGTACAAGCGATGTTAGAAATTTTAGCATTAAGTCCCTCATCATCTCGCCCCTCAGTTGGCAACGTTTCATGCAGATTTTTCACAATCAATCAGGGAGATGAGATAGTAATGGAAATGGACAGTTCATGGATTATAAAGAAAGGCGAATAGGCATATTTTTTCTGATAAACTTGAATTCAATCAGTTGTATTTACAATTGATTTAAATGGGTTTTGTGCATTGATCTTAACCCATGTCAGATATTATTATTTCTGGGTACGACCATATTAAGGTGGTCAGCTTAAGCGCTATTTATATTAGAAAATGTGGGATGCGCCCGATGTATTTTTTCGTCTATAAAACAGATGGACGCAGGACCAATTTATGAGCGAAGTTTCACAGAGACACGAAGGAGAACCGGATAACGGGCCGCCGAGTATAAGAGAGGCTCGAGACGATAATCATAAGGTGTTTCGAGCAGCGAGATCGATACTTCTGGTGGTCTTGATTTGTGTTATGGGGTTCTGGTTAATTGATTGGATCAAGAGTTCATTTCTATATGTACACGAAACAGATTCTCGAGTAATGACTGATTTGATTACCGTCAGTAGTGAAGTGGATGGAAGAATAACGCATCGGCTTGTATCTGAAGGCGACACAGTGTCGACAGGGGATACGTTAATACGCGTTGATTCCCACCTAGTGAAATTGAAATTGCAGCAAATAAAAGCAGAGCGGGCTACTCAGGCTGCCGAGTTAGCCCGAGTAAGTGCTGAGTATAATATGATAAGAGATCGGATAGAAACTAGGATTATTTCTGAAAAAGCGAATTTAGATCAGGCACGAGCTAATCAACAAATCTTTATTCACGAGGTCGATTTTCTCGCGAAAGAACTCAAACGGGTGAGTGAATTACTAAAAACTGGCGCTGCAGCTCGTTCCAGGGTTGATCGCATTAAAGCCAACTTTTTAAAGGCTCAGCAGCAGTTGATCGTGGCTAAAACCTCTGTGTCAGCGAAGGAGGCGTTGGTAAAAGAGGCGATGGCAGATCGGGCTCTCCTACCTGTCAAAAAAGCAGAAAAAGAGACTTTAACTGCACGGTTAGTAGAAGTCGAAACCAAGTTGCGTGCACAAGTTGAACGGGTAAGGCGTTTCGATATTGTTACTAGTACTGCAGGTATTGTATCAAGGACGCATGTAAACGAGGGGGAGTTTGTCTCTAAAGGCCAGCGACTTTTGGTTTTGCATGATCCAGAGAATATCTGGATAGAAACTAATATAAGAGAAACGGAAATAGAACGGTTGACGGTTGGCCAAGATGTGAAAATAGAGGTTGATGCTTACCCGGATGAAGAGTTTCATGGAAAAATCAGCCGCATTGGAAATGCCGTAACAAGCCAATTTGGTTTACTGCCAAATTTGAACGAGGCTGGTAACTTTACGAAAGTTACTCAGAGAATAAGGGTTCGGATAGACACTAGTCAACGGTCCGACATGTTGCGACCAGGAATGATGGTAGAAGTCTTTATACAAGCCAATAACGGTTCTATTTTCGGGAGATGGCTTCAATAAAGCGCGATGATAATACAGTGAAAAAGATTAATAAAGTTGCGGTAACCGTCACGGCGATGCTTGCGATGATTGCCATGATAATGTCGTCGACGATGGTTAATGTCGCAATTCCCGATATTATGGGTGCATTTGGCATTGGCCAAGACCAAGCACATTGGATCTCAACCGGTTTTCTTTCAGCCATGACGGCTGGTATGTTGCTGAACGCTTGGTTGGTAACAAACTTTGGTCCTCGAAACGTTTTTATTGGCGCCTTAACATTTTTTTCGGTGGTCGCCATCGGTGGACAATATGCCCCAACTTTTGAGGGAGTCGTTATCGCTCGTATTGCGCAAGGTCTCTGTGCCGGGCTTATACAGCCATTAGCTCTAAGCACTGTTTATTTGGCCTATCCGCCTGAGCAAAGAGGTCCGGCGATGGGGTGGTTTGGCTTAGGTATAGTTTTCGGTCCTACTATAGGACCAGTTCTAGGTGGGATGATTGTAGATTTTGCACAATGGCGCTTTGTGTTTTCCGCACCAGTTCCGATAATGGTAATAGCTGCGCTCATGGCGTCAATGTTTATGCCCGGCCGAGATCTAAATAAACCTCGAACCCCTTTTAATATATTCAGTTTTTTCTCGATCACTGCGGCGATAATGCTGTTTCTGAGTGGAATAAGTGCGGGGCAACGCGACGGCTGGAATACGGATCCTGTTTTTTATATGCTTTTTGGTTCCGCTTTAGCCCTAACCATATTTTTGCTTGTAGAAAGTGGTAGTAGAGCTCCCTTACTTCAAATTCGCCTTTTTCAATATCGTAACTATGTAGCTTCGGCACTGATTGCATTTATTTTTGGTGCTGGCATGTTTGGCTCCCTTTATATCATCCCGGTAATGGTGCAGACTATTCACGGATTTACGGCACTTAAGGCTGGTTTGATGTTGTTACCGGGTGGTATCGTCTCGATGATTGTTTTTCCGGTTGCTGGGCGGTTGTCTACCAAAGTAAATCCATCTCGCACGATTGCTGTCGGATTGGGTGTTTTTGGCATTTCGTGCTGGCTGTTGGCAGATACCGGTATGCTTACGAGTTTTTGGATTATGGCATTTCTTGTAGCATTTGGGAGAATAGGCTTAGGTTTGGTAGTTCCATCCTTAAATCTCAGCGGGATGAATGCAGTTCCGAATGAGTTGGTTCCGTTTGCAGCGGGAACACTTAATTTCGTTCGGATGACTGGTGCATCGATCGGCGTCACCACGTTGGCTATCATCATAGACAATAGGTCGGTTGGCTACCTGGCGAGCATTTTGGCGACTCAAACGCCAAATAATTTTGTGACCCAGGATATTCTCCAGAATCTATCACGGCAGCTGGCTCATTCTGGTTTGACGAATCTTGAGGAAATGGTTTCCTCTATGACATATCTTAAAATGCTATTATCATTGAAGGCTCAGGAATTAGCTTTTCAAGACGGGCATGCTAGCTTAGGGATGCTATTCGTTATTGGCATGATTGCTAGTATTTTCTTATTTCGTCGTTTATAGAATTGGAGTGTCAAGTGTTGTGTCAGTCCAGTTCAGGTTTAACCCCTTCTGGGAGCGGGACTTCAAAAGTATTTAATGTCATCGAAATTAACGTGTAGTAGCCAAGAATACCAACCAAATCGACAGTTCCCTCTTCACCAAATTCTTGTATAGCAGAGGCATAGGTGCTGTCAGCTACCCTGTGGTCTCGGTGCAATTGAGTCGCAAATTCATACACAATTTTCTCCGCAATCGATTTAAACTTGGGTATACGCCGCTCACGTATATCTTCAACTAGTTCGGGGTCCAGACCGGCTTCCAAGCCTATTCTTTTGTGTGCATACCACTCGAACTCAGCCCCCCAGAACCGGCCAGTTATGAGTATAGCAAGTTCGCTTAGATGTGTGGGCAAAGATGTTTCATATCTGCAGAACTGGCCAAGTTTTTGTGCTTTATCCGCCAGATTAGGACTTGTTAGCCATACTTTTAAGGGACCTTGAAGTTTGCCTCGTGGGCCCGAGACAATCTCATCTCTTATTTTTTTCTGGGCGGCAGTCATCTTGTCATCTGTAAGGTCTTTTATCCGCATCTTCTTTTCCTTTATGCGTGAGGCGATAATTCGGTTCTTCCGAGGCTATCAAATAAATCTAACATACGTTCTCGCCAGGTGCATATAGGATCGTCAGACTCGAGGAGTTCAAAAGAACTAGTTACTCGAGCCCACATGAGTGCTCCGAAAACAGCATAGTCAGAAAAGGTGGCCAAAGTTCCGCCAATAAATGGGGCGACTTCGAGAGCTTTCCTCAGAGGATAAAGCGTCCTCTTTAAGTTTGCTTTGGTATCATCCCGATTTTCCACAATTTGCTCTAACGGCATGCCGAATCGTTTTTCTCGAGAGGCTCGGAAATATTCGCGATCGGCCGGATCAATAACGTCAAGGATATCTCTTACGACACATTGAGCTATTAAGGGGTGTATCTGGCTATCCACCCAACTTGCAATAAACCGTGAAGTTGATTTCCCGTCCGTTCCTCCAAATAGAGAGTTCTCAGTACCGTATGTTGCATCAATATAGGAAGCTATTCTCCAGCTATCAAAGATAACCTGGTCTCTGTCCTTGATTACAGGCACTAAATTTTGCCCCGAGAAATCTAACTTATGCTTCTGGGAAAAAGTCACCAGCTCAACATCAGCCTTTTGTTCAAGTCCTACATGGGCAAGGGCCATTCGAACACGCCAACCAAAGGGACTAAAACGTCGACCGTTCGCACCGGAAAGATCAAAAAATTGCATAGAAATACCTTAATTTCCTTCTTTCAATTAGCGGATATTTAATTCCGGATGCCTATATTACAAAGAATACAATATAGCATGGGATTGAAACACCCTTTTTTTTATTATTATACGTTAATTAATAGCTCTAGGTAGCGGCGGCTTGTTATTGTTCTTTCTTAAACAGGGAAATCATGTTCAACTTAAATCTTGTAACTAACGTAAAACTTAAAAGACGTGTTTAATTCATCCACATCTTCATTCTTGGAGCCCTTAAGGGTTAGAAGTTTCCGTTTTCAATGGCCCGCCGACTTAATGACGTCTTGGGCTTTTGAAATGGAAATACTGATACTCGGTTGGTATGTGATTGTTGAAACCGAGTCTGTTTTGGCGCTTACCATATTTGCTTCTTTACAGTGGTTAGGGACGCTATTGGCTCCATACCTGGGTGTATTAGGTGATAGATGGGGACGAAGGACATTACTTTGTATATTGAGGGCAGCGTATTTGGGATTAAGTCTGGTTTTAATGGGACTTGCTCTGACCGGGTCTTTGGATCCGATGCATGTTTACGTCGTTAGCCTACTGACTGGTTTAATTCGTCCATCCGATCTTGTTATGCGAAATGGCTTAATAGGAGACACGATGCCTGAGACCAATTTGATGTCAGCTATGGGCCTTTCTCGGACGACTATGGATACTGCTCGGATAGCTGGAGCATTATTTGGTGCCAGCTTATTCTCTCTATTTGGTATTGGAGTGGCATATATTGCAGTGAGTCTATTCTATTGTTGTAGTCTACTATTAACTACGGGTGTGTCACACGTGCAGACGAATCCCAGAATAAAGGATGATGCAGCAAAATCTGCTATTTTTAATCTTAAACAAGGCCTAGTGTATATATGGAAAACACCAGCACTTCTAGCGGCTATGTGGTTGGCCTTTCTTGTTAACCTTACTGTTTTTCCAATTAGTCATGGG
Source organism: uncultured Nisaea sp. (assembly GCA_964342575.1). GTDB lineage: Bacteria > Pseudomonadota > Alphaproteobacteria > Thalassobaculales > Thalassobaculaceae. The sequence goes on along the minus strand of CAYFGZ010000034.1, from coordinate 21,604 downwards.
ATCCTACCGTTTGTTGCTAAGAGTATCTATGGAGCTGATGAAAATGGACTTAGTCATTTAGTGGCGACTTATGCGATGGGGGCACTTTTGGGCTCTTTTACAATGGCTATTATCGATCTACGCAGAAACTCTTCTCGTTTTATGATAGTAAATATCTTTCTGATGCACGTCCTTATTATTATATTTGGTCATGTAGAATCTAAACTGATGGGTCAAATTTTGCTGCTGTTAGCTGGCTATATCCAGAGCTTGGCCATGATATCCTTGGTGGTCACGCTATTAACAATGACTGACGCAAAATATAGAGGTCTGGTAATGGGCGTTAGAATGATGGCAGTTTACGGTTTGCCGTTGGGATTGATGGCATCGGGTGTGCTTATAGAAAGCTTTGGATATACCTTGACAGTGTCGTTATATGGAATCGGGGGATTATTTTTGAGTGCCCTTGTAGCCATTAGATGGCGTGAGGTGATTTGGTTTTGAATAGTTCATAAATAATACTAGATTAGGATTATTTAGTCCTGTGCCAAAGGATGTCTCTCAATTGCGACACGGTGCTGGCGGCTTCGTCCTGTGTAAAACTTGCTGCAACATATCGATCGGGCCTTAGGAGAATGATTTGATCCCGATGGGCACGGAGTTTAGGCAGTGTTGATTCTGCCGTTGGCACGAGCCTTATTACATGATCGGAAATATCAACTAAATTTTTGCCAATTCCAATCATTTTTGGTTTCAACTCAGGCCACAACTCTTTTTCTTTCTGAACCATTTGTTTGATCATCCATTCTTCCTGTGCAATCAAAGCAAAGTTGTTTCCGATAACATCATCAAGTCGAGTGCTGGAGCAGTTTAGATGACGCACTGGTGTTTGAGGCAGCATTTCCCCAACTAGTGAACCCGCAAAAGGCTGAGAGAATAGATTTATAAACGCACCCATTTCATATCTAGGTGGCGGTTTAAATTTCATGGACACAATGAAGTCACGGGTCGCTGGAAATCTTTCTAGCCACCTCACTAGGCTATTCCTGAAACTCACATCATCACCCCCACGCGGCATAACAATATCTCCCATTGCTATTGCTAATTCAATCATAGCCCAAGCTGGTGCTCTTCTCTCTAATTCATAGGTTGTCAGAAAAGAGTCTCTGGCTTTGTGATTATTGGCAATCGAGAGCTTCCAGGCCAAATTGTGTGCATCTCGGAGGCCACTGTTAAGTCCCTGACCGGCAAATGGAGGAGTTAAATGGGCTGCGTCTCCTGCTAAAAAAATTCTCCTATCTTGCCATTTTTCGGCAATTTTCGCCTCGAATGTATAGATTGTTGCCCTTAAAATATCTTTTTCTTTTATTTCTCTTATTGGTTTTAATCTTTCGCGAATATTATCAAATTTTAAAAGTGCTTCTGCATTTTCGTCAGCATGTGTTCGAAACTCATAACGTCGACCATTGTTGGGTGCTGGAATACTAACAAATGGTTTTTCTCTACTGCAAAAAAATTTAGATACAGGCTCATCGTCGGGATCGTTGAGGGTATCGATGATAACCCAATCTTCTGGATAGGTATCTCCCAGCATTTTGATGCCAAGCTTTTGGCGAACTCTGCTTCTTGCACCGTCTGTGCCTACAAGATAGTTGCAGGTTAGGGATTTTAACTTTCCGGAATGGTCTTTCACGTTAGCTGTCACGTTGGTTTCAGTTTGGATTATGTCCATTAACTCGCAAGAATAGAAGACATTCACATGACAAAAGCGGTTCAAACCACTCAACAATGTGGCCTCTAGATCAGGTTGAAAGAAGTGGGTTCGTCTTGAAAACCCAAATTCTATTGGGCCAGGGCCTACCTCAGCAAATGGGGTGCCATCCTCGCCATAATATCGGGCCCCTTTTCCTGGAAGTGCTTTTGGTAGGTATATATGATCTAGTCCGGTCGCTTGCAGCGTTCTGCAGCCTTCATCGTCTAGCGTTATAGCCCGTGGGATATCATAGGGTCGCTGGTTTCTTTCTATCAAAGTCGTTGCCACTCGGGATAGTCCCAGGAGATTTGCCATTACCAAACCCACGGGACCGGCACCTACAATTACAACTTCAGTTTCGCTGGGGAGATCAGCCTTCGATATCATGGTTTAATTTTACTTCCTACCGAGTGGCTTTTTATATGACTTCTCACGTTAAAATTCATTGCTTTTCAACTGGGGTTGTTTTGGATGAACATTTTATATGTTAAGGCAATGTGAAAAATTCGATCGTGAAGCAGGAAAGTGGAAAACAGTCGTTGCTGGAATTCAGATATACTCTATCGCCTCATTAATGCAAGTTGTGTAATATTTGGCACTGAGGGCAAGAGGGCATAATTCCTTCTGTGATTCAGCTTTTTTTAACATTGGTTAGGCATTTATTTGAATCTCAAAACCACATCCTTGAGCTGACCGAAAGTAGTTAATCTACTCCCTCCACGACCATCAAAGTGCCGCTTGACCCCGCCTGTCTCAGCTTTATTAGTTCGCCATACTCGTGTGAATTATACCAATCTACAGCCTTTGAATAACTTTCAAATTGGACTATCACAGTGCGATTTCCCATGGGCGATGAACCTTCTAGGGTTTCCTGTTTTCCTCCCCGGGCGAGATATGTCCCGCCAAACCCCTCCGTGACTTCAGGGACTTTCAATCTATATTTTTCGAAGGCGGTTGGGTCCGTTACGTTAACATTAGCGATGACGTATGCTGCTGCCATTTGCTTCTCCGTGAGTTATAGCATCCTTTTCGCTATAATAGTTGATATGGCGTGATTTTGGGATCATCAATGTTTGTTAAAGGCGCAGTTTTATAAATAGGATACGATAACCATCATTTTCTGCTAGAGAAACCCGGAATTCAGCATTAGTGTTGACTTAACTATCTAATATTGTAGATGACTACAAACTTAAAAGAATATTTCAAAGGAACTCTTGATAGCTTTGCTTGAAAATTATTGATAATCCTTTGCTAACTAAAACTGGCCATTACTGATGACGAACAAACTTGTTATTTCGTTAGCTCAATTAAATCCGATCGTTGGAAAGATTGATGCAAATCTGAAAAAGTTACGTCAGATTAGATCCGATGCCGCTAAAGGCGGAGCAGATCTATTGATGACAACGGAGTTATATGCATGCGGTTATCCGCCAGAGGATCTTGTTCGAAAACCTCAGTTCATATCCGAAGTACGAGAAGCCGTGGAGGCACTGGCTAAAGAAACTACAGATGGTGGACCAGCTGTTTTATTGGGGACTCCTTGGGTTGAGGAGGATCGGCTTTATAATTCCCAAGTTTTACTTGAAAAGGGGCAAGTAACAGCGACGAGACACAAGCATGACCTGCCCAATTATGGTGTTTTTGATGAGAAGAGGGTTTTTGACGCTGGGCCACTTCCTGGGCCTATCAATTATAAAGACGTTCGGATTGGCATCCCAATTTGCGAGGATTTTTGGACTCCTGAAGTGGTAGAGTGCATAACTGAAACAGGAGGTGAGCTTCTTTTGGTGCCTAACGGTTCTCCTTATGAGGCGGGTAAATCTGATACGAGAGTGCATCACGCTGTGGCAAGATCCGTTGAATCAGGATTACCTATAGTTTACCTGAATCAAGTTGGTGGCCAGGACGAATTAGTTTTTGATGGAGCTTCTTTCGTTATGAATTCGGACCGCAGCCTGAGTTGGCAATTGCCCGCCTGGCAGGAAAATATGGCTCTTACCCGTTGGAAACGCAGCGGCGAAACATGGGTTTGTGAACAAGGTGAAACATCCAGCATTGAAACTGGATTGGAGGCGACTTATCAGGCCATGACAGTTGGTTTAAGAGACTATGTTAACAAGAATGGTTTTCCAGGTGTGATCTTGGGAATGTCGGGAGGCATCGATTCCGCTATCAGCGCGGCTGTTGCCGTAGATGCCCTCGGCCCCGATAGGGTGCGTTGTGTTATGATGCCCTCGCCCTATACTAGTCAGGAAAGCCTAAACGATGCTGAGACTGCAGCAAAGATGTTAGAGGTTCAATTAGATACTGTATCGATTGCTCCTGCTATGAAGGCATTTGATCAAATGTTGCTAGAACACTTTAGGGGCTTGGATACAGGTACAACGGAAGAAAATATTCAATCGCGGTCGCGCGGACTAACGTTGATGGCGTTATCCAATAAGTTAGGTATGATGGTATTGTCGACAGGAAATAAATCCGAAATGTCCGTCGGTTATGCCACTTTATATGGTGATATGTGTGGAGGGTATTCCGTTTTAAAAGACGTCTATAAGATGACGGTTTTTGAACTGGCAAAATGGCGGAACAAGGAAAAGCCGAAGGGAGCCCTGGGGCCAGACGGAGCTGTTATGCCGGACAGAATAATAAATAAGCCACCCTCCGCAGAACTAAAACCCAACCAAAAGGACGAAGATACTTTGCCAGCATATGAAGAGCTTGACGCTATTCTAGAGGGGTTAATTGAGGATGAAGCTAATATATGGGATATTGCCTCTAGAGGCTACGATATAGATGTTGTGGGGAGAATTTGGCAGATGTTAGACAGAGCCGAATACAAGCGCCGGCAGGCTCCACCAGGTGTTAAAATAAGTCAGAAGGCATTCGGACGAGATAGACGGTATCCGATCACCAACGCGTTCGAGGCTTCTTGCAGACGGAAAAATTAATGGTCTTAGTTTCTTGTTTTTAATAATGACTTTAAGTAGAGAAAATGGCTCTGTCTTTTTATGATACCTTGTCTCGCTCAAAAGTTTCTTTTGTGCCTTTGAATGAAGCGAATGTGCGCCTCTATGTTTGCGGCCCGACAGTTTATGATATTGCGCATATTGGTAACGCTCGCCCTGTAGTCGTATTCGACGTGTTATATCGACTACTAAGTTATCTGTATCCAAAAGTCACCTACGTGAGAAATATTACTGATGTGGACGACAAAATCAATGAAAGGGCCCTCGAGTCGGGACGTTCAATTAGGGAGATAACCGAAGAAACTGCCGCAATTTTTCAAAAAGACATGCTCGAAATAGGAGCATTGCCGCCGGATTATGAACCAAGGGCAACAGAGCACATCGTTCACATGATCGAAATGATTGACGCGTTGATTGCCAAAGGACACGCTTATATACGGGACGGCCACGTACTATTCAGTGTTCCATCTATGCCAGAATATGGCCAGCTTTCAAAAAGGAATAGGGATGAACAGATAGCCGGTGCTAGAGTTGATGTAGCCCCATATAAACGTGATCCCGCCGATTTTGTCCTTTGGAAACCATCTGAAGATAATGTGCCCGGGTGGGAAAGCCCCTGGGGTTTTGGCAGGCCTGGCTGGCATATAGAGTGTTCAGCAATGAGCAATGTGTATCTTGGTAAGACGTTTGATATCCATGCGGGTGGTATCGACCTCGTCTTTCCTCACCACGAGAATGAAATTGCTCAGACCCGGTGTGCATTTGAGATTCCAAAGATGGCTAGTATTTGGATGCACAATGGGTATGTCACGGTTGAAGGGGAAAAAATGTCCAAGTCATTAGGAAATTTTTACACAGTCCATGATCTATTGGATGAATGGCCAGGCGAAGTGATCCGCTACGCATTGCTGGCGGGGCATTACAGAGCGCCATTGAATTATTCAAAAGAGGGGTTGGCTGATGCTCGATCAGCCTTGGATAGATTATACCAATCCTTGCGAGGTTTGACGGAAGTCAGCAATTGTTCCGTTGAACCCTCAGAGCCAATCATTAGTGCTTTGTCTGACGATCTAAATACCCCGCTCGCTTTAGCCAGGTTACATGAATTAGCTGGCCGCTTGAATAGATCTACGAATGCTTCGGAATCGGCTGAGATGCACGGTAAATTGTTAGCTTCAGCAAAATTGCTTGGGCTATTGCAGCAAGAACCGGAGAAATGGTTTCAGCAAAGTAAAGGTTCAGCCGGTACGTTATTGGACGATAAGATACAAGAATTAATTCAAATTCGGGAGCAGGCGCGCACATTGGGCGACTTTTCTACAGCTGATAAAATTAGAGACGAGCTAAAATTAAACGGCATTCTACTTGAGGATGGGGAAAGTGGAACAAAGTGGAAGAGAAACTAGCCCACGTATCCAGAGATAAACGTTTTTGCCTTGTTGTTCGGGTGTTAATAGAAAGGGTAAAGGCGTATTCGCCATAGATTTTTGAGCTAATCTGGGAATAAATAATGTCAGATACAGAAAATGTTCCTAGTCAAGGGACGCAAGCGGCAGTGGCGCCGGTGATTATTTTAATAGAACCGCAACTTGGGGAAAATATAGGCTCTGCTGCGCGCGCAATGTTTAATTTCGGCTTATCAGATTTGAGACTTGTCCGTCCAAGAGACGGGTGGCCAAATCCGCGAGCTGAAACGATGGCTTCAGGGGCCTCCGTTGTTCTGGACAGAGCTCAAGTATTTGAGGACAGTCGTGAAGCGGTTTCTGATTTGAATATAATTTTTGCAACCACTGCCCGTGAACGCGATTTGACAAAAAAAGTCCTCACTCCGCGGGGGGCTGCTCAGGCGCTTTTAGATAGTGAAAGTATTGGCGAGAGGAGTGGATTAATCTTTGGCCCTGAGAGGTCTGGATTAGGAAATGATGACATCGCTATGGCTGATATGGTAGTCAATGTTCCTTTAAATCCAGGATTTTCATCCCTAAATCTAGCACATGCGGTCCTATTGCTTGGCTATGAGTGGTTTCAAGCCCGACTGCAAAAAAAATCACTGAAAGATGATTGGGGAAACAGTCGACGTGCGAAGATTGAGGAGCGCGAATACTTCTATAATAGGTTGGAAAAATCCCTTAAAGATGCGGGGTTTTTATACCCGGAAGACTTAGCCCCCACTATTTGCAGAAATCTTCGTTCTATGTTTAACAAGGCTGGCTTAACAAGCCAAGAAGTAAGAACACTGCACGGAATTATCACGGCTCTAAAAAATTATATCCCGCCGAGTTAGCTACGGTTCTTATAGACAAATCAAGCTTTTTAGTGACTCATTTTGGAGTATTTTTTTTCATTAATAAATTCAAAGCCTCGACTGCTACTGAAAAGCCTATGGCAACGTAGAGATAGGTTCGAGGAATGTGAACGTGAAGCCCGTCAGCTACCAGGACAATACCAACAAGCAGTAAAAAACATAGTGCTAGCATCTTCGCGGTTGGGTGCAAGTAGATAAACTCGCTGATTGGCTTTGAGGCCGTCAGCATCACAGCCATAGCTATAATAACGGCCGTGACCATGATGAATAGATGTTCCGCCAAACCTATTGCCGTTAATACAGAATCTACTGAAAAGACGAGATCGAGGACTACGATTTGGGCTATTATTCCCGAAAAACTAGCGGTACTTTGGTGTTCAGCACTTTCTGGTTCGCCTTTTAGCGTTGTCATTATTTCTTTGTATGCCTTGTAAACCAAAAATAGTCCGCCTATTAAAAGTATTAGATCTCGCCACGAAACCTTGTGGTTCAACAGCTCGAATAGAGGCTCCGTCAATCCAACCAGCCATGCTAGCATTGATAGCAGTATCAGCCTTAATATTAGTGCTAGTCCGAGGCCAATTTTGCGAGCTTTTCCTCGTGTAGATTCGGGGAGTTTATTAGCGACTATGGAGACGAAAATTACATTGTCTATGCCCAACACAATTTCCAGCAGTGTGAGAGTTAGGAGACTTGCCCAAACGGCCGGGTCATTAATCCATTCCATACGCACTCCCTGTGTTAGACCGACCAGAATTATCTTATACCTCTGGCTAATATAATTTTATTAGAGAGGAAAGGTATTGCAATGTTTTTGTTGTTATAATTGACTTTTATGAACACTTGAATATATTGCGCAACTATTCTTGGAAAAGTGTAATATCAGAATTTGGCTATTACCGGCTGTTAGCCCTACCAGGACAATAAAAAGGCTTTAAAAGGAGCCAATAATGAGTAACCGCGTAAGCGCAAAACATAAAATTGATCGACGCCTAGGAGTGAATCTCTGGGGTCGACCTAAATCCCCTTTCAATAAAAGAGAGTATGGACCTGGTCAACACGGTCAACGTAGGAGAAAACCATCGGACTTTGGTGTGCAGTTGATGGCAAAACAGAAATTGAAAGGTTATTATGGAAATATTGGCGAACGCCAGTTTAGACGATACTACAGAGAAGCGGTCAGAAGACGCGGAGATACAGGGGAGAACCTAGTTGGTATCCTGGAGTGCAGGCTCGATGCTGTGGTGTATCGGATGAAATTTGTGCCGACGGTTTTTGGTGCCCGTCAATTTATAAGTCACGGGCATGTGAATGTGAATGGGCGGAGAGTGACTATTCCATCATTTCTCTGCGGGGAAGGTGACATTGTCGAGGTAAAGGAAAAATCTAGGGAAATTCCCATGGTGCTGGAGGCTGTTGCCTCGAGTGAGCGGGATATACCCGACTATGTCGACGTAGACGTTGCAAGGATGAAAGGGACGTTTTTGCGGCAACCCAAGTTAGATGAAATTCCATATCCGGTTCGTATGGAACCCAATTTTGTTATCGAGTACTACTCGCGTAACTAAATCCAGAGTTAAGAGTGGTTGTTTGTCCTTTTCAGAAAACCGCGGGTCTAACGAGGCTAGAAGGCGCGCGGCTATTGATTTGGTTTGGCAGATTTATCTCTTTCTCTGATTCCTAACCCCAGAGCTGCTAGGCTTGCCGCTAGCAGCCAGAAGGAGCGCACCCAGGGAGCAAAAAGTTCAATTATGAGCATGCTTCCCGTATCATCCCGTTGGAAAACTACCGGAACTTTTTGGCCTGCCTGTAAATTTGGTCTGTCTGAAATAATGATTCCACTAATAGGGCTTGGTTTCGGACTTATCAATTTTGCCAAGTATTGGGTGTATTCATTTGAAGTTTTGGCTTTTTCGATTATTTCTGCTTCGCCGATGGATCCTTTCACTATGAAGGAGCGATGGGGAATTGCTAGGTAAAGGGCAGCACAAAACGTCACCGCCGAGACTACAAATAATGTATTAGCAGAAGGGTCAAGGAAGCGCCGAAACAATGTTTTTGTAGTGTTTACGGGTAAGTTCATCTCAAATAAAAAACTAATACCAATCTGATATCTTACACGCTCGCAGCGGCTGAAATGCCTTTTTGCTCCAAATATTCCACTAATTCACCCGCCTCATACATTTCCCTAATAATATCGCAGCCGCCAACAAACTCCCCTTTGATGTAGAGCTGAGGGATTGTCGGCCAATCCGAATAATGCTTAATTCCTTCTCTGATTTCGTGGTCTTCCAAAACGTTAACACTCTTAAACTGTATTTGAAGGTGGCTTAGGACCTGAACCACTGCCGCCGAAAACCCACATTGTGGGAAAACAGGAGTGCCCTTCATAAATAGTAATACCTCACTAGAGTCCACTTCATTTTGTATTTTCTCGCGGGTGGTTTCGTTAATCATGATTAAGCTCCCTCAATTAAAGTTTGTCTATCGCCTTATTTTGCTGGGGGGGAAGTCTGAAGAGCCAAAGCATGCAGTTCTCTCCCCATACGTCCCTTGAGAGCGGCGTATACCATCTGATGCTGCTGGACGCGCGTTTTTCCTATAAAAGCCGACGATACGATACTGGCAGCATAGTGGTCTCCATCTCCTCTAAGGTCTTCTATTTCTACTTTGGCATCTGGAAAACCTTCTTTGATCAAGTGCTCTATTTCCGCTACGTCCATCGGCATAATTACCCAAGCTCCATCAATCTATATTGTCAAACCTTGTTCATATATTCCGGCATCCATTTTTCGTTTAAAATATGAATTTCACTTAATGATATGTAACCAATTCCCTCTAAAGTCAATAGGTTAGCAGAATCTGTTTTGCCTATGATTTGAACAGAGACTTTCTTAGTAGCAGCTATTTCAAAGACCCTATCGGGTTGATCTGTTGTAATCAAATAGCGTCCTTGATCCTCCCCGAAATAGAAAGCATGGTCGGTCAGTCTGTTGGGAATGCTCAAACTCACCCCAATTGGGTTCCCCAATGAAACCGAAGCAAGTGCCATTTCGGCAACCGCAATTAGGAGCCCGCCATCAGAGATGTCATGGCAAGCAGAGATATGTTTGTCCAAAATAATGTTTCGGATAAAATCACCATTTCTTTTCTCTTCTTGGAGGTCTGTTGGGGGAGGGCCTCCGATTTCCAAATTGTGAATTTCGCGCAGATAAAGGCTTTGACCGAGCCAGCCCGCTGTTGAGCCAACCAATATTATGTCTTCCCCAGCTTTTTTTAAATCTATCGTGGTATGATTCTCGTAATTCTCCAATAGACCGACACCACCGATTACAGGCGTTGGTAGAATAGCCTTTCCATTCGTTTCGTTATATAAAGATACATTCCCAGATACTATTGGGAATGCAAGTTGTTCGGCAGCATCCTTCATTCCTTTTATGCATTCGACAAATTGCCCCATAATTTCTGCCTTTTCCGGGTTGCCGAAATTCATATTGTTTGTTAGCGCCATTGGTTTAGCTCCAGTTGCCGTAACATTGCGCCAAGCCTCCGCTACCGCTTGTCTCCCGCCAGCTGTAGGGTTTGAAAGACAGTATCGCGGCGTGCAATCGACGGTGATGGCTAATGCCTTCGCTGTATCTGGAACTCTTACAACGGCTGCATCACCGCCAGGTCTTGCTAGCGTGTTATTCATTATAAGGTAATCAAATTGCTCCCAAATCCAACGGCGGCTTGCGATATCGGGGGAAGCGATCAACTTTTTTAAAGTTTCAATAAAAGAGTCTTTTGGGGGGTAGAGGCCAGAATCTAATTCGTCTTCTATCTGTACAGAAGTCCATGGGCGATCGTATTCGGGTGATTGATCGACCATCGGATCTATCGGAATATTTGCTTTTATTAATCCATTTTTTACAATTTCCAGATGGCCTGTTTGAGTCAATTCGCCAATAACTGCGAAATCTAAACCCCATTTTTTAAAAATATTGCGAGCATGATTCTTAGATTCGGGTCTAAGCACCATTAACATTCTTTCTTGGCTTTCCGACAGCATAATCTCATAAGCCGACATTGCCTCTTCCCGAACAGGAACTAGATCGAGATTTAGTTTCATCCCGAGTCCACCTTTACCAGCCATTTCTACAGAAGAGGAGGTTAGCCCGGCAGCTCCCATATCCTGGATAGCAATTATTGACTCACTATCCATTAGTTCAAGGCATGCCTCAAGAAGAAGTTTTTCAGTAAATGGGTCACCAACCTGGACCGTAGGCCTTTTTTCCTCTGCATCTTCATTGAATTCGGCTGATGACATGGTTGCTCCATGAATTCCGTCGCGCCCTGTTTTAGCTCCAACATATATAACAGGATTCCCGCTTCCAGCTGCAACGGAGTAGAATATGTTATTAGAGTCAGCGACTCCTACTGTCATTGCATTTACTAGAATATTTCCGTTGTAAGCGGGATGAAAGTTGACCTCCCCACCAACTGTTGGCACGCCTATACAGTTTCCGTATCCTCCGATTCCGGATACTACTCCAGATAATAAGTGGCGAGTCTTCGGATGGTCTGGAGATCCGAATCGTAATGCATTTAAATTGGCGATTGGACGAGCTCCCATTGTGAACACATCTCGCAAAATTCCGCCAACGCCAGTTGCAGCACCTTGATAAGGTTCTATGAAACTTGGATGATTATGACTTTCTATTTTGAAGACTGCAGCCAGCCCATCTCCAATTGAAATAACTCCTGCATTTTCACCAGGACCCTGGATCACGTGATCACCTTCTGTTGGAAGTATCTTGAGCCATTTCTTAGATGATTTATATGAACAGTGTTCGGACCACATTGAAGAAAAGATCCCTAATTCAGTCAAAGTTGGTTCTCTATCTAATATGTTTTTTATTCGAGAGAATTCGTCGATTGATAGACCGTGCTGCTCGACAACTTCAGTCGAAATTCGGTCGTGATCGCCGATCATGATACAGTGTCCATCAGGCTTTCGAAAAGAGATTGACCATCCGTACTGCCAAGTCGAGGGTCGGTTGCATTTTCCGGATGAGGCATAAAACCTAATACGTTTTTATCTTTATTGGAAATTCCTGCTATGTTGCGTGCCGATCCATTTGGATTTCCGGCTTGATTTGCGGCTCCCAGAGAATCAACGTACCTAAATATGACTCTATTTTGATTTTCTAATTCGTCTAAAACAGCTGCTTCGGCGAAATAATTTCCGTCATTATGGGCAACCGGAATGGAGAGGTTTTGTCCCACGAAATATTTTGAAGTGAAAATAGTATTTGTTTGCTCAACTCTAATGTTTACATTCTTACATATAAATTTTAAGCCGCTATTTCTTATTAGCGCCCCGGGTAAAAGTCCGGCCTCGGTCAAGATCTGAAATCCGTTACATACTCCCAGAACAGGTACACCTTTTTTAGAGTTTTCCGCTACAGTTTGCATTGCGGGAGATCGCGCAGCCATGGCGCCAGATCTAAGGTAGTCGCCATACGAAAATCCACCCGGTATTACGATTAGGTCGACGTCTGGTATTTCTTTATCTGTATACCAGGTTAAAGTAGGTTTCTTGCCCGAGGCTCTTTCGATTGCCATCGACATATCATTTTCTCTATTGGTGCCTGGAAAAGTAATAATGACTGATTTCATTGTATTAAGTGTGCTCAAAAAATACCCTTGATCCAAGGTACGCAAGCGGATGGGGCTTTGCAAGTCATGCCTACATAGCACTCGAAAGTGCTGAGAATAAGGAGTTAAGTGTTTGGTTTAAAACTTTGTTAATTGGTGTTAGGAGCGCAGGCTATCCCGAATCGGTAAAAATTTGGCTAAAACAATTAGTTGGGGATGGAACTATTTATGTTAATTTCCTTAAGTAGGACTGTTATTTCAATTTGACTTTTTATTAGAAAAACTTGAACCATGTCGGCCTTTTAAAATAGAATGGTACGGGCGAGAAATGATATTGCGTATTCTTTTTTGGTAATCTGGGAGTACTGAAAATAAGTTTTGATTTCATTTTCATGCTGACGGCTAATGATAGCACTATTCCGGATGCTCTTAATAAATTAAAGGAAGTCTTAGCGGGTGGTGCTCGGCACATAGGTTTTAAAGATGTTGGCTTGTCTTTTGAAGATTTAAAATTGCTGGCGGATGAAATTCGATTGGCGGGCGGCAGGTCTTATCTCGAGGTCGTCAGTTTAGAAGCCGATCGAGAGTTAGAATCTGCCGAAGCAGCTGTAAAACTTGACGTGGATTGCTTGCTGGGTGGAACCCGAGCAAAAGAGGTGATTAACATTATAGGGGCCAACCCTATACGTTACTTTCCGTTCCCTGGTCACATAGTCGGGCATCCTAGTATTCTGAAGGGAACCATTCCTGAAATTGTTGAGAGTGCCAGGGCGCTGGTTGCTCTAGAAGGTGTCCATGGCCTCGATTTATTAGCATATCGCTTTAACGGTGACGTGAGCGAGCTAATGAATAAGGTTTGCAAGGCTTCGCCCAAGCCAGTTGTAATAGCTGGTAGCATTGATGGTGAAGAGCGGATTAAAGCGGCAGCGGCGGCAGGGGCGGCGGCTTTTACTGTTGGCACAGCTGCTCTAACTGGCAGCTTCCCGGCGGAAAAAGTTGGTTTGGTTTCGCAAATACGTTCTGTGATGTCGATTGCTAGTCGAGCTGCTCAAGTTTCAACGGCTCGAAGGAGAATAGCGCTGGTCGCACATAACCAGCGAAAAGCCCAGTTAGAAGCTTGGGTAGGACGACATGTTACAGTATTGGCAAAACAACAACTTGTATGTACAGGTGGGACGGGGGCTTTGTTGAGGCAAGCCTATCCGAACCTGAAAATAGATAGGTTGCAAAGGGGAACAAGAGGGGGCGATCAGCAACTTGGAGCGTTGATTGCGACCGGAGAGCTCGATGCCGTGATTTTTTTTGCTGATCCGCAAGCCCATTATTCAAATGACGTGGATTTGATTGCATTAACACGGCTAGCAATTATGCATGATACGCCCATTGTCTGTAGTCCGGCCGCTGCTGATCTTGTGATTCTATCGTGCGAACAAAGAACGGTAGCCGGGTCTTATAATGGTCTTTGATCGAATGGATTCAGGCTAGTTCTACTTTATAATTTTCTATTACGGTGTTGGCTAAAAGCTTTTGGCACATATTCTCGGCCTGGCCAAGTGCCTTTTCTGGCTCAGTCTGGTTCAACTCAAGTTCTATGAATTTGCCTTGCCGAACGTTCCTAACCCCGTCGAAACCCAGTGCATGCAGAGCATTCTCGGTAGCCTTTCCTTGAGGGTCTAGCACGCCGCTCTTCAGGCTAATATAGATCCGAACTTTCATCACGTGCCGATTTTAGTCATGAGTTACCAGCGATACTAGATTTTTTTTCCAAATTTTCGTCAATTTCTGGCAACAAGCCCAGCCGTCTCGCGATATCCTGATACGCTTCGCGTTCCCCACCCAAATCGCGGCGAAATCGGTCTTTGTCCAGTTTTTTATTAGATTTTATATCCCATAATCGACAATTGTCAGGACTTATTTCGTCTGCAAGGATAATTTGAGGCGAGTCTTCTTGGTAATATCGACCAAATTCCAGCTTAAAATCTACCAAGCGTATACCGACAGCCGTGAAGAGGCCGGTCAGAAAATCATTGATTCTAAGGGTCATCGAGACAATATCATCTAATTCCTGATTAGTGGCCCACTCAAACGCGGTGATGTGTTCTTCTGATACAAGGGGGTCGCCAAGCTCATCCGCCTTATAGAAAAATTCGACTAGAGAGCGGGGCAACTCCATACCTTCCTCAAGTGCCAATCTTTTGCATATTGATCCGGCAGCTATATTCCGAACGACTATCTCTATAGGAATAATATCCACTTCTCTAATTAGTTGTTCCCGCATATTTAACCGTTTTAAGAAATGGGTAGGAATTCCAATTTGAGAAATTTTTTTCATGAGATACTCACTAATAGTGTTATTGAGCACTCCCTTACCTGTAATGAGGCCATGCTTCTCGTTATTAAAAGCGGTGGCGTCATCTTTAAAATATTGTATCAGAGTACCAGGTTCTGGCCCCTTATATAGGATCTTAGCTTTTCCTTCGTATATCTTTTTTCGTTTGACCATTCCAGTGTTCCCACGGGGAAAGTTTATTTGCGTTAACTAATTTATGATTATGTTCTGTCTATATAGCAAGTCGATAAGTTTCAGATTATCAGATAGATAGCCTTGGGGATGGTAAGTGTATAAAAAAAATCTCGTTATTTTAAGAAATTGATCAAATTTGGACTGGAACGAAACTTTCTTGATCCGGTGGAGCATCACAAAATAACCAAATGGGTTTGTTTCTGGTTGTTCCTGGTATAGCTAAAAATGAAGATGAAACGGTTCCAAAACCATAGTCCGTTTCAATATTTGTTGCGGTTAAAGGGTTGTCTTTAACGTAGGGCGTACGATCGGATAAGATGCTTTTCCATTCAGTCCAGACTGCAGTTTTGGGGTTTATTTCTTTGGCATTTCTGGCATCTTCGAGATGATGAGCTATTCGAGGTGCGTTTAAGTCATTGAGGTTTTCCGCTGTTAACATCGAGGTTCCTATAGGAAGTGGGTGGCATACGATTTGTTCAACCCCATCGTGTTTAATCCAAAAGGCATCCCGATTGTCCACAACAATCATGTTGAATGTGCGATAAGCATCTCCATTGATTTCAGAAACAGCTCGGACAGCATCAACGGCATCGGGATGGTCCAATGCCTCTAGAATTAATTCACCACGACTACGCTTCCCCACTGTCCATCCGAGCGAATCGGTTCGGTTGAGAATACCAGCAATAACCCCGTAATCATTAATTCCGAGCCAACTTCCTCCAGCTTCCTCATCGAAGCCGGCCACTATATCAGGCCTATCTATCCAGTGTCGTCCCGGGGGCCGAGATGGCCTTTTAATCATTTCATCACGATTACAGGCTATTATTGCTGGCCAGTCTGTGTCGGGGTTCCACCTAATTATAAAAGTGCACATTATAAAGCAACTATTGCTGTTTAATCATTCCATTGGGCATACTGTATTTAGTTCGGCAGAACAAAGTATTTTAAAAACATTGAACATATGTAGTTGAAGTTTTTTTCTATATTCCATTAAATCAAGCTGTTTATCATACTTTTTAGTAGATATAATCCATTAATCTAAATTGTAGTCTTTTGGTATATCTGGATTGAAGCACATGAATGAGGGTACATATTTTGTTGAATTGGAAAGTCAGGGTGTTCTCGAAATAACAGGCTCTGACAACGTAAATTTTCTACAGGGTTTAGTATCTAATGATGTCGAAACAGTTCGACAGGATCGAGCCGTTTATTCGGCATTTTTAACCCCACAGGGAAAATTTCTATACGACTTCATTATATCCACGGATGATGGGAAAAGACTATTTCTAGAATGTGATAGAACTGGATTGACTGAGTTCAAAGCTAAACTGGATATATACAAGCTCAGGTCGCAGGTTGAATTACGGGATAGAAGCAACGAATTTAGAGTTTATGCGGTATACGGACAGAATGCTTTAAACTTTTTTGATTTACCGGAAATACCTGGAGCTGTGGAAACTTTTCAAAATGGCCAAGCTATGGTGGATCCGAGATTGCATGAATTGGGCGCCCGGATAAGGTTACCTGCTTCCACTCCGTTGGATGGTTTAGAGTTGGCGCGGGGAAGTATGAGCGCATACGACGAATTGCGGATAAGTATGGGAGTTCCTGACGGTGTCCACGACATGCAGAGAGAAAAAACCATTTTATTGGAGGCTGGTTTTGATGAGCTGAATGGGATCAGTTGGGATAAAGGATGTTATATGGGGCAGGAGCTAACGGCTAGGACGAAGTACAGGGGATTGATAAAACGCCGCTTGATACCCTGTAAATTTACTGGCCCAGCGCCATCTCCAGGAATGCAGATAACTTTCAGA
This sequence comes from uncultured Nisaea sp., assembly GCA_964342575.1. Lineage (GTDB taxonomy): Bacteria > Pseudomonadota > Alphaproteobacteria > Thalassobaculales > Thalassobaculaceae. The sequence continues at coordinate 4,620 of CAYFGZ010000034.1, read as the reverse complement.
GATAAAGAAGCCGGCCAGGTTAGGTCGGTGGCGGGTCGGCACGTTCTCGCCCTTCTGCGACTAAATATAATCGAAAATGTTGCAAAAGATAATGCTGCGCTTTCGGCAGGGAAAAGCTCGATGATTCCTATGAAACCCAAATGGGGTAATTTTTAGTGGTAAACTGCCATACCAATTTTTTAATTAAAACGCCAGTGGTTCATAAGAGGGTTTGTGAAGTTCATTCAAGAAAGATGGAAAAGTTTTAGCGGATTACCCGCGGTTTTCCGTGCGGTTATCTTTATGGCTTTAGCGTCTATTTTATTCGTGGCTATGCATACAATTGTTCGTGATTTATCTGGAGAAATGCATCCATTTCAAATTGCTTTTTTTAGAGCATCACTCGGGTTGATTATTCTCTCCCCCATAATCTTTAGGAATAATTTTTCTATTTTAAAGACGGGAAGCGTGAAATTGCATGCTCTACGTGGGCTGTTAAACGCTGGGGCTATGCTATGTTTTTTTTATGGATTGAGCATTACGCCACTAGCTCAAGTTACGGCCTTAAGTTTCGCAGTGCCTTTGTTTGCAACAGTATTGGCTGTAATTCTTTTAGGGGAAGTCATTCGAATACGTCGAATAACTGCTTTGATCATAGGTTTTTTAGGGACCTTGGTAATTATAAGACCGGGGCTGATAGAATTCGGTATTGGTCCAGTCCTGATTATTTTACAAGCGCTAATATGGTCTGTAGCACTCATGGTTATAAAGGTTCTTACTCGGACCGATTCTAGCATAACCATAGCGATATATGCCTCTATTTTTCTTTCTCCGATAGTTCTTATCGCCGCCATACCTTTTTGGCAAACACCAACTTTTCCCCAGGTTATCGTAATGTTCGTCATTGCGGCTCTCGGAACCTTGGCGCAAACTCTTATGAATGAATCTTTGAGATTAGGGGAAACATCAGTTGTTATGCCAATAGAATTCACTCGGATGGTTTGGGCAGCGCTATTCGGGTTCTGCTTTTTTGGCGAGGTGCCGGATTTATTTACTTGGACTGGGGCTATCTTGATTTTTGGCAGCACCACATACATTTCAATTAGAGAAACAAAGTTAAAGTTAAACTCCAAAAAGGATGCTTCTCGATGATGGTGACAATTTTTATAAATTTGATCCCGGTCGCGATGTATCACAAAATAACACAATTATTTACATTCAGATTTGGAATAACCCATGATTAATTTTGTCCCGGTAAAACGCGCTCTTGTATCAGTTTCCGATAAAACTGGCCTAGTTGAAATGGCTAGGATGCTCGAGAGAGAAGGTGTTGAAATAGTCTCGACAGGAGGGACAGCAGAGGCACTGAGATCTGCTGGTTTGAATGTATTAGATGTGGCCGAGATTACTGGTTTCCCCGAGATAATGGACGGAAGAGTAAAAACACTACATCCCACGGTCCATGGTGGATTACTAGCTAAAAGGGATAATGATGAACACCTTGATGCGATGGCTAAGTCCGGAATCCTGCCCATCGATCTTTTAATATGTAATTTATACCCTTTTGAGCGGACGGTTGCTGCGGGAGAAAGCTTCGATAATTGCATTGAAAATATCGATATAGGCGGTCCCGCAATGATTCGAGCCGCCGCCAAAAACCATCAATCGGTGGCAGTTATTGTTGACCCCTCTGATTATGATCAGTTTTTGAAACACTATAGGAAGAACGATGGCTCTACTTCGCTGTCGATGAGGAGGTGGTTGGCAGCTACTGCTTATGCCAGAACTGCCGCTTATGACAGCGAAATCTCCAATTGGATTTCCAAAGAGGTAGGAAATACTGAGCCAAAATATATCACTTTTTCTGGTTCACGGCCTGAAAAATTGCGTTATGGCGAAAATCCTCATCAGGCTGCAATTTTATATAAGACTACCAGTCATAGACCTGGGGTTGGAGCAGCTACGCAACTGCAGGGTAAGGAGTTAAGCTACAACAATTACAACGATACGGATGCCGCTTTTGAACTAGTTTCAGAATTCGAAGAGCCTGCAGCAGCAATAATAAAGCATGCTAATCCTTGTGGGGTAGCTGTTTCTACAAATCTCCTTGATGCATATAAAAATGCATTGGTTTGCGATAAAACTAGCGCTTACGGTGGGATAGTTGCTGTGAATACTCCTTTGCAAGCAGAGGTTGCTAAAGAAATATCTAAAATCTTTACTGAAGTTGTGATAGCACCATCGGTAGAGATGGAAGCAAAAAAAATACTCCTAGAAAGAAAGAACCTTCGAGTTCTCGAGACGGGGGGGGTGCCGAATCCGGAGGAACCTAGCAAGTATATCAAGCCTATAGCTGGTGGATTTCTTTTGCAGGACGGGGATTCGGCTAGGATAAAGTCAGCGGACCTTAGAGTAGTGACAGAAAGAGAACCGACCAAAAAAGAATTAAGTGATTTGCTTGTAGCATTTAGTATAGCAAAGCACGTAAAATCCAATGCTATTGTCTATGTAAAAAATGGGGCAAGTGTTGGAATTGGAGCGGGACAAATGAGCCGCATTGATGCTTCCCGGATTGCGGCTATTAAAGCCAAAGAAGCATCGGCTGCTCTTGGGTTAATCGAGTCTATGACTGTCGGGTCTGTAGTGGCGTCTGATGCATTTTTCCCTTTTGCAGACGGTTTGCTTGCTGCGATAAAAGCAGGAGCGACCGCTGTTATACAGCCCGGCGGATCGGTTCGGGATCAAGAGGTGATTGATGCCGCGAATGAAAACAATATAGCTATGATAATGACTGGTATTCGTAATTTTAGGCATTGAGTAATTTGCCCTTGCAGGTGCCAAGTGCGCAGAGGGATAGAATTTTAATATAGCTCTAATAATGTCGTTTTAGAATTGATTGAGGCGGAGATTATTAGTATGGAAGCGAACGCTATATCAGGTATCGTTGTTACGAGCGACGAATTGAGGTTGGTTTGAGTAAATTAGTGAGAAGATTATGAGTAACAATCCGCAAAAGACAGATGTCGTCATTATTGGTGCCGGTCCCGTTGGATTATTTGCCGTTTTTGAATTAGGTCTATTAGATATGAAATGTCATGTAGTAGATATCCTAGACGTTCCCGGAGGGCAGTGCGCCGAGCTTTATCCAGAAAAACCAATATATGATATTCCCGCAATTCCTGTGTGTACGGGACAGGAGTTAACGGATAAGCTAATGCAACAGATTGAACCATTTGGAGCGGTTTTTCATTTTGGACAGATGGCTGAATCCATTGAAAAATTGGGAACTGGTACTTGGTTGATTAAAACAGATGCCGGTACGGTTTTGGAAGCACCTGTAATTGTAATTGCGGCCGGCGGCGGAAGCTTTGTACCCAAAAAGCCGCCTTTGAAAGATATAGAATCATACGAAGGAAAGTCTCTATTTTATGCCGTCAGAAAAATGGATCAGTTTCGTGATAAGAGTGTAGTAATTGCTGGGGGTGGGGATTCGGCTTTAGATTGGACGCTTAGCCTTCAACCTATAGCAAGAAATTTAACTTTGCTACATAGGCGGAATGAATTTCGAGCGGCTCCGGATACTATTAATAAGATGAGAAAACTCGTTTCTGACAATTTGATGAAATTAGAAATCGGTCAATTAAAAGGTATTAAAGGCGAAGATGGTTTTATTGATTCTTTGCATATTAAGGGAGAATCTGAAGAGCAGGATTTAGAGTGTGACGTTTTATTGGCTTTTTACGGTTTGACGATGAAGTTGGGACCGGTCGCAAATTTTGGCATTAATTTAGAACGGAATTTAATTCCGGTTGACACTGAAAAATTTGAAACTGATGTTGCTGGGATCTTTGCAATTGGTGATATTAATCATTATCCGGGAAAACTTAAGTTGATTTTGTCGGGTTTTCACGAAGCAGCATTAATGTCACAAAAGGCCTTCCGGTATGTTTATCCGGATCGCAAATTAAGGTTTCAATACACGACTTCGAGTTCAGATTTACAAGAAAAACTGGGGGTATAATGAAACTCTACGTTATTGATCATGATGGTGTTGAGCATCAAATAGATGGGATAGACGGTTGGCAGTTGATGGAAGTGATACGAGATGAAGGATTGGATATTAAAGCAGAATGTGGTGGGTCTTGTGCATGTGCAACTTGCCATGTCTACGTGGATGAAGAATGGCAGAATAAGGTTCCTGAAAAGAGTGAAGAGGAAATAGATATGCTCGATTTGGCGTTCGACGTGCAGGATAATTCCAGGTTATCGTGCCAAATCACAATTACACCCAGTCTTGATGGTTTGAGAGTTACTTTGGCGCCCGACTGATAATGGGGTTCCATAACGCTTTGTATTGCTATAAAACTGCTATTTTTGCTAGCAGAGTTCTACTATTTACGTTAATTAACCGTAATTTCTAATTTTTTCTTGCTTGCCTTCTTGACAGCGGGGATGTGAAGCACTACATGCTGGCAGTCGCATTAGGAGAGTGCTAACGGCGACGGTCGATGGTATTCGTAAGGGAACATTAACTTAAATTTTCAGCTTTTTAAAAATGGAGAAATGGAATGGGATTTAGGCCATTGCATGATCGCGTCGTGATCCGGCGGATGGATAGCGAGGCAAAAACAGCAGGCGGAA
>CAYFGZ010000033.1:0-31800 GCA_964342575.1 uncultured Nisaea sp. | reverse complement strand
TGAGCGGCTCCAATAACCCGTGATTTACAATCTGCAAAAAGAACAGGGCCACAATCTGCAGTTAAGATCCCCAAGGCAACACCGGGTGACGTTGTAACCATTCCATCAGCAACCAAATATGGACTGCTTTTATTGTCTTTTATGACCACAGCGCTGTTACTGTGATGCTGATGACATGTTAACAAAGCTTCGGCTGATAGGCCGATTGACTGCATGGCTTCAGCTCTATTTTTGGACACTAATAGTTTGTCATCTTTTGACCCATAACCGCAGTTCAATGATTTATAACCGCCTTTGCTATATCCACCACATCGTGTAAAAAAGGCGTGCACAATAGAAGCATCATGTAACTCATTAATCTGTAACACTGCGCATCCCTTCTTGATAGCTAACTTTATTTCAAAACCCTGGTGGTCGTATAATATTATGTGAAGTAAGCGCAATTACCTTGAATAGATTTCCCATATCATCGGCAGTGATTAAACGGTTTACGGCCGTCTGTATGTTTTTGGACGCCTCCAAGCCCTTGTTTTTCTGCAGAGCGAGGGCGCGTTCATTAATACCCATTCGGGTAAGAAATTCCCTCTGAGTAACGGGGCCATAAAAATTTAAATCGTAAAAGTTTGACTCCCTTTTTATTAATGAGAAGTCGATATGGCTAGAAATATCCGCGTCACCAGGCTGTTCAAGTGGATCGACGAATTGATGTTTTCTAATCGCCTGAAGCGACGAGGTAAAAGTGGGCTGAGTATAACCATAATCAATGATCAGGGCAGCGCCACCATAGGCAGTAATATTTTCCGCTATGGACTTTAATATTCCCAGAACAGCGGGAGATAGTTCTAACAGAGCATTATCGCCTGCAAGTGCGTTTACATCCTCTGGAACTAGTAACCCTAGTTGAGAAGGCATTCTTCCAATTGTCCAAGTTAAGTTATGGGACTGTTTGGCTTGACTGATTAATCTCTCTACCCACTTTCCATCAAATTTAACAATTTGATGTATTGGGAGGGCATCCAGGAATTCATTTGCTATTAAGAACCAGGGTTTATTTGGTAATGATGAGAGGTCCTCATGCCAAGTGGTGTTGTTTTTCTCCAGTACCTTGCTTTGCAATGTTCGTAGGTCTTTATTCGTTTCAACAAGGTGTATTTCGAGCATCGTGTCTACGTCAATAAATTTAGACATAGTCCGCAACATATCAGACATTAATGTGCCACGGCCAGGACCGAGCTCGACCAGACAAATTGGATAATTAGTTTTATAACCATTTAAAACAGTGACCATCCACAACCCTAGTAATTCGCCAAATATTTGGGAAATTTCGGGCGCTGTAGTAAAATCGCCTTTTGTTCCAAACGGGTCCCCATGTGTGTAGTATCCATGAATTTTGTGAATCAGGGATTCGGCCATAAATTCTGCAACGCTGATGGGGCCAGTCGTATTTATTCTATGAACCAGTTTGTTGAGAAGTGTATCACTCATTAGTGATCGGAGGCCTTTTTATCGACAAACAAAAGAAGACAATACCTAGCAGTATCATTGGCAATGATAGTATCTGACCCATAGTTAGATAGCTCAGGATGAAACCTAGATGAGCATCGGGTTCTCTATAAAATTCAACGAAAGCGCGAGTTGCTCCGTAGCCAGATAAGAAAACACCCAACAATAAGCCGGGATATCGCCGAGCCGTTGTTAATAATGCGAGTATTCCGATTATTGCAAATAATAATAGTCCCTCTAATCCAGCTTCATATAGTTGGCTTGGATGCCTTGGGTGATTGCCACCATTTGGAAAAATTATGGCCCATGGTACATCCGTTACGCGACCAAAAAGTTCTCCATTCACGAAGTTGGCTATCCTTCCGAAGAAAAGACCCAAAGGAGCAGCTGCCGCCAGTAAGTCGGCCAGCGGAAGGGTTTCTATACCATTTCTTCTTGAAAATATGAGCGAAGCTATAACAACTCCTAAAAATCCACCATGAAATGACATTCCTCCATTCCAAATCATCATTATTTCCATAGGATTGTTGAGAAAAAAAACTGGATTATAAAATAATACGTATCCCAATCTGCCGCCAAATATAATTCCCGCCGTGGAATAAACTAACAAATCTTCGAGTTTGGCAGGAGCCATTACAAAGGGTGTACGACGTACTAGAAAAAGACAATATCTCCAACCTAGAAGCAGTCCTGCCAAATAGGCCAACGCATACCAACGAATGGCAATTGGTCCGATTTGAATTGCAATTGGATCTATATTTAAGTTGGAAAAGTCGTAGTACATGTTGCTATTTATACTGGTCGGTAGAACTAAGGTAGTTGAGAATATATTTTTTTACTCCCATCTCCAAGCTAGTGAATTTGCTTTTGTATCCCGCCTTCCGAATTTTATGCGTGGATGCCTCCGTGAAGTATTGGTAATGGTCTTTTATATTGTTAGGGATATCTATAAAGGTTATCTTGGGATTAAGTGCTAATGCACTGAAAATACAATTAGCGAGATCGTTAAAACTCCGTGCTTGACCTGTTCCTGCGTTGAATATACCGGAAACCTGTTTATTTTGATAAAGCCAGAGCATTATATCTATACAATCCTCAATCCATATAAAATCACGTTTTTGGTCACCATGGGAAATACCTTCCCGGTGCGATCGGAATAATCTCGCTGGTTTGCCTTTTATTAACTGAGGATATAGTTGGGCAATTAAGCTACTTTGATGTCCTTTGTGGCCTTCATTCGGGCCATACACATTAAAAAATTTCAATCCAGCCCATTGTGGCGGGCATGGCTGTCCGTTTTCTATTGCCCAAGTAACCCAGCGGTCGAAAAGATGTTTACTCCAGCCATAGGGATTTAATGGCTTTAGTGCCGTTAGAGCGTCAGAATCTAAATCGTCGTTGAAACCTTCCGCCCCGTTGCCGTATGTGGCAGCCGATGAAGCATAAATTAGTGGGGTGTCATTCTTGGAACACCAATTCCATAGATAAAGCGACAACTTAAAATTATTTTTCATAATCAGATCAACGTCTATTTCTGTCGTTGAAGAAATCGCCCCCAAATGAAATATTACTTCTACTGCAGCACTGTTTTTGCATAAGAAATGATCCAGTTGATCCGGCTCTACAATATCCCAGACTCGATGCTTAGCGAGATTTCGCCATTTACTATCTAGGCCAAATTTGTCAACAATCACAATCTTTGACGAGGGGTTTCGAGCCCTCAGCGCGGCAACCAGGTTTGAACCAATGAATCCTGCCCCACCCGTAATTAAGATCATGTCATAGCCTCGGTAATTCTGAGCATATTTGTAACACCAATTATGGGTGTGAAATAGTTTTTTCCTTTTCTAGCCGCAAATGCACTAAATATTTATAGAACATTATTGTTAAAATAATCTATAAACAAAGGTAGCGATAAGAGAACGAGTGGGGGCTTATTATGCAATCAAACAAGCGCATTTTTGGTGATTTAGCCCGGATGGCTAGCGGTGCTATTTCTATGGCTGCGGGTGCTAGAGACGAGTTAGAGCAAATATTTCAACAGCGATTCGAGCGATTTATAAATGAAAAAGGCTGGGTAAACCGAGAAGAATTTGAGGCTGTGCGGGCACTAGCGCAAAAAGCAAGAGAAGAACAGATGGAAATGTCGGCGCGGTTAGAGCGCATAGAGGCACAATTGGCAGGAACAAGTCTGAAAGATGTTAATAGTCGCAGAAATAAGAATAAGCCCTCTAAGACAGTGACTAAGCATGCAAAAAAAGATGGAACATAATAGAGCTTGTATACCCGCTCTCGACCTTAAAATAAATTAAACGCTAAATATAGTAGGTTAGGGGTTGACACCACCAAAACTTATGAGATTGTAGCTAGATGTAGTAGGTACTAGCTGTCTCGGCACTAGCCATGTGGTATATTGTAGAAAGATACTATGCTGGCTGGCTGCGGGAGTGGATACTAAAACGGAGTTGGCTAATGTCTCTAAGTTATGCGGATTCGGAGCGTTCATCGGAAAACCCCCTTGAGTTACTTGTGGAAATTGTTGGCGCTAATGATTGGCCGCACGAACGCACTGGCCTAAACGAACTAGCAGTGGAGATTCATGGTAGATGGTGTAACTACCGCCTCTTTTTTTTGTGGCAAGAGGAAATGGGAGCACTTCATTTCTCTTGCGTATTCGAAACTAGAATAGATAGCCAAAGTTATGGGGTGGTACATCATCTTTTGGCCTTAATAAACGAGAAGCTTTGGCTCGGCCATTTTGATTTATCATCGGAAGATGGGACGCCAATGTTCAGGCACACACTCCTTTTGAGGGGAGCAGGCCCAGCTAGCGTCGAGCAGTTAGAAGACTTAGTGGACGTTTCCGTCAGTGAATCGGATCGATATTATCCGGCATTCCAATTTGTGATATGGGGTGGTAAAACGGCTCGGGAAGCTCTAGACGCAGCATTAATAGAGGTAGCAGGGGAAGCTTAAGAAAAATGAATCAACCACTGGTTCTTGTAGGGTGCGGAAAGATGGGTGGCGCTATGCTATCAGGGTGGATTGACGCCGGATTTCTCGATCATGGAATATTAGTCGTTGAACCGAATAAGGATGCCATTAAGGGATTTTTGGACCAACCGGAAATAGGTATGTTATCCTCTGTAGACGAAATCTCCGAGGACGTTAGCCCTTCAGTGATAATCCTTGCGGTCAAACCGCAAGTAATGGACGATGCAGTAAGTAAACTGGGAAATTTCGTAGGTCGTGACACAGTCTTCTTATCAGTTGCGGCGGGTAAAAGCTTGGAATATTTCGAGAGGAAATTAGGTCGGAATGCGGCTATCGTTAGGGCAATGCCTAATACTCCGGCGGCTGTGGGGCGAGGGATTACCACCTACGTCGCCAACGACATGGTTTCCAAAGAACAAGCAAAATTGTGCGGAAATCTTTTATCGTCAGTGGGAGAGGCTGTTGCAATTGACCAAGAAGAACTTCTCGATCCAATCACAGCTGTTTCCGGAAGTGGGCCAGCCTATGTTTTTCTTTTGATAGAGGTTATGGCTGCCGCTGGTGTAAAAGCGGGTTTACCGGAAGAGTTATCGATGCGTCTAGCCAGGGAGACGGTTTCAGGCGCTGGGGAATTAGCGCGATTGTCTGAGGAATCAGCTAGCCAGCTGAGGACAAATGTGATGAGTCCTGGTGGTACTACGGCTGCAGCTCTTGAAATTTTAATGTCTTTGGATGGAATCCAGCCTGTCTTTGACAGGGCAATAGATGCTGCTAGTAAGAGATCTCGAGAATTAGCGGGCTAATATCTGATTTGTGTGAGCGCTTATGCCCAAGAGTGAGGAAGAAAATTTAATATTTAAAGCACTAATGGAGATAGTTACTAATGGCCGGTGGCAGGAATTTGAAATATTGGAGTTGTCAGACTGCTCTGGTGTACAGCCATCTATAATTGGGGAGAAATACCGGGATAAAACCAGTATCCTTGTCGCTTTCGCCGAATACATAGATCGGCAAACTCTAGAAGCATTAGACGAAGAAATCAAAAGTCCAGCTATTCCTGTCCGAGAAAGATTGCTGGAGGTGTTGCTAGCGCGCTTTGATGTGTTGACTCCATACAAAGCAGGCATAGTGGAGTTACTAAAGCAGGCTCTGAAAGATCCAGCTATGCTTATAACAGGAAGCGAATCGTTGAAAAAATCAATGTGTTTGAGCATCGAGGCTGTTGGATTATCCTCAGCAGGGCTCAGTGGAATGCTTAAAGCCAAGGGACTTGGAGCTGTGTTTCTTGCAGGGCTATGTGCTTGGTCCCGTGAAGAAAGTGATAATTTGGATGTTACCACTCGAATTTTAGACGAGCGTCTTAAACTAATTGAAAATTTCATGATAAGAACGGGTTTGGCAGATACATAATTGGCTTTAATGAAATGGTAATAAGCTATATTCCCGAGATTGGATTTGCTGGCTATGGAGAATAGCAATAAATACGAAGTCATAGAATACGAAGAGTTTCAGAGAGTTGAAATAAGAGTTGGCACAATCGTTGATGTGAGAGAGTTTCCGGAGGCAAGGCAGCCAGCTCTCAAGCTTTGGGTAGACTTCGGAGAAAAATTTGGTGTCCGTAAAACGTCAGCACAGGTCAGCGAAAATTATGAAATAGGGGACTTAATAGACCGGCAGGTGGCCGCTGTTATCAATTTTCCCCCAAAACAAATTGGTAAGTTTATGAGCGAAATACTCGTGTTGGGATTCCCTGATGAAGCCGGCGATGTAGTGTTGGTTAACGTCGATAAGCCGGTTCCCAATGGTGGTAGATTGTTTTGATATTTGTGCAGTTGGTTTTGCTCTTCGTTTAAGTGGTTAAACTAAGGGTGTTCGGGAGACTTTTTTTGAAACTCACCGAGTGTGGGAGGGTATAAAATGACGAAAGATCTATTTTTCGGTATTCAGACGAATGGAATCAAGCATAGCCATTTGGATGAGATGCCTGATATTGATACCCGACTTTCGATGGTAAAAGATGTAGGTATATTCGATTACATAGACAAAACGCCTGCTCCCGATGAAATAGAGTCGTTCAAAAGAGCGAGTGAAAAATATGACCTTCCTATACGCTGTGGTGGCTGGTTTTATATGTTACAGAGAGATGAGGCGCTCCTTCTAGAAAATCTGCGCACGGCTAATCGATTAGGTTCTATAGTTCACAATGTCCAAGTATTTAGTCATGACGCAGAAGGCAAAATTGTTTCTGATGAAGATATAGTTGAGTTTTACGAAATGGCCTTGGAAGAAGGTGATAAGTTAAATGTCCAGCCGTGCTTGGAAGTCCATGTCAATATGTGGTCAGAGGATTTTCTGCGAGTGGAACGGGTAGGTCTGTTGGCAGAGGCACGTGGATTACCGTTCCGCATAACGTTAGATCATAGCCATATAATTTTCAAAATAGATAATCCAGAGGAGCAAGAAATTTTTGCTATAAAGAGCGATATCAAAGAGGGCAGGTTAGTTTTAGACCCAACAAAACCCAATAATATTTGTAGTAGATGGATACAGTCAGGTTGGGTTAGGCATTGCCATGCTCGTTCTGTTGTCCCCAACAACCCGAAGAACACTCTGGTCAGGGATGAAGATGGGAAGCCTGGGCGCGGCATTCAGTATCCTTTTTCCGACCCCGGACCAGAAAATTTCCACGCCACCTGGGACGAAACATTACTAGAACCATGGAAAGCGGTAATTCGTGAGCTTCTTCTTTATCACTACCAAAATATTGATAGTCGATTGGGACAGATAAGTACTGAATTTATTCCAAACTTTGATTACGGTGAGGGATGCAAATATTCTCTATTTGAGCAATCGACAGCCTGCGCTAAATGGATGCGGGCAACGTGGGAGAATATTACACTAACAACGGAACCAATTGGGTATTAGTCGACGGTTTTGCTATATAATCGCTATAAAGGTAATTCTATGGTTGCTCGCAAGCCACCAATAGGAGCTTTGTTTAGTGTGAGTTCCCCGCCGTGACTCTGCACTATATCCCTAGCAATGGTTAAACCTAACCCAGTTCCCCCAGTTTTGGGATTTCTAGAGGGATCCAACCGAAAGAATGCTCTGAAAACATCTTCTCTATGTTCGGGTACAATCCCTGGACCATCATCATCAATGATTATAAAAATATTATCTCTAGTTTTTTCCATAGTTATTTGCATGCTGGTAGCATATTTTTTTCCGTTGGTAATTAAGTTTGTTATGGCCCGTTTAATAGCTTGCGGTCGCAAAGTAATAGGATCAATATTTGGTTGTTCAAGCGACAATTTTATTATAGACCCATCGCGTTTTTCCTGAGCTACCACTTCGACGACCAGTTTTGTTAAATCGGTGTATACTGGTTTCTCTGTTCCCTCTCCCCTAGCAAAGGCCAAATAGCCATCTATCATCCGCTCCATTTCATGGACGTCGTCCCCTAATTCTCTAATTTCGGGACTATCATCTAGCATCTCGATTTGTAGTTTCATGCGGGTCAATGGAGTCCGCAAGTCATGGGATACCCCGGCCAGCATCTCAGTTCTTTGAGCAAAATGTCTCTTTATTCTCTCCTGCATTTGTCTAAAAGCCCTCGTGGCCTGGCGCACTTCGGTAGCTCCACTTGGTTTTAAATCGCTGGAGTCTCGTCCGGTTCCAAAATTTCGGGCGGCGACTGCTAGACGCCGTATTGGACGAATTTGGTTACGCATAAATACGATGGCGATTGCGAATAAAACCAAAGAGCTCCCAATCATCCACATTAGAAAAATATATGGGGTGGAGCTATATAAGCGTTTTTGATGCACATCTATTCCCAGAACGCCTTGGGCCAGCTGAATATCTATCTTAATGCGCCGATCTGTTTTTTTTGTCTTGATTGCAAATGGACGGCGGACCCGTTCGCCCAAGGCTTTGCTTAATGCCAACTGCACGCGGTCCCATTTGGTAGCGGTTTCTGTTTTAACAAGAATCTGTTTTGGTGAATATGATACCTTCATATGAAGAATATCATCAGCTTTGCCCAATATCTTGACTAACTCGCTCTCGCTAGGCATGGGACTAACAGAATCAACAATAAAAGCTATGTCTCCTGCAAGCGTGTGAGAAAGCCTCCTTGTCATAGTATCCCAGTGTCTGTCAAAAAAAACAAATGTAGAAATTGCCTGCATTAGAATGAGTGGCGTAACGATAATAAGGAGCACGCGGCCAAAAAGTGTCCTTGGGAGAATTTTTTTTATCTTGGATTCCGCGTGATGGCGCAAAGGAATGTTTTCAGTGTTCTTCATAATCCTGTTTTTAGAATGTAACCCTGGCCACGAATTGTTTGAAGGTGTCTAGGAAATTTGGGATTCTCTTCTATTTTTCGTCTCAAACGCGTAATTTGGACATCAACGGTTCTTGTGTTTATTTGGGCCGTGTCTATATTGGTCAGATCTTCCCGGCTCAATATGACGCCAGGGGCCTGGACAAAGGCCTTTAAAATTGCCGTCTCCGACTCGGTTAATTTAGTTATAATAGGTCCTCTGTATAAAAGTTCGGTTTTTAAATCGAAGCGAAATGGGCCAAAACGTACCAACTTTTCATCATGTAGTGGTGTTTCCGTAGGAACAACACGGCGGAGAATACTTTCTATGCGCAATACTAATTCCCTGGGTTCAAATGGTTTTGACAGGTAATCATCAGCTCCTGTTTGTAGTCCGATAATCCGATCTTCTGCTTCATTCATCGCAGTTAAAAGTAGGATTGGTACATCGGTTGTCTTTCTTAGATCTTTCGTCAACTCAAGGCCAGTTTCGCCTGGCATCATCACATCAAGAAGGATTATATCGAACTCGAATATGAGTAAAATTTTTCTAGCCTGATTTCCATTAGCTGCACTACTGACGCGGAACCCATTTTTCTTTAGATAGAGCTCAAGAAGTTTCCTAAGACGGTTGTCATCGTCGACAAGCAGTACGTGAGGAGGCTCTGGTTTCGCCGCGTGAATCGTCATTCCTGTTCGCCGTTCTTAACATTGGGAAAGATTCCTTTATTGCCACTTGACGCTCGCGACCTGTTTGCGACTCGCCATTGATCTACATCGTTAATTATCGCAGTAAGAATGTTTTTAAATCCAATGATAGCCTGGTCGCTGCTGATCTTGTATGCTTTTGCAATTCTTTTCCGTTGGTTTGCAGTAAGTCGACGCTCAAGTCCTATACCTTTTTTTGTTAGAAAAAGAAGTTTCTTGCGGCGATCGTCCACAGATATTTCCTGGTGCACATACGCCTCAATTATTAATTGATTTAGTACTCTAGATAAACTTTGTTTACGAATTTTTAAGATATCTAATAGACCAGTTACGGTAATAGCTGGGTTTCGTCCTATAAAGTAGAGCGCTCTATGATGTGCGCGGCCAAGTCGAATGCGCTCAAGCATTTTGTCGGGCTCTTTAGTAAAGTCGCGATAAGCAAAAAATAGCATTTCTATAGCTTGGCGAAGTTCTTCCTCTTCAAGATACGGCGAATTAGGTGGTATTTTTACGTCAGTCATATTGACATATTTTCCTAAAATACTATCTTTGACGGCTTATAACGAGATACTAGTCCATTATCATTATATCATCGCTTTAATTTTTTATAGATAAATAAGTCTGCAAAGCTTTTTATGGGAAACGTAGTTATGTCTTCACTCTCCTTTGACGATAGAGATGGGTCAATATGGTTGGACGGAAAACTCATCGATTACAGAGATGCTAAATTACACGTCCTTTCACATGGCCTACATTATGCGAGCGCAGTATTTGAGGGCGAGCGTGTTTATAATGGCGTGATATTTAAATCTCTGGAACACACCAAAAGACTGCATAAATCTGCTGAGACGGTTGGTTATAAGATTCCCTACTCTACAAAAGAAATTGAAGACGCCAAGCTAGCTGTTGTCAAGGCTATGGGTTTTAGTGATGGCTATATTAGGCCAATAGCCTGGAGGGGAACTGAAATGATGGGTGTTTCTGCTCAACAGAACAGAATTCATTTGGCCGTTACCGCGTGGGAGTGGCCATCATACTTTGACCCGGAAGCTAAAACAAAAGGTATAAAACTGAGTTTGTCGAGATGGAGGCGGCCTGCACCAGATATGGCTCCTGTTCAAAGCAAAGCCTCGGGCCTTTATCAAATTTGCACGATGGCGAAACATGAAGCTGAAAGTGCAGGACTTCATGATGCTCTAATGTTGGATTATCGTGGTTTAATAGCAGAAGCTACTGGGGCTAATATCTTTTTTGTGATGGCTGATGGCAAACTTCATACTCCTGTTCCAGATTGTTTTCTAGATGGCATTACAAGGCGTACTGTTATTTCTTTGGCAAGAAAGCGAGGTTTTGAGATTGTAGAACGCCAGATAAAGCCTGAGGAAATGGCTGATGCGAGTGAATGCTTCCTGACTGGAACGGCGGTTGAAGTAACGCCTGTTGGTGAGATTGGAGACTACACTTTTACTCCTGGGAAAATTTCCCGTGTTCTTGGAGAAGATTATAGCAATTTAGTAAGAAGTGGTTCTTCTGCGGCTGCGGCCGAATAAAAGCTTCTTTGGTTTCGTCGTTCTTATGGTATTAAATTAACTTTGTGAGTTTCGATAAAATTGGTGTTGATGTCGCCATTCTGGAAGTTAGGGTGGTTAATGACATTTTTCAGAAACCGTATATTTGTCGATATTCCCTCAACTAGAGTATTGTCGAGAGCGTTTTTCATTGCCGCAACCGCCCCTTTACGAGTGGTGTCGTAGGCAATAATTTTGGCGACCATTGGGTCATAGAATGGCGTCACTATATCTCCCTCCGAAAACCCAGTATCTATGCGAATAGTTGAGGATGCGGTAGGTAATGAAAACTTCTTTAGCAATCCTGGCGTCGGGATGAAATTCTTCTCGGGTTTTTCGGCATACACCCGGCATTCAATAGCATGTCCGTGAAATTTTGGCGGTTGGATTACCATATGTCCCAAGTCATGGCCAACGGCTAACATCAATTGGAGTTGCACAATATCCTCTCCACTAATCAGTTCAGTGACGGGGTGTTCTACTTGGATTCGGGTGTTCATTTCTAGAAAGTAAAAGTTGTTGTTTTCGTTATCAAAAATGAATTCTACAGTTCCGGCACCGGAGTAGAATTGATCGGATGCTATCCTACACGCAGCGTCGGATATTTTTTTGCGGAGCTCTTCAGATATATTTGGTGCGGGTGCTTCTTCTATTACTTTTTGAAAACGACGCTGAATAGAGCATTCTCGATCTGAAAGATGAAAAACCCGTCCATCTCCAAGCCCAAATATTTGTACCTCCACGTGTCGGGCGTTGGAGATATGGCGTTCCAAAAATATACCATTATCTCCAAAAGTACGTTCTGCCAACGCTGAGACTGAAGTGACTGTCGCGGACAGTTTGGATGGTTCTTTGACAAGTCGCATTCCAATTCCACCTCCTCCGCCAGTTGCTTTTACCATTAGAGGAAAACCAAGATCATTGGCTATTTTCCCAAGCAAACAAGGATCATCTAGGGGAATCGGAGCGGATCCGGGCACGATAGGAACCTTGCTAGCAACGGCCAAATTTCGGGCCTGGCCTTTATCACCCATCGCTAATATTGTTTGGGCTGACGGGCCAACCCAGATCAGGCCGGCGCCTTTGACGGCTGCTGCAAAATTCGGGTTTTCAGATAGTAGACCATAGCCCGGGTGAACAAGGTGAGCTTTGCTTCTTAGAGCAGTATTAATGATGATCTCGCGATTAAGATAGCTTTCATGCACGGGGGCGGGACCTATATGGTAAGCTTCATCCGCTAGTTGAACGTGTTGCGCCGATTTATCAGCTTCCGAGTAGACGGCAACTGTAGAATAACCTAACAATTTGCAGCTACGTATTATGCGACATGCTATTTCACCGCGGTTTGCTATCAGCACTTTATACATTTAACTTTTACCGAACTTCGACCGAAGTGGTTAGGTTTCTATTATGAATATTAGCTCATCTTCGGAAATAGCTTCTCCCTCTTCCACACAAATCTCTTTTACAGTTCCAGATTCAGGAGACAAATGAGGTATTTCCATTTTCATGGCTTCCGCGATCATCAATTCATCGCCTTCCTCAACAGATTGACCAATTGTGACAACAATCTTCCAGGCGGTACCCGTAACATCACTGTGAACTTTGATTTCTGGCATGTTGGCCCCCGTGGACTAGAAAGTTGATTAGTTAGTGTTTGTTTGAATAGTACAGTATGTGCATTTTCATTCACGGTGGGATGTTAGCCCAGATTTCATATATATCTCAAACAAATTGTTTTGAGTATTCTTGACATCAAAGGAAGCCCGAATATTGCTGGCTACGTATTTATCTGGCACTAATCTAATCAACAATTATTTAAAGTAGTGCGGTAGGAATTTAATATGACTTGGGAAAATGAACTTAACGAACTCCGACGTCGTGAAGCGTTTGCCGAAGATCTTGGTGGACCAGAACGAGTCAAACGTCAAAAAGACGGTGGTCGCTACACCATAAGAGAACGAATAACGTTACTGGCGGATCCAGATACTTTCCATGAGACGGGAAAAATAGGAGGCATGGCCGAATACGATGCACAGAACAACCTTAAGAAATTAACGCCATCAAACTTTGTATTTGGCAAAGCAAAGGTCGGAGGTAGGACGGTTATCATTGGAGGCGATGACTTCACCGTCAGGGGTGGATCTGCCGATGCAACTATTAAAGAAAAACATAATATGTGTGAAGAAATGGCATATGCACTCCGATTACCCTTGATAAGAATGGTGGAAGGATCTGGAGGTGGTGGGTCGGTAAAAACTATAGAAACTACGGGTCGCGCAAATGTCCCCGGAGTAGATGGTTGGGAATTGGTCGTCGAGAATATGGGGACCGTTCCAAGAGTGGCGTTGGGATTAGGGTCCGTAGCAGGTTTGGGGGCAGCTCACCTTGCAGCTTCTCACTATTCGGTGATGATTAAACATAAATCGGCTCTTTTTGTTGCTGGTCCTCCCGTGGTGGCCAGAACAGGTCAGGAACTCACCAAGAACGAATTGGGGGGCTATCAGATCCAATTAAAGGCTGGGGCGGTAGACCACGCAGTGGACAATGAAGAAGAAGCCTTTGAATGCGCGAGGAAATTTCTTTCTTATCTTCCAAATTCTGTTTATGAATTGCCGCCCCGTGGCCGAAGGGGAGATGATCCTAAAAGACGGATAGAAGAGTTAATTGATGCGGTTCCCCGCGATATCCGAAAAGTCTACAAAATGCGTCCTATTATAGAATCGCTTGTGGATCAGGGGTCGTTTTTTGAAATGGGTAGTCAATACGGGAAGTCGGTGATAACTGGGTTTGCTCGTTTGGATGGATGGCCTGTAGCGCTAATGGCCAGCGATCCCTATTCGTATGGGGGCTGCTGGACTGCAGCGACGTGCAAGAAAGTGATGAAATTTGTGGACATGGCAGAAACGTTTCATATGCCGGTCGTCTATTTAGTTGATTGCCCCGGTTTTCAAATTGGATTGCAATCTGAACAATCTGGAACAATAAAAGAGGGTGTACGGGCTATGAGCGCCATGTGGCAAACTACTACGCCCTGGTGCTCCGTAATTATAAGAAATGCTTTCGGAGTTGCTGGTGCTGCGCACAAAAGCGGGGGAAGATTTTGTACCCGATATGCTTGGCCCTCTGGTCGATGGGGTTCTCTGCCTCTAGAAGGTGGAATAGAAGCAGCCTATCGAGCTGATATAGATTCGGCGGAGGACCCGGGGAAGAAATTGGCGGAAATAGAAGATCGATTAAACAAATTGCGTTCTCCGTTTCGATCAGCAGAAACATTTTGGATTGAGGAAATTATTGATCCCAGGGATACTAGAAGGCTGTTGTGTGATTTCGCAGATACGGCAGCGCCACTGCGGGAGACAGGTCCGCGTATGTTTAAAATGCGCCCATGAAGGTCTCAGATTTTATAAAAATGGATGCTCGTCGGGCATTCGATGTTCTTAAGCTCGGTGGTATTGCAATTATTCCCATGGATGTAGGCTATACCTGTGTGGGCGGTTCAGGCGAAGCGTTGAAAAAGATTTTTGATACGAAACGACGTCAGTTTTCTAAGCGTAACGCTATGGTGGGTGATCTGACCATAGCCCAAGAGTTATACGAACTCTCACAAAAAGGTTGGGATTTAATCAACGTAATCACGGGTGATTATGGTCTTCCGTTGGGGGCCATTGGTCCATGTAAATTGGATCATCCACTACTGAATGTTTTGGACCGGGAGGCAATCGCTGCAAGTACTAAAGATGGCACTCTCGTGATGCTTTTAAATGCGGGGCCCTTTCAAGCGGAGATTGCTAGATTGTCTCTTGCCGAAATGCACCCAATTTTCGGTTCATCAGCTAATTTATCACTTAATGGTACCAAGTTTAGAGTTGAAGATATAGAACCGGAAATTTGTGCAATTGCTGATATTATTATTGATCATGGTTTGCGTAAATATCATTTTTACCAACAGTCTTCTACATTGCTTAATGTGGAAACATTCGAAGTGGTAAGGCGCGGGTCTAATTACGAAATTATAGCTGATATTTGTTCGCGCCGTTTTGGTGTTAAGCTGGAGGATTAATTCTCTTCTCCCCATAATGCGCCCGCCAGGACAATCCCATTGAGGCTAAATTGTTTGTCGGCACTCCGCGTATTGCCTATAGCATCGGTAAAGATAACATTGGCGTCTTCGACATTTAAAATAGTGGCGTCGCCGGTGCTACCGGGTGCGAGCGTGCCAAGGTCGGGTCGGCGGATAGCACGTGCTGGTCCGTTAGTGCTGGCAGCGATAATATCCTTCAAATCCATACCGAGGTGGAGAAACTTGGATAGCGTCACCAATTGGTCGTAGGCTGGCCCTTTTATACTTAGGGAATGCACGTCGCTTGAAATTGCGTCGGGCAGAAAACCCGCCTCGAGCATAGTTTCAGCCGTTTCAAACCCAAAAGAACCCACCCCATGTCCAATATCAAAAATTATGCCTCTGTTCCTTGCTTCTTTAATCTCCTCTCGAATTTCTCCATTGGATCGGGCTGGTGCAGCAGGAAAAGGTCTAAAACAATGTGTGAGTACATCACCTGGGCGCAGGCGGGTGACAACGTCTCGGGGACTTGGTGGAGGCCAGTCAAGGTGACACATTACGGGTAGGCCTGCTTCCTCCGCGACCTCCAGGGCTATATCAAGGGGGGCATGGCCCATTGAACCGCTGGCACGTGCACCAACTCTGACCTTTATGCCCACTAAAAAATCTTTATTTAACTTCGCAACGTTAAGGCAGGCTCTCGGATGTAATAGTCGCAGGTCTTCTGATTCCCCGACCATAACGGTGTCGCTAAAAGCAAAAATTCCCGCAAAAGAGATGTTCAGATAAGCTAAAATACGAGGTTCACTTTGTTCAATTATATGTGCTCGAAAACCAGCGAAGTTTCCAGCCCCGGCAGTCCCTGCATCAACCATAGTGGTGGTTCCGCATCGACGCGCATAATCCGTGGGGTCGATTCCTATTGATGTGCCTCCCCAATAGACGTGCGTATGCAGATCGATGAGGCCCGGTGTGACTAAACTGCCTGAAACGTCTTTTACTTCTTTAGAAAGAGCAACATCTAATTTATCGTCGATTGCGGCTACTTTACCCGACTTAAAGCCAATATCTTTTATAGCGTCGATATCCTGGGAGGGGTCGATTAATCTGCCTCCAGTCAGTAAAAGATCGTAGTTAGCCATGATTAGTCCCCAATAAAACAGTTAAATGCGTATTCGACTTTTGCTTTTTTTAATAATTCTGGGATATTGGTGGTGATAGGTCAATTATACAAATGCTTTCACGAACTTGGAAATAAGACGATGAGATTTAAACCCTTTGAGCTGGAACGGCTGCTTTCGGATTGGGAGCAGACGGTAGATTTTAATTTTGCTGAAAGTGGGGTATATCCAGTCCGTTTAGGAGAACTACTAGAGATGGCTGGTTCGGAATTGAAGCCATTCTTAGAAACCCCGCTAAACTATCCTGAAGTTAATGGCGATTTTACACTACGAACGAGGATAGCAACTCTTTATAAAGAGGCCCATTTTGATAATATATTGGTCACTGTTGGAGCATCTGAGGCTAATTACATATTAGCGAACACGCTTCTAGAGCGAGGTGAC
Source organism: uncultured Nisaea sp. (assembly GCA_964342575.1). Taxonomy (GTDB): domain Bacteria; phylum Pseudomonadota; class Alphaproteobacteria; order Thalassobaculales; family Thalassobaculaceae. Next base: position 15,075 of record CAYFGZ010000033.1, on the reverse strand, counting down.
GAAATTGCAGTGATGCGGCCTACCTATATGCAGCTGAGTGGCACAGCACACAATTTAGGGGTTAATGTTCGTCCATTTTCACTAAATGAAAACAACAGATGGGCCTTGGATCGTCAAGAACTAGATAAAGCTATAACTCCTAAAACTAAAGTGATTAGCGTCGTAAATCCCAATAATCCAACTGGAAAGATATTATCCTCCGAGGAAATGGAAGCTATTATTGAGGCAGCCGATCAGTGCGGCGCTTGGTTAATCGCAGACGAGGTATACGCGGGTGCCGAAAGAGAATCTAAACAAGAAACACCTTCTTTTTATGGGAGGTACGAAAGAGTGATCATTGTAAATGGCCTCAGTAAGGCCTATGGATTGCCGGGGCTAAGGATAGGGTGGGTTGTTGCCTCGCCCTCTATTACTAAAGAACTTTGGAAACGACACGAATTTACAACTATCAGCACCTCGATGCTTGGTAATCGCTTGGCAGAAATAGCACTAAGGCCCGAAGTTCGGCAGCAATTGCTTGAAAGAACAAGAAAATTTGTTGGTGAGGGTTTCGCTACTTTGCAGTCGCATTTGAATGAATATCCAAACGTTTTTTCTGTGGTGCCTCCGATGGCTTCTGCCCTTTCATTCATTCGATATAACCTTCCAATTAACTCTACAGAATTTGTTCACAAACTTAGAAAAGAGAAAAGTATCTTGATGGTGCCTGGAGACTGCTTCGATTTCGACAAGCATTTGCGCATAAGTTCTGCGTTACCAGAAACATATCTTCGGGAGGGGCTGGGGCGAATGAATGAAGTTGTAGCGGATATATTGGACTAAACGATCCCATTGGGTATCCTTAACTCCTGACAGTCAGGGGCAATAGAGATTTTACCGTCGGTCCGGGCTTTTAATTCTTCTTCGGAAACTTTAGGAATAAGTTCCTGAACTAAAAAACCCTGAGTGGTTATGTCAATAACGGCGATATCAGTGAATACTCGATTAACACAATTAGGTGCGGTTAGAGGCAGAGAGCAGCTTTCCACAAGACGTGGGCTCCCATTTTTGGTGTTGTGGCGCATTATTACCCATGTGGATTGAGCAGCAGTAGCGAGATCCATCGCTCCTCCGACAAGCGGTGCTTTATGTGGAATTCCCGAGTCCCAATTAGCGAGGTCACCATTTACGCTAACTTCAAAAGAACCAAGTATAGTAACATCTATATGTCCGCCTCTAATCATCGCGAATGAGGAGGCAGAATCAAATATACTTGCTCCCGGTCTAAGAGTGACCTTGCGGCTGCCAGCGTCGACGAGGTTTGTATTTTGCCGAGATTGATCCGCTTCGCGCCCAACTCCCAGAATGCCATTTTCAGATTGAAAAAAAATATCTTGTTCATCCTCTATGTAGTTTGAAACCAAAACGGGGATACCGATCCCGAGGTTGACGATGCTTCCATTTATTAAGTCCTGGGCTGCGCGCCACGCGATTTGCGTTTTTGTTAATTGGTTCAAGCCGATTCTCCAGTAGCAAAAACATGATCAACGTACACGCTGGGAAGTTGAATTTGCATATGCTCCATCGGAGTGACCAATATTTCCCGGACTTCAGCTATTGTTGTTTTAGACGCGGCGGCCATGATGGGAGCAAAGTTCATTTGCGTATAACTAAAGTTTATGTTGCCGTACTTGTCGGCTTGGTCCCCTCGAATAAGCGCAAAGTCGCTTACAATAGACTTTTCGAGAATGCATTCTTTTCCATTCAATCTCCGAGTTTCTTTGCCCTCAGCTAAGACGGTACCAAAACCCACAGGTGTATAAAACGCCGGTATTCCCGCACCTCCAGCTCTGATCCGTTCTGCGAAATTCCCTTGGGGGATGCATTCAAGCTCAATTTCACCGTCTCTTAATTTTTTTTCAAATGTAGATAGACCAAAACCCCTCCCCCGAGCCGAAGTAGTAATTACTTTGCTAACCATATTAGCTTCTATGAGTGCATGGGGTAGGGAATGAGATCGGGTAACAGAGTTCACTATTATAGTTAGGTCAGTAGGGCCTAGCTTTTTTAAGGATCCTAGAAGTCTATTAGGTACCCCTGCTTCTCCAAACCCAGATATCATAATGGTCGAACCGTTTTTTATTTTGCCCACGATGTTTTCAACCGAATTAATCCGTTTATTTAAATCCATGATTATACTACTTTCCGGAACAAGCTCTGATGGTAGTTTCAAAGACCCTCTTGGCATTTTGACCCCGAACAAATGGGCTTAGAATAGGAAGGTCTATTCCGGATTCTCTATATTGTTCCAACTTGTCTAGACACTCATTAGGCGTTCCAGCGATACTGGTGGCATCTACCATTGAATCGGTTATGCACCGTTTGGTTGCTTCCATATCTCCGCGTTTGAAAGCTGCAGCTGCGTCGGCTGTTTCTTGTTCAAAACCATACGAGGCTACTAATTTATTGTAACGCGGGAAAAAGCCCACGTAAAAAGCCAAACCAGGCCGCATCATGTCCAAAGCTTCTTTCTTTGTATCACAAACGGCTGTTGGCATTAATGATGTGACATCTATTTTGTCCGCGTTTCGTCCCGTAATGCAGCTTCCTAATTCTAGATGTTCTCGAATTTTGCGGGCTGTTTCTAGGGTGCTGCGCGTTAATATAATACCGTCGGCCAATTCGCCGCAAACGGCGACCATTTTTGGAAATAATCCCGCTAGATAAATTGGTATGTTTTTTCGTTTTGGTTTAAACCACAAATCGAACTTTTCAATGCTCACGGTTTTTCCCGAGTATTGTACCGAACCCGTTTCTATTAACGTTCTAATAATGTGGAGGGTTTCTCTTAGTCTTAGAATTGGATTGTTATATTCGATGCCGTGCTCCGGCTCCACTTGAACTTTGTGGCTGGAGCCAAGACCTAGTATTAGTCTGCCTCCTGATAATTCGTCAACAGTTGCGGCGGCCATCGCCAACGTAGGTGCAGAACGAACAAAAACACTACTAATTGCCGTGCCGAGCTTTATCCTAGAAGTCACGGCTGCGCACCCTGAAAGTACTGAAAATTGATCGCCACCATGGCCTTCGGCAACCCAAGCCGATTCATAGCCTAGACCTTCAGCCAAGCCGACACACTCTACGATCTCTGTTGCGTTGGGCCCGCCCGAGAAAGCTATACCTAGTCGCTTCATTACTTTATCTCTACTTTTAATTATGTATTCAAGGTTCGTTGATATTATCCAGGGGATAAATTGGCCTTCGGATTTTTGTAAAGTTGAGTATACTATTATCTGAGGTTGTAACACCATCACCGTCGCAGGTGATCGTATTTTTAGCAAGTTTTTCGAAGCCGGCTCTATAGTGAATTCTTGACTTTAAGAGCAAATATCGCTTTTTTTCTGGTAGGATGCCAACGGAGGTAAATACTCCAACATCCCAAGGTTCATGGTGCTTAGAAGTTACGACTATTTCCATCTTCCCAACTTTTAGAACAGCTGTGTGACCCATAGAGACGTTGACGCCTGTATACATGGGGCCCTGCACAATCCATTCTCCATCTGTAAGCGTTTTGATAAACCCAGTTAATTTAAGAGGTTGGCCTTTTTTGTTTATGGATGGCATATCGGTCTTACCACCTAAATCCAAGGTAATGTGGGTTCCTACACCGGATTCTTGCATTTTCCTTACAGCCCCGGGATCGTAGACAGCAGCGACCGCAATATCCTCTAACCCCAGATTGATAGCTTGTTCTATTACGGTCATAACGTCCTGAGTTCCCCCGGATCCCACATTATCGGCGTGGTCAAGTAAAACGGTTGGACCGCTATCTAGGCTTTTGGCGTATGTCAAAGCCTCTTGAAGGTCTTGGCCGTGGTAAACAAATTCACTTCTTTTGTTCCACATCATACTCAATAAACGATCGCGCCACTCTTCGGCGAGTGCCTGGTTCCCGTTTGCAACAATACATATGGAACTTCCAGCATCCTTAAAATCAGCTAATGGAAAACCGCCAAAGACACTGGCTGCTAGGATTTCCGGATCCTCCTCGGCTTCTCTTGCCATCTGCAAAAGGCTTTTCATGGGCTCGTCGGTATGTCCCATTCTTAGTGTTTGGGCGAGGAGAGGGGGGCGACCCCAAGCTATAACGGGCTGAACAGTACCTGCTGTATGTTCAAGTAGGATTCGGCCTATCTGCGCGCCAACTTCGTACATGTCGACATGGGGGTAGGTTTTGTAGCCGATTAGGCAAGTACAGTTGTCTACCATTTCTTTGGTTAGATTTGCATGCAAATCATATGTCACTCCGATGGGTAAGTTGGGACTAATATCGCGAATTTTTCTAAGAAGAGTTCCCTCTCCGTCGTCTGTGGTATCAGAAACCATTGCTCCGTGCAGATCGAGCAGGGCGGCATCCACGCCCTGTCTGACGACACTAAGAATCTTCTCAACCATAAATTCATATGCTGATGCCCCGACCTTGCCTGACGGCATGGCTTCTGCGGCTATGGGCGTGACAATTTCATGATTCGCAGCCTCCGCAAGCTCGATATATGCCGAAAAGGGCATGCCTGTCCCTTTGTATTCTTTGTAAGCCTGCTTCCCGAGATGTCCACTCCACGAAAGAAATCTATCCAAATTTGTGGGCACTGGCGAGAAAGTATTTGTCTCATGCTTCATCATTGCGATTAATATACGCATGTCTAACTTTTCCCCTGCGACAATATCCTATTCAACTTAAATTGTTGGGAGTTAGGTTAACAAATTTGTTAATTCATCAAAACTTTTTACGATTAGATCGGGCTGATGGGGGCTCTCTCCAAATGGTCTTCCCCGCCTATCAATAAAAACGGTTTTAAAACCCCAGGCTTTAGCACCGATACAGTCAAACGCATGGTTGGCTACAAAGAGAATATTTCCGCGTTCTATATGGTTGAATATCTGATTGATAATTTCCTCAGCCTTCGCATAGGTTCTTTGGTCGGGTTTAAAGGCTCCAGATTCTTGAACTGAGATTGTTATGTCGAAGTCGAAACCAATATACTCTTTTGCAGCGTCTAGCATGTCGCGGTCACCATTTGATAGAATGCACAAATTGTATTGCTCGTGCAGGGAATGGAGATTAGATATTGCGTCTGGAAACGGCTTCAAACGCTCTATGCATGAGACTAACCATTCCACTTCATCCTGAGTATATTGTATCTTGGCCCGCGATAAGACTTGACTGACGGCCCGATGGCCAATTTGTCGGTACGTTGTGTGGCCGCGGTCTATAAGCGAATCAATCATTGAGTCTTCAAAGTGTGTTCTCCGCCACCAGGTTACAAATTGATTTGGGTTGCCCTCCCACTCTTTTTCCTCAAGGAAAGGGGTAACCATATCAACCAAGCCTTTCTGCATATCCACGACAGTGCCATATTGATCAAAAACTAATACCTTTGTCTCCCGTTTCACCACCTCCACTACACTGGTTATCATAGAAATTCTCCAAGTTGAAAAATTGGGTTGCTCTTTAATATAGGCGAAAACTTGGGGTTTCCTTTTATAACAATTAACTGTTTTCAAAAAAATCGAGGAGAATTCTGCAAGTCTCTTCAGGTTGTTCTTGTTGGACCCAATGCCCCGCCCCGTTAATTAAATGAAAACCTAGCATGTTGGTGCAAACCTGTCCGTTCATGCGTTCGGCTGCTCCGGGACGTTGGTAAACCCCCCAATCGCTAGCTCCTGAAATAAAGCAAGATGGGACGTCTATGGTGCGCCCAGAAAATATCTCTTGTTCTTTGATGTCTGTATTAGAGGTGCCTCTTCGATACCAGTTTAATCCGCCCTGGAAGCCATTTCTGGTGTATTCTTCCGTGTAAATAGAAAGTTCTTTCTCGGTTAACCAAGAATTAGCTTCAATCTTGGACCGGTGTGGCATTTCCTTCGCCACAGTTTCTGGCATCGTCTCTGCCAAGTCCATTATATAATAGGTGGGCATTTTTTCCAGCTGGTCAGCTCTCCAAGCCTCTAATTTATGTGGTTTATTCTGCATCCAATCCGCACTTTTATGGTGGTAATAGGCCCGCAAAAAATTATGAATACCTTCAGGGCAGTTGATCATATCATTATTTGCTTCAGGGGTGGAATAATACCAGTGGTAGTGTTTTCGTGGCCGGCTAAGTTGCGCCATCGTCGTATGGATATCAGCATCAGCGTTTGCTAATGGGGTATCGTGTCCCTCGATAACAGGCGTCTTTGGCGGGCCATCGAAAGGTGCACTCATTAAAACGCAGCGTCGGAAAATATCGGGTCGCACGAGGCTGCTCCAGGCAGCTATTGACGCCCCGTAATCATGCCCAACAATACTTTCGACAGTTGAATACCCGAGTGCTCTGATGAGACCAATTGCATCTCTAACAGTATTTAGAAGTGTGAATGAGCTCATGTCATCTTCATATTTTATTGGGCCCCAGCCCAAAGTGCGACCGTATCCCCTCAAGTCCGGTGCGACAACATGATAACCTGCCGCAGCAAGCGTGGGTATGATCTTACGCCAGCTATAGGCTAACTCAGGGAAACCGTGGAGCAGTAATATAGCCGGACGTTCTGGCTCTTGAAATCCTGCTTCAAGAATATGCATTATTAAACCGTTGGAATTATCTACAAACCTTGATCTAACGCCAGAGGGTAAAACTTTGGCGTTGTACGGTTTCTTTATAGTCATTATTGCCTCTAATCATCAGTCTTCGTGGAGCGCTTTATAGATAGCATTTTTCATTGTAGCGGCGATATGTTCTTCGAAGCCGTCTGGCACATGGGGTGCTACGGGAAGAGAGATGGTCTGATTGGCCAGCCACTCTGCCGTTTGAAATTGACCCGGTTTATAGTCATACTTTTCGCGGTAATAGGTCATCAATGGGATTGGTCCCGGGTAGTGAACCGAACTTCCAATATTTTGGGCCGTTAATTCTTGCACTATTTTGTCTCTATTCAAACTCGCGTCCGCGGGTAATATCGCATTTAAACAATAATAAGAAGAAGCGGACTTTCCTTGAACAGGTTCAAAAACAGTAATCTCGTCAATTTCAGCTAATGAGGACTTAAGTGCGTTGTAGTTGTGCTTTCGTATTTTAAGCCGCTCGTTTAGTTTGTCCAGCTGGCATAGTCCGACCGCAGCTTCAACCTCGTTCATTCGATAATTAAATCCTAAAACTGGGACATCGTATACGCCGGGTTTCATCCTTGTCTGATAACTATGATTGTATCCGAACGCCTTGCGTTGCCGTATTAATTCCGCAAGTGCACCATTATTAGTTGTCACCATTCCTCCCTCGATGGAGGTTATATGTTTTATGGGGTAAAAAGAAAAACATGCAGCTTGAGCGAGGGCACCGGCCATCCGTGAGCCGTATTGGGCTCCCATTGCAAGCGCCGCATCCTCAATGACAAATACCCCGAGTTTTTGCGCGATGGCGTTTATTGGATCCATATCGCACGGTAGTCCAAGAAAGTGTACAACCATAACGGCTTTGGTTTTATCGGTTATAATTTCTCTAATACCTTCTGGAGTTATATTTCCACTTGTCGGACTCACGTCGGCGAAAATGGGTTTTGCCCCGCAGTATTCTACGGCGTGCGCTGTTGCGACGTGGCTCATAGCGGGGACAATAATTTCATCACCAGGCCCTATTTCGGATGCGAACAGACAAAGGTGCAGAGCTGCAGTACCGGAGGCAACAGAAATTGCATGCTCGACTTGAATGTAATCCGCAAACGCCTCTTCAAATTCCAGGCATACCGGCCCATGGGCCAAGATTGGACCTGATAAAACTTTGGTTGCAGCGTCAATTTCCTTTTGATCTAGAAGCGGGCAGCCAAAAGGAATAGTCAAAGGGGGCATATTGATCCTCGATTTGCTCAAACCTATATGAGATAGGCCACGGGCATTGTTTTTTTTGCTTCTAATGATTCAAAGCAGGCAAAACAGACATCCATGACACGAAAAATGTCTACAGCAGATACATCAGGCTCTTTGTTTTCTCTGATGGCGGAAATGAAATTAGGTAGTAGATCAAACTTTTCGATGCCGGGATATGGGGTTTTTACTATCTCAAGGTCGTTTTCCGTTTCTCCATGAAAAAATTTAGCGTGCGGCAGATCATTTATGTATGTCTTTTTTGTTCCATAAACCGCCAAGCCATGTAATTGGGAACGACGGGCTCCAAGATTGGATGTGGTGCGCCCGATAGTTCCATTTTCGAATTTCAGCAAATTTGTTATAGTGTCGTCAAACTTGAAAGGCGTATCCCGGGTTAGTATTTTATTACTCATTCCATTTACCTCGGTTACCTCATGTTGAATCAACCAGCGCATTAAGTCTATCATATGAATGCCTCCACCGTAAGTTACACAATAGAAGTCCATTCGACCCCTCCAACCCTTGATTATTTTCCAAAGGATTTGATGAAGGTAATCGCCTTCGATAGTAACGATGTCACCGAAGTCTCCATTGTCTATCCAATTCTTCAGTTGTCGAAATCTAGGAGATTGACGCAGAATAAGGTTAGAACTTATTAGTTTCCCGCTGTCCTGCTGAGCTCTCAAAATGGCCTCGGAATCTTTTCTATTGAGTGCGATAGGCTTTTCTATCATCACATGTTTTCCATGCTGAAAAGCATTTATAGCTTGCTTGGCATGCCAGTCGTCGTAGCTTGCTATGCTCACAATATCGATGTCTGGGTTCTCTGTAATTTTGGCAAAATTACAATGTCTATTGGGTATGTTGTAACGATCCCCGACTGTCTTAAGTTTTATGGGGTCGATGTCACAAATATCTGTTACGCGAACTCCATCTAAGGCTTGATAACCCACGATATGCTGTTCGCCAACCCCTAGGCCGATTACACCTACATTGAATACTGAAGTCATTTGCGATTATCCCATTGATTGAGGGTCCAATGGTAGGTCACGTATTCTTGTACTTTATGGAAACCAGTCTTCTCGTATATTGCTAACGACGAGTGATTATCTCGTTGAGTGCCTACTTGGATCACTTTACACTCTCGCGCATAGTGTTGAAGAGCTGCACAAACAAGAGCCTGGCCGTAGCCTTTCCCCTGAATTTGTGGATCGACAGCGATCAAATCTATGAGAGCTTTATCATTTTCGCGTCTACATAAATTAAAGCCAACAACCCTGTTTTCTATGTCAATTACAAATCCACAATCTCCTCTACTAACAACATTGTTGAAAGCCCACTGTCCTTTTGTGGCATTCGCGATATTGTTGTCTATGAACGGATCTTTATGGTACCTATCATGTTTAAAGCATCTTTTAGCTAGGGCTTCGCACGCATGGGCATCTGCGATAGAGCAGATACGAACGTTATTTCGAAGTTCCCGATGTTCATCAGGTCGAAGTTGTCGCTCCAGAACTACTAGACGCTCAATTTCACGAAAAACAGTTGAAGTTGTGGCGTATGACCATTCTATTGGCACACGCATCGACACCAAACCTGCATCCGCGGGGATGAATCTTGTTAGTCCCTGGATTTCTGAAATTGATTTAGGTTCGAATTTGTAGACCGGAAATCCAAAGAATCTAGTATCGAAGGTTTGCAGAATAAATTCCTTTTTATCCATCTTTTGTATCGCTTTAGGCTACTTCAACGAATGCACGTAATGTGAATTTGCCACTAGGTTCGCGAATATTACTAATAGAAATAGGCTGAAACCCAGAAGATTTAATTAACGTTTCGAGAGATGTTTTCGAATAGGCATCATAGTGTTCGATGAAAAATTCCTCTCTATCGGGGCCACATACCGATAGCGCTGTCTTTCCGTCGGGTACCTCTAAATATAAGAATCCGCCAGGTTTCAAAAAATCAGCCGACCTTTCCAACATGGTCCATGGCGTCGATACATGTTCCAAAACTTTATTAAAACTTATTAAATCGAAGCTACCAAGGTTTTCTGTATTCATTAAATCGCCCGTAATTGCTCTTACTTTCGCCAATTTTTCTATCGAGGCACAGGCTGTGGGGTCGGGGTCTAGAGCCACGCAGTGCCAACCAATTTCCTTCAAAGCAGCCGGAAAGACACCCAAACCACTTCCAACATCCAGGCATGTTGACTGTTCCTTCCAACCTGCATTTGTCGTAAAATTGGTGACGTAAGCCACCCGCTGGCGATTGTCGGAGCGACTAGGAGGTAATGACATTATCTTCGCAAAATTATGCTCTACCTGGGCCTGGTAAGTTGCATGAGAGTACTGTCCTTCATAGAAATTTGAGGAAAAGTCATAGCAATGTTCGTTGATTATATGGTCACATTTAATACACTGTTTTAAGTAACGGGAATATGGGGCTATTCCAAAATCTGTCTCTCCCTTAGGTGGGCTTGTATAATGAGCAATGAGACTTAACTCACCCTGGCAAAAGGTACAGGTTGTTCTCGTATTATTCATTTTTCCGACCAGTTCCAGTTTTTAGCAATAAAGCCAGGTATTTTCCATTCCCCAGCCTGTAATTTCCAGATTGTTTTATTTCTAAATCTTTCTGCTACATCCCAGAACCAATGAACGTTTTTATTGGCGAAATGACAGAAACGTTTGACATCTTCCACTGGCTGTTGAAACCCAATGGTTTCAAGTTTTTCAATAGCCTCGGATCGATTTATAAGGCCGTATCTAATTTCTATTGATAGGTGGTCAAAGCTCCGCAGGAAACCGAATTTATACCACTTTAGAAAATGGTGAAGTGATATGAAATGACAATCGATGTCGGCGAAGTGCCACGAGCCTGTTTTTAGATCAGCTTGCTCGCTTTTGAATCCATAGTCTTTTGCTATTTTTGCGTTTTCGAACGAATTCCATCTAAAGTAGGAACCCAAGAATATAGATTTAGGTTGGAATAAATTTAAATCCCCCGCTGATGGCAGCGAGTACCCCGTCAAATCCTGATTCGTGAGCCCGTTTACGCCAACCCAATCTTCTATTTTAGTCCCGTTTGTTACGCCATACTTATTGATCCACTCCTGGTTTAAATCAGTAACTAATCGGTCTTTCTTTGGGCCACCGTACTCTAATTGCGGGTTCTCTCCCCAAATTATGAGCGGAATACGAGATTGAACGGCTAAGCGCATAGGAATTGAAAATAAAGCCATATGCATCGGAATAGCCGTGGCCCCTTTTTTTTCGAAGGCAGCTACCATAAACTTTCGCTCGATATCAGGGTTAATGGTAAAATCAATGTGGTCTACTCCTAGCTTTGCAATCATTCCGTCTAGGTTTTGTTGTCCAATATCAGTTCGACCTGGAGTTTTCCAGGTAACACAAAGTATTTTTAGACCATATTTTTGGGCCTTTTCTACCTGATACCAGCTATCTTTTCCTCCGCTAACAGGAACGATACAGTCATAAGTATTTGCTTTTCTTTTTGCCCATGCGATTAGTTTATCGAACTGACGACCCCGACTATTCCAATCTATATTATTTATTTTGTCTAAGTGTCCGCGGCAGGCGGAACAAATCCCGTCCTTATCCAGACTTATCCCAGGACGCGTATGTGGAAGGATACATTTTGCACAGTATCTCAAGGTTTCCAATCCCGATAATGGTCAAGAAATAATTTTACAGATATAAAGCTGAATAAGTTTTTCGATAAACTATTTGCGGTTAAATCCTGGTCCAGGAAAGCTTCGATAGCATCTCTTCGTACTAAATCGAAGACAGGTCCATCTGATAAAAGGCGCTCTCTAGTGTCACTATCTTTTCTGTCAATTAGGCTATCCATTGGAGCATTAAATCCCCTTTTTCTTTTATCCCATAGCACTGATTTACACACGTAACCTTCGCTAGCAGACCGAAGCAGGTATTTAGCATAACCATTATATATTAGGTATTTGGATGGGACCGTGAACAAAAATTCCGCTAAGTTTTTATCTAAATATGGAGAACGGTTCTCAACCGAATAAAACATCGAGTTTCGATCATCTTCATGTTGGATAACAGGGATAGTTTCGTGTTTTATTTCATTTAACATGCGATTACGTAATACATCTACGCAATACTTCTTTTCAGTGAAAGGTTCGTTGAATGGTTCGATTAGCCAATTGCAAAATTGCTCTGCATTGAGATAGATGTGACCGCGTTCAAATGGGTTTTTTGAAAAAACCATAGGGTCTTGCAGCTTTGGATTTTGGATAAAAGCGCCATAGCTGGCAGCCCAATCGGATTTAAGTTTTGGGAAATTGGTTTCATTTCGCATTTCGGCAAGCCAAAATGAATAATGATCATAATATCCAGCAAATAATTCGTCGGCACCGTTTCCAGAAATTGCTACTCGGCATCCTGACTTTGCGATTTCCTCTGACATGAATGAGTGCATATAATAAGATAGGGTGGCTACAGGTTTGTCGTGATAACCGACGAGCTTGGACAACCGATCAAAAAACCCCTTCTTACTTGTTCTGATTTTGTGATTAGAACATCCAAGATATTTTACTTGGGCATCTATATTTTTCTTTTCATTGTAGCGCTCATCGCCATCTAGAATTGAAAAAGTTTTAAAATCCCGATTGGCTTCTTTTGCTGCTATTCCACATAAGGTTGTAGAATCAATTCCACCCGACAGACAAAAAGCTACTGGAACATCAGCTCGCATCCGGAGGTGAACCGAATTTTTGAGGTGGTATCGGGCTCCTTCAATGGCAGTTTCTTGGCTCATATTTTGGGGTTCATAGGATAATGACCAGTACGAGACAGGACGACTTTTCCTTTGACTCGAGAGAGAGAGATAATGAGCGGCTGGAAGTTCTTGAACATCATTTAAAAATGTCTGTGAGTTTTTGTACAGAGACTTGTATCCGTTTACTAGAAAACGCCTTATTTGCTCCTGATTAACGTCGGGTTTTTTACCGGCCAACGCAGCAATATATTTTGGTTCAGAACCAAAATATAGAACTCCCTTGTATGTCCACATATAAAGCGGCTTTTCCCCGAACCTGTCGCGGCAGAGAGTCAATAGACCTTTGCCTTCATCAAAAAGTGCGAAAGCCCACATCCCCTCCATTTTATCAAGAGATCTCGCTCCCCATTGTTGCCAGGCTGCAAGCATGACTTCGGTGTCTGATTGGGTTTGGAAGCTGTGACCGAGATTTGATAATTCGGCTTTTAATTCAATATGATTATATAATTCCCCGTTCGTAACGATTGTTAGTTTTCCGCGGGTAAATGGCTGCATTGCGCGGGGTTCTAGATCGATAATTGAAAGTCGTGAAAAAAGCAATGTAACTCTAACATTGCCCATCGATATTATTCGAGCATTTGTCCCGTCAGGACCTCGTTGCTTCATCAACTGAAGTGTGCGTTTAATTCTTTCCGGAAGGATATCTAATCGCCCAATAGCACCGGCAATACCACACATTTTTTTTCCTCAGCATTGTTGTGGATGTAATCAGCTTACTCTTGAAAGTGCTCTTTGGAGAACAGTTCACCCATTTGGATAGAGGTTTTTAATTTTTTTCCTACGACTTTCTTTTCTTGTCCTGGTGCATATCCGTGGCCTGGTCTTATCCACATTATATCATCTTTTGTTACTTTGTGACCTTCAACCAGATTGTTCGACGCCGCAATCGATCGTCGAACAGGCAATTCTGTATCAATTTCTATCTGGCGTGGTCCAATGATTCCGCTGCCGAGGTAAGTTTCACTTTCCCTTATATTTTTAACGAGTTCTTTCATCATTTTTGGATCAGCGGAGAGTTGGTGATCTCTAAAGTGAGAATGATGTCTGTCGATCGTAAAGTGTTTCTCAATGATTCGTGCTCCGCCTGCAACAGCAAGTGTTGCCGCTGTTATTCCCAGCGTATGATCGGAATATCCTATGGTACTGTTGCAGCCGTATTTTCTGGAAAGTGCGGCTATGGCACCCAAGTTCGCATCAGCTATTTCAACTGGATAAGCCGACACGCAATGTAATAGTGCAAAGTCATTGGTTGGTTTACTGGACTTTCGAGTCATCCTAAATAGGGATACGGTAGCATCTATCTTAGCTTGATCCGAAAATCCAGTAGAAATTATTACAGGTTTTTTGGTTCCTGCGACAAATTTTATTAGCGGATAAAATGTATTGTCACCCGAAGCGATTTTAATTGCGTCTGCTATGTGTGACAAAAAAGCAGCGCTGGGCAAATCCAAAGGGCTAGATATGAATTTAAGTCCGTTACTTTGAGCTCGTTCTGCGAGTTCGGCAAATTGCTCTTGAGCAAGTTCAAAACCTAACATGCGCTGATAACGGTCTGCTTGGCTGGGTGCTACAAATGTTTTGGTCTGGAACGTTTGAAATTTTACCGCATCCACTCCGGTTTCAGCAGCTTTGTCGACAAGCTTTTTCGCTAGTTGAAAGCATCCTTCGTGATTATTTCCAATCTCTGCGACGATAATTACTTTTTTTGAGCTATCCAAATTTCCTATTTTCACTAACGTTTCCAGTTCTTTTGAAGGCTGATTTTCAGCTAAATAAAATCCTTATGATTGTGGTTAGCACTAGGACATGCCAAAATCAAAACTGTTCTTTAGATTGACTTTTCCCCGTCAAATGGGGACAAGGCAAAAATAACGATGCGATAATCTACCATTAGGTACATGTTGTGCAAGAAAATGCGATAGCTATTGTAGGTGTGGGCTATGTAGGGTTACCTCTGGCCATGACCTTGGCAAAGCACCATGCCAAGGTCATAGCATACGACATCGATGAAGTTAGAATTGATGAGCTTAATACGGGTATAGATAGAAATAATTCAGAACAGCCTGAATACCATGTACCAGTTTCCCTAACTTTTACCGCGAAACTCGAGGATATAAGGGTAGCTAGCACTTATATAATAACGGTCCCTACGCCAATAGACGAAAATAGATTACCCGATCTTACCGTTATTAGGGAAGTTTGTTGTGATATTGCTACCCTATTATCTCCAAATGATCTCATCATAATAGAATCAACTGTTTATCCTGGAGTTACCGAGGAAATTTGCGGACCGCTAATCGAGGAAAAATCTGGGCTTGCCCGGGGAATTGAGTTCTCGCTTGGATATTCACCTGAAAGAATAAATCCTG
>CAYFGZ010000032.1:0-32084 GCA_964342575.1 uncultured Nisaea sp. | reverse complement strand
GCCAGGGTGATAGAAGCTGCAGAAAAAATTGGCATACCTTTTACTAAAGATTACAACGGCCCGTCTCAAGAGGGAATTGGGATAACACAAGTAACTATTAGTAAAGGGCGACGCCAAAGTACCGCGTACTGTCATCTGGATCCTGCTCGCAGTAGAACTAACTTGACGATTATATCGGGAGCAATGGCAGAGTCGCTGATTATTGAAAATAAAATGTGTAAGGGAGTAAAATACTCGGTCAATGGCGCGTCCCGAGAAGCTGTCGCCTCAAGAGAAGTAATAGTAAGCTCCGGTTCAATTAATTCTCCAAAGCTTTTGGAACTATCAGGCATTGGTGATCCAGAGATCCTTAGCAAAGTGGGAATAGACGTGAAACATGACCTACCAGGGGTCGGAAAAAACCTGCGCGACCACTACTCTCCAAGAATGCGATTTACGATAACTGAGAAAGCGGCGACTTTTAATGATAATGCCAGAGGATGGAGACTTGCGGCACAGGCACTAAGGTACGCTGTTACCCGAAAAGGTTTTTTTGCAATGTGCTCCGCCCCCATAAGGATGTATTTCAAAACGCGGGAGGGGCTAGAATCACCGGATGCTACTATTTCAATGACGCCATTTCTCTACGAATCGGTCGATGAACAGCTGCAAATTTCAAAACAAAAAGGCGTGACGCTTAACATGAATGTTCTGCGTTCAGAGAGCATTGGAAATATACATATTCAGTCCACAGACCCAATGGTTCCACCGGCTATCCGGTTCAATTTTATGTCCTCTGCATATGATCGCGAGGGAACAGTTGCCGCAATGCGAAAGGCAAGGCAATTATTTTCAACTTCACCACTAGCCGAGGCTGTTGGCCAGGAAATAGCCCCCGGCCCAGAATGCCAAAGTGACAAAGATATGGTGGAATGGATAAAGAACAATGCTGAAACCACCTATCATCCGGTAGGAACGTGCAAAATGGGTAACGACCCAATGGCCGTTGTCGACGACGCGCTCAGAGTTCATGGCATCGACGGCTTGCGTGTAGCGGATGCTTCTGTCATGCCAACTTTAACCTCCGGTAATACCAATGCTCCATCTATTATGATCGGCGAAAAATGCGCTGAAATGATACTCTCTGACGTGGGAAAGAAGCTAAGCGCTGCATGATGACGCGGCCTAATAAAAATCTATTAATTCAGATTAGGTTTTGACTGAGGTTTTCTTAGTGAATATAGCGACATAGGATAATTTCCGGGTACACCAAACTGCTCAGAACGAACATAGCGTT
Organism: uncultured Nisaea sp.; assembly: GCA_964342575.1. Classification (GTDB taxonomy): domain Bacteria; phylum Pseudomonadota; class Alphaproteobacteria; order Thalassobaculales; family Thalassobaculaceae. The sequence goes on along the minus strand of CAYFGZ010000032.1, from coordinate 30,808 downwards.
CTCTAAACCTTGGGTCCCTATAGATAGACTGCTCTAATGCACCAACAGGTTCGTGAAGCAAAATCAAGTCAGGAGACACTAGAAAAAATTCGTCCATTCTATCTAATGTTACGAATTGTTCCAGCTGAGAGGTGAGCCCCACTATATCTACGATAAAATTTTCGGTGTAAAAACCTATGGTGCCGACTTCAACCAGCGCAGTTGTTTTACGCCCATATTTTTCGGAGATAGTTGCACTAATTTCCTTATATGCCTGGTCTCTCTTATCAGTAGGTCTCTCAATTTGTAGTCTATAAGTATAAATAACTATGGCGAAAACTAGAGCAAAAAAAGGTATAGACCTTGCTACGCCGCCGAATTTGAACCAAGGATAAACGCCGGAGCTTTTTATAATCCACGATATCGCATAAACGAATGAGAATGAAATTGTGAAATCCAGTATAGCGAAGTACCAATGGTAAGCTGGAACGTTCAAATAGACGTACGCAAGTTGTTGTGTTGCAGAAAACGCCAATAAGTACCATAGCGGATTTTTTGTTTTTAGTATTGCGTACCCCCCTATCAGAGATATCCCAAGTCTAAATAAGTCCCAAATCCCGGCTTGATAGAAATACTTATTCCCAAGTCCTTGCAGGTATACTAATCCCGAGCCCCAATATCCTGACTCACCCTGCCAAACTTTTTGAGACAGAGTGTCCGGCGAAATCTGACCAAAGTTTGTTATTGAATAAATTAACCACGGGATGAGAACAAGTGTGAATATTAACCACCCACGCCATGGCAGTCGTTTGACTGAAAGGTAGAACCAACAGGTTTTCAAGCCGGCAAATATTATGCCATCGGGTCTCGCCAGCGTCAGTAGTCCAAGGATAAACCACCCTTGACTTCTTGATTGTCGCTCCAAACATATAAATAAAAGGACCAAAGCTATAAAGAGATTAGTCTCTAATCCCCAGGTCCAATTGAAACCCAATCCGTGCATTAGAAAAACGGAGCCTATTATAGATACAAAGTTACCAAATTCGCTCCGTAAAATGTTGAAAGAGCATACACCGGCTATATAAATGCAACAGGCACCCAACAAATGGGCGCTCAACGGAATGTCTTTAGTTAACTTCGCTACTAAGGTTATCAAAATAGTATTGAGAGACGAAGTGGAGGCATTATATGTCTCACCAATATTGTATACCCATCCATGTCCACTCAAAAGGTTCTGGACTATCCTATAAACTATGTAAGAATCATCAAAATTCCAGTTGAGAAACTTTAAAAATAACCCGAGATCAAAAATAAAAAGTACAAGAATCCCAAAAATAAAAAAGGGATCCCTATCTATTTTTTTTTTAATGGCAAAAATAGTTCGCATACTCAGCCCACGAACACTATTTTAAAAGGCGAGTAACCTGATGGATATGAAGTATTATTTAAGTTTTTCAAAATCTACCGTCAAAAATTTAGCTTTTTGAAAATATTCTCAGGGATTAATCTAACCACAGTCATAATGAAGCGCCAATATCGACTATAAACTATATCTCGCTCATTTTCTAATGCATAGAGAATTAGATTAGCTACTTCTTCTGGCGACGATGTAAGCATTTTAGGTACATCTAAGCCCTTTAACATTTTGGTATCAACAAAACCTGGACACACTGTGATAACGCGCACGCCATGCTTGTGATACTTCTGCCTCATTGCAGAAAGTGACGAAGTAAACCCAGCTTTAGCTGCCCCATACCAAAAGTTTTTCTTTCGACCTCTATCCCCGGCTACAGAGCTAATTCCGATAATCACCACTGAATTCTGCAACTTCGATAATTTATGTGCAGCTTTTTCTAGTAGTAAAGCTGGTCCCGTAAAATTGCTATCGACAACCCGCTTAACGCTTTCGAATTTATTTTCGTCAGAAAGCTGTTTATCAAGATGTCCAATAGCAGATATGATAATACTGGGGGCCTCAACAAGTCCGTCTAGAAAGGCATCAAAGCTTTTAAAATTAAGGATATCAAGTTCATATATATTGACGTTGGCAGAATAACGAACCCTAAGATCTTGCACATTTCGAAGAATACCCTGCGGGCTTCGGACAGCCAATTGTAGCGGGTGTCCAATTCGTGCAAACTTTTGTGCTAGTTTTAAACTTATCTCCGAACTTGCACCGAGTATTAGTACGGGTTTTTTTTTCATATACTCAGCCTCTTCGATTGCTCCGAATTGAAATGTTTGTGAGCACCGATTTTGCGCCGAAATTCTGAAAAACTTTTCATACGAGGGTCGCTGGCCTCTAATATCTCGCGCGATAAAAGGGCATCCTTGGCCAAGTAAATCCTCCCTCCATACTTCACTGTAATGTCGTCGAGCTTCTTCACAAGTTCAAAAACCGATGGATTAGCTGGAAAGTCAAGGGCCAAAGTGTACCCTTCCATCGGGAAAGAGAATGGAAACTTATTTTCTCCAAACAGTTTGAGTACGGACAAACAAGAATATTCTCCAACTTTATTAAGCTGTTCCAAAATAGCCAATAAGCCTTGGTAGGATTTTTCTAACGGAAAAACACACTGAAATTGGATAAAACCTCGTTTTCCATATAGCCTGTTCCAATTAGCTATTTTGTCCAAAGGATAAAAAAAACTATCCCACCTCAATACACGTTGTTTTGAAGAAAACGCCCCCTTCAAAAAGTATAATTTATTAAAGGTTTTAATTACAAAACTGCTTATAAGCCAAGATGGCATTTCAATACCCACCCGCAAGCTGTTTGGCGAAATAGGTACAGATGGTAAAACTTTTATTCCACTATTTAAATTAGATAATGATAAATGGTTTCCACGAAACAAAAGTGATCTCCCAGCACGCATTCCGCTCGCTGAACAGTCTACCCAAGCAACAGTGTATTCCCAATCTGCTGAATGATTGAAAAGTTCCATAACGTGTTTGAGATTTGAAGCAACGAGAGTTTGTTGCCTTATCCAACCTGTTTCTACTCTTTGTAATTTAAAAGCTGCACGCAAAATAATTCCTGTTAGGCCCATTCCTCCTATAGTAGCTTGGAATAATTCGCAGTTTTCATTAGGGCCGCAGCGTATTATCCTTCCTTGAGCTGTAATTATATCTAACCATAAAACGTGGCTTCCAAACGATCCAGTTAGGTGGTGATTTTTCCCATGAACATCCGCAGCGATCATCCCCCCCAAAGTTACAAATTTAGTTCCCGGAGACACTGGAGGGAACCAACCTTTCGGGAGGAAAACATCTATTATATCTTTTAATAAAACACCGGCTTCGGCTTCTACAATACCTTTCCCATCATCGAAATTCAAAAGACAATTAAAATATTCCATAGAGAGAGTTAGAGTTGTATTAAAAGAGCTATCTCCGTACGAACGACCATTCCCACGCGCGACTAGATCACTTTCCTTTATAAAGCTTACTATTTCGGAAACGCTCCGTGGTGCAACTAGACGGCACGCTTTCGTCGGATATTTTCCCCATCCCGATAAATTCATTGTGATTTAACACCAAACACGAATGAGCGATCCAGTTGGTATTTTAGCAAATAACCTACCCCTAATCCGAGAACAGCTCCTAGTTCTCGCATGAAATGAGTTTGCCATAAAAGCCAGAATAACATCTCGCTGCTCCAGAAAATAGTGGTAGTAAATACCCCCATCAACGAGTACAAAGTAAACTTCCTTCCATTTTCAAATAACCCAAGTGAATTGTCGTGGAAAATCCAATACTTATCGAGCACATATTTAACTAGTAGGCCGGTAAATGTGCCTAGTAGAACGGCGAATGGTACCCCCAACTCAGGAACACAAAATATCGATAACCGCTGAGTAATCAAATTGCAGATGATAGCCAATACCGCAAAGACTGCATACAAAATGACTAGTGTGGGGCGTATCATAACTAAATACCAGCAACGATAAATAGGAAAATTAAAATGCCGCACGCTAGGCTGTTTTTATCTCTTGCAGCAAACATTACAGGATCTTCATGCATCTCACCATTCCGTGCAAGCAGAGCAAGCCTAATTATCCAACACAAAAGGACAGGACAGGCCCCCCATAAGAATATAGGTTCCGAGTAAGACATCGTCACACTAGGACTGAGCAGGTAGAGCATAAATATAATTACGGAAATTAAACCCATAGAAAAAGCCATGAAACCCACTACAGGCAAATCCTCAACTGTATAGGCACGCCCCAAAGCTTTTTGTTTTCCCTGGTTTAGACTATTCGATAATTCTGCTTGCCTTTTAATGGTAGCAAGGGACAAAAATAAGAAACCACAAAAAGCTAGTAACCATATGGATAACTCTATACCAGAGGCTAAAGAGCCAGCAACGACGCGAACAATAAAAAACGCCGCTAAAACAAAAATATCAATAATAAACTTTCTTTTTAGCTCGAGAGAGTAAAGTAGTGTTAAACAGTAATAACCCATTATAGCCCATAGGAACGCTTGTCCCACAAACCATCCAATCACTAGACCTAGAAGCAGAAAGAAAATAATATTTACTAACCCAAATGTTATTGACATATCACCACTGGCAAATGGTCTTTTTTTCTTCCAACTATGGCGGCGGTCTGAATCCAAATCCAGTAAATCATTAAAGAGGTAAACACTTGAGGTGATAAAACAAAAACTAATGAATGCGACTAATCCAATCGCAAGCACAGTTACCTCCGTATTGTGGGCAGCAAAAATTGGCAAAAATACGAGCAAATTTTTTAGCCATTGGTGCGGCCGTAATGCAAAAAATAGAGTTTTTAGTCGCAGAATCCATGAATCTAGAAAAACAACCTCTGTATAATTTTGTCCATTTTCCTTAAAGATTGTCTTTAATCGTCTTGAGGCATTAACGGTCAAAACTCTGTCAGCTTTCGCCCAAACATGCAGGTCAGCTTTCGAATCCCCAATGTAATCGAAGCCTTTCTCTCCAAATCGATTGATGAGAAATTCTGCTTTAGTTTTACCCTTTAAATTTGTTTTCCCATCAGATCCAAACGCTTCATCAAAACATCCTAAAAAGTCAGAGATTTTCTCGACCAAACGGTTATCTGAAGCCGATACCAAAACCGTCCGACAACCATCCTGTTTTGCTTTTGTTATAAATTCTAAAACCTCTCCTCTATATGGTAGTATTGCTGGATCGAAATCGAGTTCTTTAGCAAATTCTCTCTTGCCTTTAGCTTTGTTAATCAAAAAATATTTAATTTTTACAAAGGTATTTAGAATATTTTCAGAGATACTATAACACAAAGACTCGTACAACATATCAGTCTTCAAAAGAGTACCATCTAGGTCCACTGCAAGCACTTTTTGACTTTTCTTCATAGTTTCAACTCAATTTGACATCATTAAAAATCAGATAGATAGCGAAGAAATAAGTCGCTTGCGACTGTTCTAGTCACTATTTTTTACTAAAGACACTATTTTGAATACGACCCTAATACGGGACTGGCTACAGCCCCTTATTATTTTCATACAGTCTCAACACAATCTATTAAATATTAAAAAGTTTTGCATGTGATTATTTATTAAAATTGAACCAATTTCTTTCTGCCATTATTTCCCCGAAGTACTTTGCACCTTCAAGCGAAAAATGATAACGATCCACATAAGTCTTATACCCATCGTCAGTAAAACCAGGACAGTGGCGCTTTTTGTCATCACAGATAAACTCTGATTTATCGAGGAATGTTACATCAAATTTTCTTGCGATATTTTTTATAACTTTATTTATTTCTTTAATGTCATTATTGGGCTGTTTAAATATTGTTAGATTCCGGTTTTCGAATAATATATTTCCAACTTTTTGTTTAAGGTCTCTAACTTTTCGTATGCTTGATAGCGCGTCTTTTTCTGAAAGCACAAAGTGATCAATAATTGTCTTATTGTTGATAAAGGGAAACTCCACCACGTTTCCTGTCACCACCACCACTTTGCCATCTGCTTTAAATCTGCTAAGTGCCCGCGGCAGTCCCACCAGATCAGAAACTGGTTGATTATCGAATCGCGGAATTAGGTCAAAAATGCTTTTCTGGCACTTCACTTGTCGCTGATATTTTGTTGAAATTAGTATAATATCAGCTTCCTTATATTTGGGATCCGAGTAAAACTCCTTTGCCCCATCGCTTTTGGAAGAAAAACAACCAACCTGTATCGAGTAGAATAGAAATTCATACTCATTGAATTTATCGATATTTTGGAAAAAAGCGTTGTACATATCTACGCCATGCGAGTTTCCGACGATTAAAACATTCTTAGGGTTTCCTCCCATATATTTTATGATCCTATGACGTTTTGAACTGAAGTTCCTGTGTGTCCAGAACAAAACAAATCTATTACGCTCTTTGATTAAACGTTGATTATCAATTTCGTAATTGATCAAATCATTTTTTGAAGTCTTGAATCTTGCAAAATCTCCATTTCCAATCTTTATGATTAAGCAACTGCCAATTATAATTGCTCCTAGAGACACCATTAGGCACCAATGCTTCCTAGTACTAATTATGGATTTATTTCGAAATGGCCTCTCTACAAAATGCAAAGATATGAAACCAACAACAATGCTAGCTCCGATGGCCAGCAAAGCTGTCTCGTTTGTCCAATTAGTTACATATAAACGAGAGAAAGCTAAAATAGGGAAATGCCATAAATAAATGGAGTAAGAGGCTAAGCCAACTCGCACAAATATTGGAAAAGAAAAGATTTTTCCACTAAAACTCTTTTCGTCCACGAATAAAATAAACAGTGCTGTCCCGATAACCGGTATAAGGGTTATGAGACCTGGATGAGGCCTCGAGTGATCAAATACCAGTATAGACCCAAAAATCAGAAAAATACCAAACATGGAAAAAAGATCACCAAGCATTTTATTAGCTACTGCAGATGTAAATTTATGCAGTTTGGCTGCAAAAATTCCGACTAAGAGTTCCCAAGTCCTAGATAATGGTGAGAAGAAGTTGAATTCGACGTTTGAATTAGCTAGCAACTCCGATGAAATCAACGATCCAAAAAATATAAGAATTAAAATTCCCCATCTTATGCTGAATGCGCATTTAGCCAGGAGTAATGCTACCACCGGAAAAACTATGTAAAATTGTTCCTCAACGCTAAGTGACCAAGTATGAAGGAAAGGCTTTAATAAACTTGATTCAGCTGCATACTCCGTTGTGGAAAAGAAAAAGAAAAAATTCGCAACCATCATAATAGACGCAATGATAGAGTCCGCAAACTCAACGAAGGCCGTGGGTAAAATTAAAAACCACCCAAATGGAAAAGAAATTAGGAATACAAAAAAAAGGGCTGGCAAAATCCGCCTAGTTCTTCTTTCATAGAAGTTTAAAAAATCAAATCTCCCAGTCTTTTCGAGTTCTTTGAATATCAAGGACGATATCAAATAACCACTTATGACAAAGAAAATATCTACTCCCAAAAAGCCGCCCGCAAAATAATCGTTGCCAAATAAGATTATATTGCCGTGATATAGAAGTACTAAAGCAACAGCTATTGCTCTCAGACCATCGATCTCTTTTCTGTAGGACATATTAATATCACCAATGAACTTATCTTGAACAACTGTTCAAACGCCTGACTGCCGTAGTCTTTTTAAAAACCTTTAAAAGCAAAGGTATTTTGGTTTCATTCAAGTAATGCTTGAGATTTCATATATTTTTCATCATTGAGTTTCTATTATTTTCTTTATTATTACATCGTTTATCTTATTTTTAGGTATTTAAAAATTTTCAATATCCCACCGATTTTTGCGGAAATTTTTATCGGTTTGATAATGATGTTAGTAATTTAACAAAAGCTGGCGTAAAACTTGCTTAACTCTACATAGTTTTTGATTACTGCAAAAATGGTGAGAGACGATATGAGTGTGCGTAACCTATTCGATGAGCCCTTTTATCTAGCGAAATACCCCGATGTGGCTGCATCAGGAACGGATCCTTTTTCTCATTATATGACAGTCGGCTGGGCAGAATATCGAGATCCAAGTAAATTTTTTTCGACAGGATTTTATAAAAATTTTTATTCCGATATCAAGGCTGGAAAAGACGTTATTCCGCTGAAACATTATGCAGAGTTCGGCGTTCAAGAGCTTAGGGACCCAAGCCCTTTTTTCGACACCAGTTATTATCTGCAAAATAATATTGATGTGGCAAATGGCGTAACGAATCCGTTGCACCATTTTATGCTATTTGGCAACCAAGAGGCCCGAAATCCAACTGATAGCTTCGATGCAAATTTCTATCTTTCCAGTAATCCAGACGTGGCCGCAGCGGTAAGTGCAAATCTAACCACGGCTTTTGAGCATTTTTCAGTTTTTGGACATAAAGAGGGCCGAGACCCGTCAGCTATATTTAACACAACGCTCTATCTCGAAGCTAATTTAGACGTGAGTGCTTCGTCGTTCACGGCATTTGAGCATTATCAATACTTCGGAAAGGCAGAGGGACGCCGAACTGATGAAATATACACAATACCATCCGGCAGCAGTATGGTGATAAACGGAACGTCTTTTGCTGAAACAATAACCGGAAGTAGTGGAGATGACACATTTCATGGAGGTGGTGGCAATGACACTCTCGACGGACTCGACGGTAACGACACTATTACATCCGGTTCAGGAAACGACTTAATTACCGGGGGCATAGGAAACGATACTTTAACTGCTAATTCGGGCGACAATTCTATCGATGGCGGAACAGGAGACGACAATATAACGGCCGGGACCGGTACTGATTTAATCACAGGAGGGATCGGAAACGACACTATAACTCTCCTCACAACTCCCGGAAATGGCACCGACACTGTTATATACAGTGGCCGGACAGACGCTACAAACGGCGAAGATACCATAGCGACTTTTCAAAAAGACGACGTCCACAACTTTAGTAAAGTTTTAACAGTCGGAACCATTAGCAACGTTCTCCTGGGATCAGATATAACGTTGGCAACCACGGCAGCTCTGGCAGGTGGAACGTCTATAGCAGTTACTAACCAAGGTGTATTTGTAGCCGAGGTGGCTCTGAAAAACACCATCGATACCGTCGCAGACGTAGCTACAGCATTAGCAGCAACAGGAGTACTAGATGCTTTAACATTCTCTGCCAGCGCCGACAACGTTCTGTTGCTTGGAGGTGCCGACGACGACACAACGCATTATATATACGGCGTAGACGACGGTGACGGAAACGGTGCCATAGCAAGTTCCGAGATAGCGCTGATGGCAACCGTAACCACAGATATTACAGATGGTATTAGAGGGTTATCGACCGAAAACTTGTCTTTTTCCATTCCCGGCAATGGCGCAGATAATACAATCGTCGGAACAAGCGGAAACGACATCATAACGACGGGAAATGGGACAGACATTATTAGCGGCCTCGCCGGGAACGACAACATAACTCTGGGCACAGGTTCTGATACGATCATATTTAGTGGCTTAACCAGCACCCTTAACGGTAGCGACACCATTTCAACTTTTCAATCCAATGACAAATATGATTTTTCCAACGTTTTAACTGGTGGGCAATTTCAAAATGCTAATGGAAATTCCTTCTCGTTCGCCTCAACAACCTCGTTAAGTGCAAGTACTCCAAAAATTAATGTCGATGATGAACGAATCTATATAGCGGAAGTAGCTAACCAAGCCGATATTGACAGTTCAAATGATTTATCCACGGCATTAGGCTCCGGGGTCTTGCGTGCTCTGTCATTTGCCCCTAGTGCCGATGCAATTTTAATTGTTGGGGGGTCAGGTACTCAAAATCAATACATATACGGAATAGACAATGATGGAAATGCATCCATTTTTCTATCGGAAATCTCCTTGCTTGGGACGATAACAACCGACTTCAGTCTTGGCATCCAAGGTCTAAGTTCGGATAATTTTATACTATAAAGTCGAGAATGGCTCGGCTCCATTGATCATCTTCTATAACATAAAAACCAACGGATTCGCAGCTGCTATTGATATTCTTTAATTTCGCGAAGTGATACGGCGTACTATTAAATATACTCCATTTCCCCAGCTGCACCGCTTTTCATTAATTAGCAGAACACGACTTCACGCAAATTTAAATACTATCTCCAAAAAAATAATCATTTTTCTTTGAAAAGCCCTTTTTAGAGAAAATTTAAACAGAATAAGGAAAATTAGGTAATAAATATCCTAAAACCGGCAGACAGGTCGAAATTACGTGAGATTATTTTATTTTTTTAGATAAATAGGTGCCACTTGTCGAGTTTATATGTGAGGCTAAGATGAGTTTTTCTACCCCATTGGGGTTTTCTCCGCGTCTAAGGGGCACCCCATTTACCAAAAGAGTTGAAGCCTCGGGCGTGTCAAGTTACACGGTGTATAATCACATGCTATTACCCACCGTTTTTGAGTCACTAGAAGCAGACTATCACCATCTAAAGCAAGCTGTGCAAGTGTGGGACGTTGCCTGTGAACGCCAAATAGAGATTACGGGGCCAGACGCCAGCTGGCTGGTTCAAATGCTCACGCCCCGTGATCTTTCAAATATAGAAATTGGGAAATGTTTATATGTACCAATGGTAGATGAAAATGGTGGAATGCTTAATGATCCGGTGTTGCTAAAATTAGAAGATAACCGTTACTGGTTTTCAATCGCTGACTCTGATTTAATTTTTTGGATTAAAGGATTGTCATATGGTCTTAATCTAAAGACGCGTATTCGGGAACCTGACGTGTTTCCATTGGCTATTCAGGGCCCCAAGGCGGACGAATTAATGGCACGAATTATTGGGGATAAAATTAGAGAACTTGGTTTTTTTAGGTTTAAGCGATTTAATTTCAATTCTCTCAACTTATTGATATCAAGATCCGGTTACTCGAAGCAAACTGGGTTTGAGATTTACGTAGAAGACTTTTCAATGGGAGAAACTATTTGGGATACTTTATTTGAAGCAGGACACGATCTTGATGTTAAAGCGGGTTGTCCCAACCTTATAGAACGAGTTGAAGCTGGGTTATTGTCTTATGGAAATGATATGACGGTCGATAATACGCCTCACGAATGCGGTTTATCGAGGTTCTGCGATACAAAAAACGCCCTTAGGTGCGTTGGGCGGGATGCTTTGCTGCAAGAAATTGAACTAGGCCCCTGGAGGCAAATACGTTCTCTCGAAATTGTGGGGAGGCCCCTCGAACCTTGCAGAACAGCTTGGGAGGTGTACTCAGGAAACATTTTTGTTGGTCGCATCACTTCGGCGGCTTGGTCTCCAGACTTCGAAACTAATGTGGCTATAGGTATGATACACAGGGATCATTGGGATCCAGGAACCGTTCTTAGTGTTGAAACTCCCGATGGTATGAGCGAAGTTCTGGTGCGAGATAAACCGTTTGCAGAATAACTTTTCTACTTCTTAAACACCAATAACTGCATGGAGTTATTTGCACTCCGTGAAATACCATTGCTCTATACAACCCGCAGCATAGATATAATACACTAAGCGATGACTTGACGTCGTCCACCATACAATAATAAGGATGCGCAAGGCATGGTTTTAAAGGGCCACCTAATGGACATAGAAACTTATGACTATATAGTAGTAGGGGCTGGTTCGGCAGGATCTGTCATAGCAAACCGACTGTCGTCTAAACCTAACAATAAAGTTCTTCTTTTAGAAGCGGGGCCAGCAACTAATGCATGGTCTCGCATTCCAATCGGCTATGCCAAATTAATTAATAACCCTAAGGTCAATTGGTGTTACTCTTCTGAAGCCGAACCTAATACTAATGGCCGGCGTCTAGCAGTTCCCAGAGGAAAAATGTTAGGGGGATCTAGCTCGATAAACGGTTTGGTCTTTGTTCGTGGTCAATCTCGAGATTACAATACCTGGTCGCAATTAGGTAACCCAGGATGGAGTTACCAAGATGTACTACCGTTTTTCAAACGCCTGGAAAGTTATGAGGGCGGTGAGGATTATTACAGGGGCCGTACTGGGCCATTAAAGGTCACCGACCCCGACGAGACAGGATTGCTTTACAAAACAATAATGGACGCAGCCGAGCAAGTAGGTGTCCCAAGAAATACAGATTATAATGGAGAACTACAAGAAGGCATTGCGATGAGTCAGGCCACTATTGCTAATGGTCGCCGTATGAGCGCTTCTCACTGCTATCTTGACCCAATTCGGTCAAGAAAAAATCTAAAAGTTGTGAGCGAAGCGCACGTAACTTCCCTAATTATTGATACCAAGAAATGCTACGGAGTTCGCTATTCTATAAACGGAGTGGAAAAGCCGGCTCATTCTGCCAGGGAAGTGGTATTGAGTGCCGGCACTATTAATTCGCCGAAAATTCTAGAACTCTCGGGTATCGGAAACCCGGAAATATTGACCAAAGCGGGCGTAGAGGTTGTGCACGAGTTGAGGGGAGTGGGAGAAAATCTTCGAGATCATTTTGCTCCAAGAACTCGATGGCACGTTGGACGGCCGGGCATAACCTACAATGACCGAGCGAGGGGAATGGGACTTGTTTGGCAAGCCATACGATACGTGTTTCAAAAGAAGGGTTTGTTTGCCAATCCAATCGCACCGATGCGCGCCTTCGTTAAAACCAGAGAAGGACTTGAGGCACCGGACGCATTGCTAGGTTGGGTTCCGCTTCTATACGAACCCGATTACAGCTTATCAACAGCGTCAGGTGTCACTTGCTACGCTCATGCCATGCGACCAGAAAGTACTGGTCATATTCATATTAATAGTTCAGATCCGCATCGCCCACCAAGTATCTTCTTTAACTTTCTATCAGTCGACATTGACATTGAAATAACTTTAAAAGCTATTCGTATAGCGCGTGCTATTATGACGGCACCAGCTATGGCACAACTACAAATCACCGAGACAGCGCCGGGAAAAGATCATCAGTCCGACGATGCATTATTAAATTGGACAAGAGAAGTTGGAGAAACGACGTATCACCCCGTTGGAACGTGCAAGATGGGTAACGATGGGGAAGCTGTGGTCAATCATGAATTAAAAGTTCACGGTATCGAAAGTCTTCGGATCGCCGACGCGTCAATCATGCCAACGCAAGTCTCCGGTAATACAAATGCCCCAAGCATAATGATTGGAGAAAAAGCCGCTGATATGATGAGTTAATATGAAAGCTATTTACTCCCGTATTTTAATTTTAATCTTTCTTGATCGATTTTTATGAACAATAGATATGAAATTACGTCAAAAGATATTGTCTATAGAAAGATAAAAGGCACTAGCCTGAAAGCTCGGCTTTACCAACCCATTGGACCGGGGCCTTTTCCAGCCATTGTAGAAGTCCATGGAGGAGCATGGACTAGCAATGATAGAACGACAAATGCTCCTATTCATGAGGCTGTTGCCGAAACCGGTGTAGTGGTGATGGCAATTGACTTTAGAATGCCGCCCAACAATATGTTTCCGGACTCGATCACAGATACCAATCACGCTATACGGTGGCTAAAAAGTAGGGCTAACAAACTAAACATTGAAGCAACCTCGGTCGGAATATTAGGGACATCAAGTGGCGGGCATCAAGCAATATTAAATGCCCTACTTCCCAATGACCCGCAATACGTTGACACTACTGACACTCTCAAGGCCATGGACGGCAGCGTCGCATTCGCTATATCGTGTTGGTCCGTACTGGATCCTTTAGCTCGTTACAAAATGGCCATAAAACAGTGCAATCAGCGCCTGGTTGACGCCCATCATGCATTTTGGCCCTCTGAAGCTGCTATGAGATCAGGCAACCCGCAACTCACTATAGAAAATAATCTACAGCATAAGAAACCCCCAATACTCCTGTTACAGGGAACGGCAGATGATAATCTTCCGGCAGATGTAGCCGAACGGTTCTTTCACGCATACAAAACAATAAATGGCAGCGTAATCCTTGAAAAATTCAAAAATCAACCACACGCTTTCGTAGGAAAGGACCCTTCAAGTGCAGCGTCACTGAGGGCACTGAATACCATCAATAATTTCATTCATAATCAGACTGAGAGTGGCCAGCTAAAAAAAGAGCCTGAACTTTTATAATAATAGTATTCTTGACACCGCTATCTATCAGTCTTTTTGCATTAACTTCCATACCGTCGAAGCGCAAGCTGGTCCATTGAAATGACTGACGTCAAATGGAGACAGTGCGTCACAAATAGCGTTGATGACGGCAGGAAAAGCCGCTACTGTGCCGCCTTCTCCGCACCCTTTTACTCCTAAAGGGTTAGTAGTGCAGGGAATTCCATGAAACTCAATATCGAATTCTGGGAAATTATCGGCTTTTGGTAAAGCGTAATCCATAAAGCTGGCAGACATTAGCTGACCCGATTTCTTGTCGTAAACTGCATGTTCTAAAAGGGCTTGACCTACTCCCTGTGCAATAGCTCCATGTAGTTGCCCTCTGACTATAGCTGGATTAATTAGTATACCATAATCGTCAACCACAACATACCTGGCCAGGGTTACCTGACCAGTTTGCGAATCTACTTCCACTTCTGCCACATGGGTGCCGTTGGGGAATGTCATCGCTTCGCGTGTCCATCTATGAAATGTATCCAACGTCGCGTCACGTTCACGAGCAAGTTTAGCAACTTCCAATAATCCTATAGATCTATCTGTCCCCACTACCGTAAATCGACCATCTTCAAAAAAAATATCTGTTGCTGCTGTCTCCAATATATCAGCAGATAAATTAATTGCCTTACTGATTATTTCTCGGGCGGCTTTGTATATAGCAGTCCCACCAATGTAGGTAGAACGGGAACTTCCGTGACCGCCACCATTTGCAATTTGTCTAGTATCGCCTTGCTTCAGAAAAATACGACTATCTTCTATTCCAAGTTCATTTGCCAAAATTTGAGGAAATGTTGTTTCATGACCCTGACCAATAGTTTGGGTTCCTGTTATCAAATAAATAGTATCATCTGGCAAAAAATGAATATCAACATTTTCATCTGGCGCTCCCCCCGTGCCTTTAATATAACTAGCTAACCCAAACCCCCTGAGTAGGCCCTTTCCTTTACTTTCTTGTTTTCTTGTTTGAAAGCCCCCAAAATCGGATTTTTCCAGCACTTTGTCTAATATTACTGGAAAATCACCACTATCAACCTCCCCTTTTAAGACATCAGTAAATGGCATCTCATCAGATCCTATCATATTCTGTCTTCGAAGTTCAAAACGATCAAATCCACATTTTTGGGCAGCTACATCTATTAGGCGCTCCATTATAAATGTTGTCTCGGCATAACCGGGACCTCTGAAAACTCCAATCGGTGTTGTATTCGTTAAAACTCCATAAATTTCCAAACAAATTTTTGGAACTTTATATACTGTACCAGGCAGATTTGCATATTGCACAACTTGAACACCACCCGATGAACCAACCATATAGGCTCCCAAATTAGCTATGCTTTTTATTTGTAGTCCCAAAAACTTCCCGGCATCGTCTAGAGCTAACCGCGATTCCGAGGAATGATCGCGACCTTGATGGTCGCCTAAAAACACCTCACTCCTAGTCGCTATCCATTTAACCGGTCTGCCCACCAGTTTCGATGCCCACGCTACAGCCGCGTACTCTGGATAAGAAAAGTTCTTGGATCCAAAACCGCCACCCACGTCCGGTGCGATAAACCGAACGGCCGTCGTCTCAACATTAAGCATTTTCGCAACTGTATCTCGGATCACATGAATATTTTGACTTGAAGCATGAATAGTACATTCATTGCCATCCCAGAGTGCTATTGCCCCCCGCGGTTCTATTGGATTGGTGACAATACGATGATTATGCAATGATATATCAACCACATGACTAGCATCTTCGAATACAGTTTGTATTGTTTCCGTGTCTCCTTTCTTCCACTCGAGGCAGATGTTGTTGTCCATTTGCTCCGCTATTTTTACAGTATCAGTTGCCAACGATTCTTCTGCCGAAGTAATACAAGGAAGAACGGAGTATTCTACATTAATGGTTTCTAATGCATCCAATGCTCCCTCAATCGTCTCAGCTACTAAAAATACAACCGGCTCACCCACAAATCTTACAACGCCTGTGGCGAGTATTGGCTGAGGAATAAATGAAAACGGTTTCCCGTTATCTGGATTGTTGGTTATGAAGGGATCCAAAGGTTTCAAACCGGCTTCATCTATTTTCGCCGACGTTAAAACCGCTAAAACATCCGGTCTGGCAGACGCCAATGAAAAATCAATTTGATTAATTTTAGCATGAGGATGGGGTGAACGCAAAAAAACCCCGTGACACAACTTATCAAATGTTAAGTCGTCAAGATAAACTCCTCGACCAGTCAGAAACCTGTCATCTTCTCTCCGCCTCACCGACTCGCCGATAACTGAAGATACCATGAACACTAATCTCCCAATAAACCAACATGAAAATTTCCTGCTAGCGCAGTGGAAAACCCATCGAACGCAACACGTTTAGTAATGTCTCCCTACCGTTCATACCCTTAATATCTCCCATCCTGCCAATAACCTTTCTAGTCCATGTATCCGCGCCCATTTCGTGTCTGGAAGAAAACTCTGACATTTCCGCATCATAACGAGCACGCAACCGCGTTTCCTCATCATTTCCGTAAACTTCATTGAATACCACCACCGGCTGCGGCAATCGGGGCTTGACTTCACCAACTCCGTCTTGACCGGCATAACCAAGACAAAGTCCAAAAACAGGGAACACCTTGGAGGGTAAGTTCAAAAGTTCACCTACACGCGCAGGATTATTTCTCATTGCTCCTATGTAGACCGTTGATACTCCAAGTGATTCAGCCGCTACGACCGCATTTTGAGCCGCTAAGGCGGCGTCTATAGCAGCCACCAGAAATGTCTCTACATAAGGGGTCACTACCATTTCCGTGCCCTCCTCGGCTCCCAACCTATCGTTTCTAGATAAATCAGCCAACCACACCAAAAATAATGGACATTGTTCTATATGTTTTTGATTTCCAGCAATTTTTGCAAGCTCCTGTTTTTTTATTTTACTTTCTACCGCTACGACAGACCACAATTGGAGATTCGAACTTGTAGCCGCCGACTGAGCCGCAGCAATCAAAGTCTCAAGAGTTCTCGGCGGGAGTTGTTCTATCTTGTAGGATCGAACGGAACGATGGGAAAGTAGCGAATCCAATACATTGTTCCACGGGCCCATCTCAGGAAAATTAGTTTTTCCATACCGTCTAATTAAAGACATCTCTTGCAGCATATTACTTTGTAAAGGATCGTTCATAAGTCTCTCAATCTAGTTTTTAAATCACAGCTACGGACTGATTATCTTTTATGAATTTTTATAATTTATTTAACGTCATTCCGTTCCAGATCTGCACGACGTGTAATCGCCCAACGGTATTGATCTGGCCAACCTGCCAAAGTATCCTCATTTTGTAATTTTTCGGCCGCATGCAGTCCCCAGAAGGGATTATACATTAGCTCCCGGCCAATACCGATTAGATCCGCATTTCCATTACTAAGGATAGATTCGGCCTGTTGTCCATGAACAATGCGTCCAACAGCCATAGTTTTCATATTCGCTTCTTTTCGAATTCTAGCAGCATAGGGAACTTGAAATCCCAGCGGACGATTACTTGATGATTTTATTGGCGTTCCATCGTTTTTTGCCCTAAAAGCTGGGGCCCCGGCAATGCCACCCGCCGAGCAATCAACAACATCCACTCCACGTAATTTAAGTTCCCGTGACAAAAGAACAGAATGTTCGAGCTCCCATCCATTATTATCCACAGCTGATATGCGGAAAAACAAAGGAAGTTCCGATGGCCAGCTTGCCCTGACCGCCTCTGCTACTTCTATAGCAAATCGCATTCGACCATGAAGGTCGCCTCCATATGAATCATTCCGCTGATTGCTGAGAGGCGATAAAAAACTATGGATCAAATATCCATGTGCACCGTGTATCTCAAGAACTCTGAAACCGGCTTCCCGCGCGCGCCGTGCGCTATTTGCAAATGCATCAACGATCCCCTTAATCTCTGACTCGCTGAGGGCATGGGGTGTTTGCCATCCCTCTGCCAGTGGCACGGAAGAGGCACCAACGACTTGCCAACCAGGATCTCCCCACGTGGTGTCACCTATTGGAATTGGTTTGCCCCCATCCCAAGGTGGGCTCGCTGATGCTTTTCGACCAGCGTGTGCAATTTGGATACCAGGAACCGATCCCATTGACGTTATAAAACTAGTGACGGGCTTCAGTGCTTCGGCCTGAGCATCAGTCCAAATTCCTAGACATAGTGGTGTGATGCGTCCCCGTGCTTCAACAGCTGTGGCCTCAGCGAACACAAGACCAACGCCTCCCCGGGCAAACGTGCTCAAATGTGCGAACTGCCACTCAGATGCCACTCCGCTATTGGCAGAGTACATGCATAAAGGTGAGAGGACTATTCGGTTTGGCAAGGTAACCCCGCGAATTTTGAGTGGGTTGAAAAGTAACGCTGTATGTTCCATTTACATTTACCTCGTTAATCAAAAATTTAAATAATGGGTCAAATAATCAATTATTCAAAATTTCTTCTGCAGAAGCTACAGCAAACCATATGCAATTTTTATGATTAAAAACCTGTTGCTAGTTGTGCCCTCTCTCAAAATCATTCTCGCCTGATAAGTCCCGTCCCTTGGCCAGCCACAAAGGTTTTTCAGCCCAATCAACTGGGTAACCAGCGAATGGTATTTTCATTTCTCGCCGCAAAACAGATGATGACGGCATATACCTAACCGTAAAACCGGCTCTCCTTTTTCCCGATGTATTAGGACTCGACCCATGCACTAGAAATACATCATGCAACGAAAGCTGGCCCGCCTCCAATTCCACATATTCGGTTACCATGTCTTTCAGTCTTGGATCATCTATTGCCTGATTCAGAACCAAGTTATCACGGGCTTCAGTTTTGTGATTATAGTGGATTCCAGTTCTATGTGACCCCGGCAACACCTGAAGGCATCCATTGTCGCGGTCCGAATCATCTATCGCTAGCCAAATGGTGCACGTCGCCAAAGGACGGATAGGCCAGTATTGGCCATCCTGGTGCATCGGGACTTCCATCCCATCTGATCCTGGCTTACAGAATAATTGCGCTCCCCACATAATGACATCATCACCTAGGATACAACTGACCAGTTCTACAAGTTCCTCATCAAGTGCAACCTCCAGAAAAGCAGAATGTCCGACTGTATCATCGGGGCCTGCCTTTGGTGTGTGGATAGATGCCAGCTGTTCTGGCCTCACTTTTGGGTTATCAGTGAGTGTTTGTTCTAGGGCACTCCTTAGTTTCTTTAACTTCTGTTCCGAAATCTTGAAGTCGGGAATTACAAATCCTTTTTCTCTATAGTTTTTAATCTCTGCAGCAGTAAGTGTCGCCATCTCATAACCTTTCTGAAATAATTTCTACGCCTGCCCATTCTTCGACGAGTTTAGCTAACTCACTGACGTCTCGATTTTTCCATCCCTTGTGCATGGCTAGCATAATAATTTGTCGAACTTGCTGCGATACGAGCTGCGGTACTCCCTGCGTTTCACCCTCTTCCAATGCTAAATTTATATCTTTCATCAAAATATCTATCGTAGCACCAAAATCGAAGGTTCGGCTAAGTATACTTTCAGGTATAAGCAATTCTGTTGCTATATTTCGGCCTGTACCCGCCTGTATTGCTTCCAACATTATAGCTGGGTCCAGCCCAGCTTTAACTCCCATGACCATAGCCTCATTTGTGGCGATAATCGATGTCGCAAACAAAATATTGTTAGCGAGTTTTAGTACCTGTGCTAACCCAGGTTTGTCACCACAGTAAACTAATTTTTTCCCATAACTCTTCAGAAACGGTTCCACTTCTTTATACGTCTCTTCAGGACCCGAAATCATTACTGACAGAGTGCCAGCTCGTGCACCCGGCGGCCCGCCACTGATAGGCGCCTCTAAAGTTGCAATCCCCTTCTTTTCAAGCGCTTTACTCATTTCTATAGCGAAGGTGGAACCTGTCGTACATGCATTCACGTAAGTTTTAATTTTACTGCCCTCGATGAGCCCTCCTACCCCGGTTACTGCCTCTTGGATTACGCTATTTGAAGGCAATGAACAGATTACAATATCCGATCTATCACCTAAATCAGCAATATTTTGAGCGACAGGTATCTGTTTCTCCATAAATTCTTGAAGGGCGTTATTGTCAATATCGAACACTATTAGTTTGTGACCCGCATCCACCAAGCGCATCGCCATTGGATGCCCCATATTGCCCAAGCCTAAATATCCAATTGTTTTAGCCATTATTTAACTCCGCCAGTTTCAGCCGAAACTAATAGCTTATTCCACGAGCTCAAGTTAGTTGACCGCAGAGTAAAACTAATCTCAAGCTCTTCTAACACTTTATAGTTCGAATGGTTTATAAACCTATTTTAATCAGATTTATTCCACGTCTCTGCTAAAATATAGAGGAAGGGACACATCGCCAAGCCAAAGGATACCATAAATTAGTATTCACAGGGCTAGGCTATTTTGAAAATAAATCGTAGCTCACCGAATCTAACCCCCGAAAAGCTTTAACAAAAATATCCCAAGCCGATAAATACACATTACCAACGATACAAAAAAACCAGTTGTTCAATAAGACCTACATTCCACCACGGGAATAATTATCTTACATTCTTACTTCTAGAATAAAAAATTATTTGGGTTTTTTACCACCATATTTAGAACGGCTTTGGTTTCTATCTCTCACACCCTGGGTGTCCAGAGTACCCCTGATTATAGAATAGCGAATTCCAGGTAAATCATTCGGCCCACCGCCTCGCATAAGAACCACAGAGTGTTCCTGTAGATTATGGCCCTCACCAGGGATGTACGCACCCACTTCAAAACCATTCGTCAAACGAACACGTGCAACCTTCCTCAAGGCCGAATTAGGCTTTCTTGGAGTCGTTGTATAAACGCGAGTGCAAACCCCTCTTTTTTGTGGATTTCCATCCAAGGCGGGTCTCTTTGAGCGTTCCCGCTTCGTCTTCCTTGGTTTTCGCACCAATTGATTGATCGTCGGCATATATTCATCCCCGAAAACGGTTAAATGGCAGCGGGAATATGAGTTCGACAGCCAATTAAGTCAAGTTAATTTATCTGTAATAGAAGCTAATCTAACTGTTCAACTGCTCGACCTTTTGCTTAAGTAGCTTAAGATTCACTGAAGCCTCGAACCCTAGATGTTCCCGAATTTTAGCGGTATCTAGTACAGAAGCAGTAAGATTTTTCTGGTATACTTCTGGCTGGCGGATAACTGGAAGTTTGCCCCACCTTTGTTTGGCCAACTCAAGAGTTGGTTGTTCATTTAATCCCTCTTCGGCGGCAACAGTATATATTTGATAACCTTTGTACTCTGGACTAAGCGCGGCTAATTCAAAGGCTTGAGCAACATCTTCCGGATCTATCCACGCCCAAAAATGATAATTTTGAATATCCCTACCTCGTGTCGTTATTTCTGAATACCCTCTTGGAAAAATTATGTGGCAAGGCCGTATAACTATAATCTCCATTTTTCCTCTAGCGGCATAACTTTCTGCAATTGCCTCCGTCACCTTTTTCGATAGTGAATAGACCTCCGTTGGTCGTGTTGGGTGACTTTCATCAACGGGAAGAAACTGTGGAGGCCAGTCTGGCGGATTATAAGAAAAGCCAAACACTGAATCACTGGAAGCCACTACTACCCGTCGTATACCAACCTCCTCCGCAGCCTGCAGTACCGTCCAAGCTCCTTGCACATTTACGTTGAAAGTCGTCTCCATATCTGTTTCTCGCGGATTTGGTATAGCAGCAAGATGAATTACCGCATCATGGCCTTTTAACGCTGCTTTTATTTCCTCAAAATTGGTTATAGAAGCCTTAACATGTTTATAAATTGGTTCATCACTAATTTGTGGTTCTTTTATATCGATACTAGTTGCGGCTATCGATTTAGATAGCCTCCGCATCACATGGCTACCCAACAGTCCTAGCCCACCAGTTACTGCTACCTTTTCATAAGTCATCCATTATTCCTTTTTAACAAGAACACAATTGCATCAAACGGGAATCAACGCCCAAATAGCCGCTATCCAAAGACACTTGTAAAGTGTTAATCCTTTTTTGGCATTGGCGAACGAAACCTCGAGGATAAAATGAAACTTTATGGCACTACCACATCTCCCTATGCCAGGATAACCAGAATTATTGTTTTTGAAAAACATTTACAGGATCGTGTAAAATTTATCTGGACTAAGACACGCGTACCCAACGATCCCCTACTATCGGTAAACCCCTCCGGCCGCATTCCTTTTTTACTTCTTGAAGACGGGACGGGAATAGAGGATACACCAACCATAGTAGATTATTTGGACACATTAGAAAGTCCCGAATTATTTGACCCAAGAAAAGATAGAATGAACTGGGAGTATAGACGAATAGAGGCTACGGCCAAGGCAATGCTCGACGGCCTGGCCGTATGGGCACGCGAAATAAAGCGACCGCTACATGAGCAATCGCCCGAGGTAATTCGCCACGAAACTGAGCGTGCGTCACGCTTAACAGCAGTTTTTGATAAATTGATGGCCAATCCAGTATTAGATAAACCGTTGAACATGGCTCAACTTTATTTGTTTGCTGCACTGGATCTAGAGCGACGGATACCCACATTCTTGTGGAGGGTCGATAACAGTAGTCTAGCTGATTGGATGAACACTATGAATGATCGACCATCAGTAAAAAACTCATGTCCACCTTTGTCTATATAAACTGTTCATGACACATATCACAAAACGAATAGACTGGAGTATATAGAAATGACCCAAAGATTAGAAGGAAAAGTCGCAATAATCACCGGGGCGGGCTGCGTAGGACCCGGCTGGGGGAATGGTCGATCAATGGCCTACCGTTTTATAGAGGAAGGTGCACACGTCTTTGCCGTCGATATCGACGAGTCAGCTTTGACAGAAACGATAGAGAAATGTGAGGGCCTTGGAGGTCAGTTAATAACTCATATCTGTGATGCAACCCGGAGCAACGCTGTTTTGAAGATGGTAGACACGTGTGTGGAAAGTTTCGGTCGGCTCGATATACTGGTTAACAATGTGGGCGGATCACGGCGAGGAGGTCCAGTACAACTGTCTGAGGAAGATTGGGATTCTCAAATTGATTATAATCTAAAAACGGTTTTTCTAGGCTGTAAAAATGCCCTCCCCCATATGGAAAGACTAGGTGGGGGCTCAATAATTAATATAGCATCTACTTCCGGCATTCGGTGGTCAGGTTCAGCGCAAGTAGCTTATGCGGCGACGAAAGCCGGTGTCATTCAATTGTCTAGGGTAGTAGCAGTCGAATACGCTGCAAAGAGAATCAGGGTGAACTCTATTCTGCCCGGCCAATTACACACGCCAATGGTTGAAGCACGCCTCGCTGGACAACGCACTGGGGGCGACGTTGACATGTTGTTGAAACAGCGACAAGCCCGCATTCCGTTGGGTTTTATGGGAGATGGCCGCGACACTGCCAATGCCGCGGTATTTCTCGCCTCGGAAGAAGCCCGTTTTATAACTGGAACAGAAATTATTGTCGACGGGGGCATGACTGCGAGGTGTGATTGAGACTCATATAAAGCGGCGTTCAGGGAAGGTAAAAAAACATGACTAATCCTGCTGTTGCAATAAATGTCCTAGATTTTGTCACGCTTTCTAACGGGCCCTTCTACACAATGCCGCTTGCTGAGCTTGGAATAAATTCCATAAAAATAGAGTCGAAAGGAGGTAATCAATTCCTTCCAACCAATGTTGACACTATTGTATAGAAAGTGGCGCTATAATAGTGAAATAGCACAGAATAATTTTTAGGCAGAAACTCAAAGCACGCTTTCAAGACCGCCGTCAACACTAATAGCCTGACCAGTAATAGTACGGCCTGCCTCTGAACAGAGATAAAAAATCATCCCAGCTATATGTTCCTGGGGAATGAATGTGTGCAGCGTAGTGCCCGACATTATCTCGTCACGCTTCCTATTCTCTGAAACCCCCTCAGCCTTCGCCTTTGCTTTAATTACTCTATCTATCCGATCACCCTCAACTGGACCGGGTTGTATGCAATTGCATCGGATTTTGTATTTCCCAACTTCTAGAGCAGTAGTTCTAGTAAGTCCAACGATGGCCCATTTCGCTGCTGAATAAGGACTTCGCAAAGGAAAGCCAAACTTTCCCGCTGCGGAGGATAAATTGACGATGCTACCACCCATATTGTCGCTCGTCTTAATTCTCGGGATAGCCAGCTGCGTTCCCAAAAATGCGCTGGTTAAATTGGTATCTATGCATTTGTGCCAATCATCCAGCGAAATTTCTTCTATCAGCGCTGTCGGCCCGGCCGTTCCCGCATTATTTACCATTATATCTAATCCCCCCAGATAATCATCCGCTTTCCCAAAGAAAGCAGAAAATTCTTCTGGGTTGCTCACATCTGCCAGCAATCCAGATACATTATCATATTTAGAAATTATACTGTTCAAAGCGGACTCGTCGATGTCGCAGATAAAAACTTTGGCTCCAGCATCAGAAAATAGCCTTACAACCTCACTCCCTATCCCACCACCACCGGCAGTTACTATTACCCGCTTCCCTTCGATGTCCATAATTCCCGCTCCCCTTTACACGTACATCTTATATCTCGTCTATATAATACTAAACCTACTCAGTACGGTTTGTCTCCACTAATGGTTACCCTGTAACCATGACGGCGCTGAGGATAATAATCCCAAACCGAACGATGCTGAACACATCTGTTATCCCAAAAGGCAACCGAATTTTTCTCCCATCTAAACCTGCAGTGAAATTCCGGTGTTGCTATGTGATCATACAACATTTTCAAAATGGCATCACTTTCCGACCGACTAACCTCCTCAATTTGAGTGGTAAAGTTTTCATTCACAAACAACGTTTTTCTTTGTGTGACTGGATGAGTTCTCACTATCGGATGAACAGCCTCTGGATACACATCTTCTCCATCCCTTAATATTCCTTTGTGATTTAATCTGTTGCGATGCACACCGATAGACTCGTGTCGGGCACTCAAACTACCTATCAATTTTTTTATTGGTTCCGATAACGTTTCGTAAGCCCGATACATAGAGGCAAACATGGTATCTCCTCCCACCTCTGGAATCTCCTCCAGATAGAGAACGCTGCCCATTGGGGGTTCTACATCGCAGGAAACATCGGAGTGCCATTTCATGCCAGCTACCGCCTTGGAATTCTCATCCGCGTGTATCGTCAGTATCTCAGGATGACCTTCAATCTTGGATGCAGTTGGATGAATATGAAGTTCGCCAAAACACCTCCCAAATGCCTTTTGACTTTCAAAAGTTAAATCTTGATCACGAAAAAAGAGCACCTGATGTTCCATCAACGCCGTACGAATTTCCGAGATAACATTTTTTTCGATAGTGTCGCCAAGATTTACTTTATTTATTTCCGCTCCGATGACTGGACTTACTGGCTTTACAGATATTGTCTCGTAAGTCATTTCTGCCATCCTTCTCTTATTAAGTATTCCTAGCTCATTCGGGAAGTAAGAGTTTAATTATGAGTCGCACTAATTGCGTAAAGCCTATACCGACAATGACTAAAAGAAAACTTACAAACGATCCAAGAACAATTGATTTGAAACCCAAAAACGGAAAGAAAATCCATAAAATAAGAACAAAGGCCACTGACGAGCATAAAATAGACAACAAAACTCCTTGTTCAACCAGAAACCTCAATACAGGGAACTCGGCCAAGCCTCGTGGTCGGTAATAGGTATCCTTTTTTTTCTCAAATTCGTTCACGGGGGCTCCAAAATTAGTGCTAATTTTAATCCTACCTGTCGGCAACTTTCCCAACATCTGGGCTGTCTGCTCAGCAGCAATTAGCCCAAATACACCAGATTTCATTAACCCCCCTATGTATGCCGCCTGCGTCCCTCCTTCCAGACCGCCTGTTGTTGCACCGGCGGCTAGAAGGCCGGGAATTATTCTCCCCGACTCGCTTATAACTTGAGCCTTTTCATTAGTTTTAATACCCCCCATCGTGTAGGTAATTCCCGGACATGTTGGTATGGCAATAAAAGGTGGTTTTATAATTTTCCAGGCTCTAATCACCTCAGATCGAGGTATAGGCAAATTAATTAAATTGCCATCATCGATAGCGTTATTATAAACACTAACGGTATTGATTAGTGTATCAGTAGGTGTTTTTATTAACTCAGCTAACTCTTCTATAGTGTCTGACTTGAAAATTGTTCCTCCCGCCTTTTCCAGTAATGGATTTGCTGGGATCCGCGCAGACCGGCCAGGGCCTTCCCAGATCGCCGTATCACAGATGGAGAAAAAAGGCCCAACAGAACTAGTCTTTGCTACGGCATTCGTTAAATAAACCCCGCTTCGTCCTTCATCTGCCACACGATTGCCACACCGATCAACTAGTATGCCAGATGTCGCAATAGCGTCAATCTCGGGATATGGCCATACCTTATCACTATGGAATGCATCAGCCGATAAAAGATGACCATAAAATTTATCTAATCCTGTCAACTGCGCACCAATTTGGCGCGCCATATTGAGGCCGTCCCCAATTCCTGTCTTTGCACCTCTTTGGAATACTTTGTCAAAACTTCCACCTATAAATTCTTCATAGAGCTTTCGATTATATTGAAACCCGCCGTCGGCAATAAGAACATGTGACGAATACCAAGCACGTTCCTCTGAAACCGATTCCGCAAGAACACCCCGGCAAACTCCTTCATCTATAATCAGAGAGTTCACGCGGGTTCCACGATGCAACGCCCCGCCCATCTTTTTCATTTTTGCTTCCAACCTTTGCAACAAAACATCTGGACCTCGCCCCAGCCAATCTATTCCGGCACGCAGTGCTCTAGGTGGAGCTACGCACCAACGATATCCCTCTTGTTCGTTAAAGCTAACAAACTTAGCACCGTGGCCTTTTAGCCAGTCCAAGAATCTTGATCCATTACAAGCGAGGCAATCAGCCAAAATTTGATCCTGCTCACCTCCACTCCTAGAATTTATAATTTCTGCCAAATCTTGTTGAGAACGATACGGATCTAAAAATCCTATATGAATAACTCCGCCCGATTGTCGGGTATTACAGGGATAAATTTCTTCTTTTCCTTTTTCCAGAATAATTGTCTTTAGGTCTAATTCAAGAGCACGTACAGCCGCAGTTATACCCGCAATCCCTCCACCTATAATTATTAGATCGTATTCTGTGTCAGCGGCAGCCATTATGAATGAAGACCTTCAAAAAGCCGTGCAACAGCCTCCGCTCCTGGATCTGGAACACCTCTTAAAATTTCAGTTGGAACATATGCCGCACGGCCAACCTTGGCCAATGACATTGAGCTGGTTTCATCCGCACCAGCTCTAGCTGCTCGAGCCGCTCCTTCAATGTCTCCATTTTGATCCAGGTAAGCTAGAGCGGGAGCTAGTGCGTCTATCATTGTTCGGTCGCCCAACTTTGCTCCGCCCACTTCCATGACGCGCTCAAGACCCAGTTCAAGGGCTTTAACCCAATGAACTCCTGTACTCTTTGCCTTCCCAGCCGCCGAAAACATCAAAGCCAGCAGAACCCCACTGGACCCTCCCATACTCTTAGATAATATTTCTGCAATCGCAAAAAATAGCTGTGCTGTGTCCGCTAGAGGCAAATTATCTAGTTCGTCTCTCAAGGAGCGAACAGCAGCTACAAGGGTGGATCCGGTATCACCGTCTCCTATTTTCAAATCGATATCATTGAGGTCATTTTCTTCCCGTTCTAATACTTCACAACAAAGCCTTAACAGTTCTCTCACTGCCGGATCATTGGAAGCATGCCACTTCTTGTACTTTAAATCTGCTGGCAGTGGAATTAACTTTGACGCAATCAATGATCTACCTAAGGGCCACAAGTTACTAGGAACGGGTGAAAATAACGCTGCTTGAATTTCTTCAGTTATTGGTAGAATGGAAACCGAAAAACCATGCATATCTAGAGAGGTCATTAAGGGGGCGGGGCCTATTAATTGAGTGATCATAGGAGCAATATCTGATTTTGCAATCTCTTCCGTTATAATAGCCATTTCGATAGGTGTACAACCTCCAAGATTATTTAATAACATAGCATAGCTGCTGGATGGTTCCATCGATTTGGATAACTCGGTTAAAACTAATTTTATTGCCTCTGACGCACCGCAATGTGGAACTGTTTTTGCGCCAGGTTCGCCGTGAATACCGAGTCCTATTTCCGCCATGCCACTTGCAATTCTTTCCTCCTTTTTGCCTCCAGGTATTGTACATGTACCGAGAGAAATCCCTATCGAGCTCACGGATGCAGCTACAGATCTAGCCACTGTCGACACAATATCCAGACCGTTACCTGCCTCAGCCAATGCACCAGCGATCTTGTGAACGAATAATGTCCCTGCAATACCCCTTGCCTGAATGTCGGATGGTAAAGCTACGTCATCATCAACTACAACCATCTCGACTTCTAAGCCTAAAGATCTAGCCTTTTCTGCAGCTAACCCAAAGTTTAGTCTGTCACCCGTATAGTTCTTCACAATTAAAAGGCAGCCCTTATCACCAGTGACCGCGAGAATCCCTGCAAGTACAGCCTCTACACTCGGAGACGCAAAAACCTCACCGCAAATAGCGGCAGTCAGTAAACCTGCACCTACAAAACCTGCATGAGCTGGTTCATGTCCTGAACCGCCCCCTGAAATAACTGAGACCTTATCTCGTTTCCAATCTGAGCGAAGAACTACTTTAATATGCGGATATCCATCTAGACGAACTATCTCGTCACCTCGTCCTCGCAAAAAACCATCAATTGAATCGGTGACAACATCTTCTCTCGTATTGATAAACTGTTCCATCCCAAACCTCTCACGAAACATATACAGTCCTGCCTAATCCGCAGATATTTTTCTCTTTCTGGCGCAATTAAAACTATAATTACTTTGTCCGAATATAATCACGAACTTTCGACATCATAGCCAAATGGCGATCGTGATCACCGGCGAAACGTAGCACTAGATGATTTGCCCCTGCATCAACATAACCTTGCAGATGTTCGATCGCTCCATCAAATGTACCGGCGTAACAAGCCTGCATTTTTTTCAAAATGTCAGGGCGGAGACCATAATATGCCGACATAAACTCATCGGCTTTTGATTCCGCTTTTAGCACATTATCGTCAATAGACAGTGTCAAGTATGCGGTACAAGATATAGCATCAGAAGGTCGCCCAGACCTTGACGCTACAGTTTTCATCTTCCCCCAAATACTTGCTACGGCCCCTGAATCGGGATGATTTGGCAACCACCCATCGAATTCTTCGCCTACTCTTTTGATATTCGCCTCTGCATTACCACCAATCCATATCGGAGGCCCTCCATTTTGAACAGGTTCTGGCCCCAATATCCCCTCTTTAACCTGCCATCTTCCATTCCAGCTTACAGGCTTCCCTTCCCAAAGCTTTCTGCACAGACGCAGCCCCTCCAGCATCCTCCCAACACGCTTCTCCCAAGGCACCCCCGCAGACGCAAACTCCTGACGAACATTTGGGACATCAGCTGCAATACCAACTCCAATGATTGTTCTCCCATCAGAAACCTGATCCAACGTTGCTATCTGATGAGCCATAACGACTGGATTTCTTAATGCTGGTATCAATATGGCTGTACCTAACTGTACTCGATTGGTGCGCCCAGCTGCTCCAGCCAATAAGGTAATAGGTTCGTGACGTGGCCGAGCTAGTAGAGAATCCCCGACCCAGATAGAGTCATAGCCAAGATTTTCGGCACTCTCCGCTAATTTAAGTAATGGGGCAGCCTCAGGTCTCCCTTCCATTACACTTTCTCTAGTTGGCAAAAGATAACCAATGGATATGGACATGATTTTTTTCCTCAGAACTGTGTTATTTGGGTGTAGTATTAAGTCTTCCAAGTTTGCCGCTTCACAATTTCAGATATATTTGTTACGGAACCCCTGATGGGCAAGTAAGAATTAACTACAAATCAAAGCTATCAAGCTAGCGTTTTATATAAGGATATACCATGAAAGCAGCAGTCGTTACTCAAAATGGCGTGGAAATTCAAGATATTGAAAAGCCTGAACCCAAACCCAACGAAGTTTTAGTGCGCGTGCGCGCCTGTGGTTTGAACCGAGCGGACTTGATGGTTGCCGGAGGAATGACGCACGGTTCTACGGGAGGAGCTGGCACTATTGTGGGTATGGAATTCTCGGGAGAGGTAGTAGGCGTTGGCTCAGAGGCGCAAGGTGTAAAAGAGGGCGATCGAGTGATGTGTCACGGGACCGAAAGCTGGGCCGAATACGCTGTAGCTGACTGGGGTCGAACCGCGTTAATCCCTGACTCTAATATGAGTTTCGAACAAGCAGCTACCTTACCGGTAGCCCTCTACACTATGCATAATGCCATTGTAACAAACGGCAAACTGAATGAAGGCGAAACTATATTGATACAAGGCGCTAGTTCGGGTGTTGGTCTAATGGGACTTCAAATTGCTAAGCTCAAGGGGGCAAAGCTAGTTGCCGGAAGCTCTACCAATAGTGTGCGTCGAGGTAAGCTAAAAGATTTCGGGGCCGACCTGGCTATAGATTCTAAGGATCCCTCCTGGCCAGATCAACTGCTTGACGCAACGGATGGAAAGGGGGTCAATCTCATCGTCGATCAACTATCAGGTTACGTTGCCAACGACAATCTTAA
>CAYFGZ010000031.1:0-32420 GCA_964342575.1 uncultured Nisaea sp. | reverse complement strand
CAATTGGGGAAAAACCGGATCGATACACAAAGGTTTACGGGAAATTAATCGAGCAGGCTGCCGAGCCAGTGATATTACACTGGCTCGGCGATATGTTTGATCCCAAACTAAAGGGATATTGGGGTTGTAAATCTCTTGATGAAGCCGAAGAAGTTGTTTTAGCACTAATAGAAAGTCATGCTGACAAGATCGATGGCATAAAAATTTCTTTATTAGAAAAAAATAGAGAGGAACGATTCAGGAATAGGTTGAACCAAAGCATCCGTCTATACACTGGAGATGATTTCAACTATGCAACGCTTATTGACGGTGACAGACAAAGGTACTCGGATGCCTTACTTGGGATTTTTTCGGCCATCGCACCAGCTGCATCACAAGCATTAGAAGCCTTGGCTAGAGGTGATAGTGTAAAATTTCACGATATTTTGAGACCTACAGTAGCGTTATCACGGGAAATTTTTAAGTCCCCGACGCAATACTATAAAGCTGGAATCGCCTTTCTGGCATGGTTAAATGGAGTGCAAAAGCATTTTGTTATGGTAGGTGGACTTCAATCATCGAGAGAAATAAATCACTATGCGGAAGTATTTCGTTTGGCTGATAGAGCTAATCTACTTGTTGATCCGGATCTTGCAATTTCGAGAATGAGATCGCTTCTTGCGCTGCATGGTCTATAGGGTGGGTAACTAAATCGAGTATTGAATCTAATACTCTCGGTTTCCGAGGACGATTGATTAAGGAGTACTAACAGTGATGACGGTGAAGCAATGAAAAATGCAAAAAATTTTGAAGCTACAGTGCCCTTTGATATCAAAAAACTTCCTATTGTTGGCAACTTCGACGTTGTTGTCGTTGGTGGGGGAGCTGCAGGCGTTTCGGCGGCTACTAACTTGGCTGAACTTGGACACAATACATTACTTGTTGAGCGTTACGGGTTTTGTGGTGGCGGAGCGGTGGCTGGAATGTCGGGGACAATATGTGGTTTATTTCTTTCAACGGATCAGATTAAAAATATTCCAGAGCAGGTTGTATTTGGTTTCGCCGAAAGATTTCGATACCAATTGAATGAGAATGGAGGACTTACTCAGCCACAGAAATATGGAAAAACTTGGACTGTCACTCACGATCCACTGGTTTGGCGTGAGACGGCAGACGAGTTTTTGCGGGCGTCAGGGGTACACATATTATTCCATACTCGGGTAGTTGGCGTATTAACTGAAGACGCAAATGTTTGTGGCATAATTGTGGACACGAAATCTGGGTTTGGAATGATAAAGTCAAAAATTGTCGTAGATGCCAGTGGAGATGCGGACGTGGTTCACCGGGCTGGATGGCCTTCTACAAAAGGACGCGATGGGGTAATGCAGAATCCTACGATGATCTTTCGCGTTGGCGGGGTAGATGTTAAGAAATTTAAAGGATATTGGGGCGAGGACACTATAAGTCCGCAACACGTCGTTGATGAAATAATATCCGCAGATGAATCGGGAAAATTTTATCTCCCACGAAAGAAAATATGGATCTTCCCAACGACGAGACAAAACGAATTATTAGTTAATGCTACCCGTATTATGGGAATTGATGGCCGAGACTTGGATGTAACAGACCCCAACGATCATACCGAGGCGGAGCTCAATTCAAGGAAGCAAATCAGGCAATACGCTGGTTTCTTGAAAGATTGTATTCCAGGATGTCAGGATAGTTATATCGTGGATTCTGGTGTCGAAGTGGGTATTAGGCAAACGCGCTCGATCGCGGGTTTAAGCTGTCTAAAGAACAGCGATGTTATGGGTAGAAAAAAAATCAGCGATGGAGTTGTGCGCTGTCCTTGGCCAATAGAGCTGCATTCGGGAGAAAAACCACGGGTTGAATGGTTGCTTGATGACTATTACGAAATTCCTTTGGGTGCATTAATACCGAAAGAGGGTGAAAATATTATCGTTGCAGGGCGTTGTCTAAGTGCAGAACATGAAGCATTGGCTTCTGCCCGTGTTACAGCGCAATGTTTCGGATATGGTCATGCCGTTGCTATTGCTTGTGATTTGGCCCTCAATAAGGGAGTAAACCTTAGAGACATTGCAGGAGAAGAAGTCAGGTATCATCTTAACGAACAGGGTGCGCAGTTAGATTAAAATCGTAAAGATAGCTGACGCCATTGAAAGGTAACCGATTGATGCGTAGCTCCAAAATAATTCATGTCGTCTCTTGTCACGCAGAGGGTGAAGTGGGTGATGTTATTGTTGGTGGTGTATCGCCGCCTCCAGGAAAGACATTGTGGGAGCAGCGAAGTTGGATAGAAAGTGACCAATCACTCAGAAATTTTGTCCTGAATGAACCCAGGGGGGGAGTGTTTAGACATGTAAATTTATTGGTTCCCGCCAAACACCCGAAGGCCCATATGGGATGGATTATTATGGAACCTGAAGCTACACCTCCAATGTCAGGCTCTAATTCAATCTGCGTTGCAACGGTGTTACTTGATACGGGGATCCTTCCAATGAAGGAACCATCAACGGAGCTTATATTAGAAGCGCCGGCTGGACTGGTTCACGTCCGAGCTGATTGTAAAAACGGTAAAGCAGAGCGTATCTATATTCGTAATGTGCCTTCTTTCGCTGGGGTTTTGGAGCAGACGTTACGCGTTCCCGGTATAGGAAATTTAACAATAGATACGGCTTATGGTGGGGACAGCTTTGTAATAGTTGACGCTGAACGGTTGGGTCTTAACTTGATAGCAGAAGAGGCCCGCGAACTCGCGGAAATGGGGATTGCTATAACTAATGCGGCGAATGATTGTCTGAATTTTTGTCATCCCGAAACCCCTGATTGGAAAAAGTTTTCTTTCTGTTTGTTTGCGGGACCGATAAGCCGGGAAAAGACTTTCCTAAGTACCCGGGCGGCTGTTGCAATCCAGCCGGGAAAAATAGACAGATCACCAACCGGGACGGCTCTTTGTGCGAGGATGGCAGTCCTTAGAGCCAAAGGAGAGATGAAAGTAGGTGATACTTTGACCGTGTCTTCTATCATAGATTCTCAGTTTTTTGGCAGAATTCTGGGGGATACGTCGGTTAAACAGGTTCACGCTATCATTCCTGAAATAAGCGGTCGAGCTTGGGTGACTGGAACACATCAATATTTATTAGATCCCGATGATCCTTGGCCGGAAGGGTACAAACTCAGTGATACTTGGCCAAATCTCAGTGGACAGAGCTACAATTTTTAAAATTAAAACTGATTCTTAGCATCGGTACTGTTAAAACTCTTTTGATTTTTAAGTTTAAGGGAAAATCGTGCCACTTTTTACCGTATTTACAGATTTTATGCTCGAAAAAGCAGCCAGCGCTTGCTGACGAGAATCCTTTATATTAACTAGTGGACTTGGGTAGTTGTGCCCTAGTTGGACCTCGGCTGCTTCGAGCACCGCCCTAGGTGCCTCCCAGGGTTGAAAAATATATTTATTTGGCATATTTCGAAGTTCAGGAATGAACTTGCGAATAAAGTTGCCACTTGGATCAAATTTTAATCCTTGTAATACCGGATTGAAAATTCGGAAATAGGGTGCTGCATCGACGCCGCAACCCGCAACCCATTGCCAGCCCGCGCTATTATTGGCCAGATCTGCGTCGAAAAGAGTTTCCCAGAACCACGCTTGACCAAAGTGCCAGTGAATACGAAGGTTTTTTACAAGAAATGATCCGACTATCATGCGTAATCTATTGTGCATATATCCGGTTTTCCGTAATTGCCGCATCCCAGCGTCTACCATCGGTACACCGGTTTTTCCTCTTTGCCAGGCCCTGAGAGCTTTATGGTTGACCTCCCAAGGAAAGTAGTCGAACCGCGCCTGTAAGTTAGTGCTTGGTAGTTCAGGAAAGTGGTAAAGCAAATGATACGAAAACTCTCTCCATGCTAACTGCGATAAAAACCCATCTATATTATTTTGCAAAGTTGGCTGGGTTTTCAATAATTCGTTTGCGGTATACCAAACTTCGTTAACTGAAATTTCACCCCAGTGTATAAATGGGGATAGCATTGATACGTTGTTTTTGAGGGGGAAGTTGCGGCCTTCTTTATAATCTAGAATTCCCTGCTGTAAGAAGTTATCGAGCTGTTTTTTTGCACCCTTTTCTCCTATGCTCCAATTCTCGACGATTTCTTTTTCCCACCTTTTCCCACTCAGAAGCCGCAGAGTATCCACAGAGTTTTTTATTAGTTCAGTTTTGGGGAGGAATGAAATGGATATTAGTTGTTCTGGCAGGCGTGGGGGGTGGGCGTTAAGGCAACCCTTTCTGTAGTATGGTGTGAAAACGCGATATGGTGACCCATCTGGTTTTAAAACATTCGATGGTTCCCACAATAGGCTCCCGTTAAAACTCTTAACTTTTGCACCTGTCTTCGTAAGGTTAGTCTCAATCTGTTTGTCACGCTTAATTTGCCAAGGTTCATAGGCGTGGTTCCAGGTAATGCCTGTTGCTTTTTCTTTGTTGAAAAGAAGCATAAGAATATCTTCTGGATTCCCTTTAAAGCATCTCAGAGTTCCTCCGAGTTGTTTGTCCAGTTGTTGCAGCGAATGAAATAACCATACGCGGCCCGCTTGTCCAATGGCGTGTTCCTTGGAATTTGTATCATCCAATATAAATATAGGAACTACTTTTCCCCATTCGGCGGCAAATTTTAGGGCAGGATTGTCACTAACCCTTAGGTCTCTCCTGAACCAATGGATAATGGTCGGTTTCTTGTTCATGGAGAACAGATAATACTTAAAAAGAGTTTAACAATATAACAGTGTTTGTTTTGCAAAATATTTTATTTTTCGCACGCATGAGCCGAGTTATATTTTAGGACAAATAATCCCTAAGGCAATCTATGAGTCGCTTTCCGGCCTCATAATTCACGTCCAGATGCGTCACGACACGTATGCGATGATCACCAAAACTTCCAATTTTAATTCCATTATCTATCAGCTTTTGGGCCAATATTGGTGCGCGGATAGCTTGAGGGCTTAAGTCGAAAATTATGATATTTGTCTCAACGGGGAGTACCCTTTGTACCAAACCTAATTTTCCAATCTCTTTCCCTAAAAATGTCGCTAATTTGTGATCTTCGGAAAGTCGTTCCACGTTATTTTCCAAGGCGTATATACACATGGAAGCTATAATACCGGACTGTCGCATCGCGCCCCCCAGTTGCTGTTTTACCCTCCAGGCTTTCAGGATAAACTCGCTACTCCCTGCAAGCACAGCTCCTACTGGCGCTCCCAGACCTTTTGAAAAATCTAACCATACACTGTCAAAATTTTCAGCGTAGACTGAAGCATCTATTCCTGTTTTTACGCATGCGTTTAAAAGACGGGCACCGTCCATATGCGTTCTTATTCCCGATTTTTTTGCTACTGAGGATACTGCATTTAATTTATCTAAAGGCCAGATAGTTCCACCCGACATATTAGAGGTTTGTTCGACGCAGAGAAGGGAGGTTCGGGGGTCGTATCTCGATGGATTTCGAATTGAATTTGCTACTTGTTCGTGATCAAATATGCCGTTTTTACCTTCCAGGGCTTTTATCATTACCCCGCTGATAAAGGCGGGAGCGCCTGTCTCAAAATTTATGATGTGGCAAGATTGTTCGCAAATTATTTCATCTCCCGGGTTTGTATGAATATTTATGGCTATTTCGTTACACATTGTTCCTGACGGAAGTAAAAGAGCTTTTTCCTTTCCAAGAAGTTCTGCCACTTTAGAGCAAAGCTTCGTGGTCGTGGGGTCTTCGTCCTTCTGCTCATCTCCTACATCACAATCGAGTACAGTGCGACGCATAGCTTCAGAGGGTTTGGTTTTTGTATCGGAATAAAAATCATACATCGGCTAATGGTCCTGTTGGTAAAAGGATAGTATTTGAGTTGGTGAAACTATAGGTTCATAGGATAGACTTGCCAGTAATATCAGATGTTATTAGGACTCCAATTAAAGGCCATTTCTACCTATTGTGGCAACAGGTTTACTAGAAGGCAAATTTGGTTGGAATGCAAATGTCATCAGAATTGGGATGCAAATGTCATCAGAAGATTTAAGCGATATTGAGTTAGCTGCCTCATTCGATATAAATTCGGTAGACAGTGAATTTATTTCAAACCCATTTCCTATGTGCAGAGCTCTTCGGAAACATAGTCCCATGCATAAAAATAAGGATGGCTCCTTATTTTTGACACGATATGCTGATGTCATGGAAGCATATCGCCACCCCGCGATGAGTTCAGATAAAAAAATAGCCTTCAAAGAAAAATTTGGAGATGGAGCTCTCTATAAGCACCATACAACTAGCCTCATTTTTAACGATCCCCCTTATCATACAGTCGTACGCAAGCTGCTATCTGCAGGATTTACGCCTCGAAAGCTTCGTGACATGGAGCCTCTTATTTCCAAAATCGTGGATGGCTTGTTGGATCGCTTAAGCGACTATTCTGAATTTGATCTAGTTAAAGATTACGCAATGACGTTACCGACTGAAATAATTTCGTTCATGCTTGGCATTCCTGAGGAATATCGCTCCCGGTTACGCCAATATTCTCTTGATATTTTAGGGGCACTTGATCCTGTCATTTCGCAAGACCGCGTTGCCGCGGGGAATGCTGCAGTTGATGAATTCGGTGAGGTGCTGGAGGGAATAATCGAAAAGCGTCAAAGAGCATCCCATACAGAAGGGGAAGGTGAAATTTTAATGGCACTGATTTTGGGGGAAGTAGATGGTCGTAAATTATCCACGTCAGAACTAGTTCAGAACTGCATTTTTCTTTTAAACGCGGGCCATGAAACGACAACGAGCTTAGTAGCTAACACTATGCATATGTTGTTTGAAACACCTGATCAGTTTAGCCGTTTAAAAAAGAATCCAGATTTGATTTCCACAACAATCGAAGAAAGTCTAAGAACCCAAAGTCCTTTACAAATAGGTAATCGTGTTACTACTGAGGACGTGAAGTTGGGCGGGCAATTATTACCTGCGGGTACATATATCCATCTATCAGTCGCTGGAGCAAATAGGGACCCTGCCGAGTTCTACCACCCCGAAACAATTGATGTAGCCCGTAAACCGAATAGGCACGTAGCTTTTGCTATGGGACATCATGTGTGCTTGGGTGCAACCTTAGCTAGGATGGAAGGAAAGATTGCTATCGGACGTTTGATTGAGCGGTTTTCTAAAATCGAACCGGCTGGGCCCGCTAAAAATATGGGGCTCGCCCGCTTCAGAGGCTTTAATGATATGCCGGTAAGAGTGTAAGATAGGTCTGCTATTGAAATAATTATTTCTTTGAGGACAAAATGATTAGACCGCGACGCCCGATGGCGATATTACCGACTCATGAAGTAACAAACATGCCATCATATATGGGAGACCAAGACCTTTGGAATGGTGATCAAGCGCTAAAGGAATGGACTATTCTTTTTGGAGCAGGCTGGGCAAGTAGCCATTTATCCAGATCAGGGAAACTCATTGGATCAGCCGAGACATTCGAGAAAGCAGACGATGCAAATAGACACCCGCCTGAGCTCAAGGCATTCGACCGATATGGTAGGAGAATTAATCAAGTAAAATTCAACTCCGCCTATCATCATTTAATGAAACTAGCGATATCGAATCAAGTTCATAACTTCGCATGGCGTCAGGGGCAGCAGGGAGCGCACGTTGCACATTCAGTTTTAACTTATATGTTTAATCAACCTGAGGGGGGAGTAAATTGCGCTATGGCGATGCATTATGCCGCGCCGCCCGCTATTGGCACCACTCAAGTTGTGGCGAACGAATGGATGCCTCGCGTATTATCAACGGAATATGATTTCAGAGACATCCCAGCATCTGAGAAGGCAGGCGCTCTTATCGGCATGTTCATGACAGAAAAGCAGGGTGGGTCGGACGTTAGGGCTAACTCTACATCTGCTGTGCCACTCGGAATGGCGACTGGAATTGGATCTGATTATTTGCTTACAGGGCATAAATATTTTTGCTCGATGCCTATGAACGATGCTTTCCTTGTTCTAGCAAAAACGTCGGAACAAGAAATATCCTGTTTTCTTGTTCCGAGATGGAAGCCCGATGGTTCTCGAAATGAACTATTTTTACAGCGACTTAAGGACAAACTCGGCAATCGGTCCAACGCATCAGTTGAAATAGAATTCGAAAATACATACGGAGTTATGGTTGGGGAGGAAGCTCGGGGCATTGCAACGATTATGGAAATGGTTACAGGCAACAGATTGTACTGCGCTATGTCATCGGCCGGTTTAATGAGGCAAGCGGCTGTGCAGGCTTTATATCATGTTTCGCATCGTAATGCATTCCAGAAACGGCTCATTCAGCAGCCGTTGATGAAGAATGTTTTGGCAGATTTGCTGGTTGAGGTCGAAGCGGCGTTAGCTTTGGGGTTAAGAATAGCCCACGCTTTTGATAATGCTGGAACCAATCCAGGAGAAGCTGCTTTCGCGCGTATTGGTACGGCTTTAGCTAAATATTGGAATTGTAAGCGCGCGCCAGCGATGGTTTTCGAGGCACTGGAATGTCTGGGTGGATTGGGTTTTATAGAAGACAGTATCATGCCTCGACTTTATCGGGAGGCTCCGCTTAATAGTATTTGGGAAGGGTCGGGTAATATTATAGGACTTGATGTTCTTCGGGCTATTAAGAGGCAGCCTGAGACTCTTTCCGTATTATTTAAGGAATTAGATTTAGGGAGAGGGACGGATCCAAACTTGGATAAAGCAATTGATGAGCTCCATACCGAAATAGAAAATTTTGAACAACTAGAGGGTAGTATGCGAATTATTACAGAGCGTATGGCGATGACTTTGCAGGCTTCATTGTTAACGCGGTTTGCTCCAGCGCCCGTTGCAAGAGCTTTTTGCACGTCCAGGTTGGGCAACCGCTACAGTGGGGCTTTTGGAACATTAAGTCCCGGTTGCGACCTCGATTCGATTATTGATCGCGGCATGCCGTTAATTTCATGAGATATTTAATATCGGGCTGAACAATGTTTGAATCAATCGATCAATATGCTGAAAGTTTTAGACTCGATTCTTCGAAAACATCGGGTATGATTAATTCTCATCAGACGTCGAGTGTATTTTCGTGCTCCCACTTAGAGAAATGGGAGGTATAAGAATCCCACTCGGCCATTTTAAGTTTGACATATGCTTTGGAAAATTCCTGCCCAAGGGCATTCTTTAATATTTTGTTCTTGTCAAACTCCCGAACGGCATCGAGCAAGTTAAGTGGCAACTTGGGAGCATTTTTAACCTTATGTCCTTCGGCATACATGTCTATGTCCAAACGCTTCCCGGGGTCAGTCCGTTCTCTGATTCCATCTAGACCGGCGGCGATTATTACAGCTTGCAATAGATACGGATTAGCCGCCCCATCAGCCAACCGTAATTCAAATCGGCCCGGTCCTGGAACCCGAACCATATGCGTTCGGTTATTTCCAGTCCAGGTAACAGTGTTCGGGGCCCAGGTCGCGCCGGAGTTCGTTACGGGCGCATTAATTCTTTTGTAGCTATTGATCGTAGGATTTGTTATGGCTGCA
This sequence comes from uncultured Nisaea sp., assembly GCA_964342575.1. GTDB lineage: Bacteria > Pseudomonadota > Alphaproteobacteria > Thalassobaculales > Thalassobaculaceae. The sequence continues at coordinate 22,846 of CAYFGZ010000031.1, read as the reverse complement.
AGTGCCGGAGCATGTTTAATAATTCCTCCCAAAAAATTTAAGCCTTTATCAGACAAACCAAGTTCTTTAGTCTTATCGGTAAACATATTGATTTTAGAAGTTTGGTCCCAAGCAGAAATGTGTGAATGGCAGCCATTCCCTGTGAGGGATTCGATTGGCTTGGGCATAAAGGTGGCTCTTAGCCCATGTTTTTCGGCAATCGATTTTACCATAAATTTGAAAAAACTATGTTTATCCGCGGTTTTCAAAGCATCGTCAAACTCCCAATTCATTTCAAACTGACCATTGGCGTCTTCGTGGTCATTTTGATACGGTCCCCATTCCAGCTGCAGCATATAGTCACAAATCTCAGCTATGACATCATAGCGCCGCATTAAAGCTTGCTGATCATAGCAGGGTTTCTGGGCTGTATCGAAGCTATCCGATACTTCAGTTCCATCGACATTGAGAAGGAAAAACTCTGCTTCAATGCCCGTTTTGACCCGCATGCCGTTTTCTGATGCAAAGTTAATTTGGTTAGTTAAAATATTACGAGGTGCCTGCCCGACTGCTTGATCATTCATCATACAGTTGCTAGCGACCCATGCTACTTCCGGCTTCCAAGGAATTTTAATTACAGACGATGGGTCGGGAACTGCTAACATATCAGGATGTGCTGGCGACATATCTAGCCAGGTTGCAAATCCAGCAAATCCAGCGCCGTTCTCTTGCATTTCTGATATCGCTGCGGAGGGCACTAATTTGGCCCGTTGAACCCCGAATAGATCAGTAAAAGAAATCATGAAGTATTTTACATTATTTTCAGCTGCAAATTCGGAGAGGTTTTGCATGATCGATGTCTCCCATAAACTTAATTCGACGAAAGGTTTAAATGCTCTATTAACAAGAATTCACTCCGGGTATCCATTCAGTTCCGGCCAGCGGCACTCCAGCCATAGCTGCTGCTTCAATGGTAACAGCGCATAAATCCTCTGGTTCAAGATTGTGGAGGTGATTTTTCCCACAGGCTCGCGCGATAGCTTGTGCTTCGAGCGTCATGACTTTTAGATAGTTGCTAAGTTTTCTTCCAGCAACGATAGGATTCAACCGGGCCGATAGTTCAGGGTCTTGGGTTGTTATTCCCGCTGGATCTCGACCTTCGTGCCAGTCGTCATAGGCGCCCGCTGTTGTTCCTAACGCTTGATATTCCTTCTCCCATTTTGGATCATTATCGCCAATTGCTATTAGAGCAGCGGTTCCAATTGAAACAGCGTCTGCTCCAAGTGCCAAGGCTTTAGCGACATCTGCACCACTCCGTATTCCACCCGAAATAATCAATTGCACCTTTCTATGTACTCCGAGATCTTGAAGGGCCTTTACAGCAGGCCGTATGCAAGCAAGTGTTGGCAGGCCAACATTTTCTATGAACACATTCTGCGTGGCAGCTGTCCCTCCCTGCATTCCATCAAGAACAATCACGTCTGCACCAGATTTTACCGACAAGGTAGTATCGAAGTATGGACGAGCGCCGCCCACTTTTACAAAAATAGGCTTCTCCCAATTCGTTACTTCGCGGAGCTCAAGAATTTTGATTTCGAGATCATCGGGGCCCGTCCAATCTGGATGGCGACAAGCAGATCGTTGATCTATACCAGCTGGCAAGCGTCGCATCTCAGCTACACGATCACTAATCTTTTGTCCGAGCAACATTCCTCCCCCGCCGGGTTTAGCGCCTTGACCAACCACAATCTCGATAGCATCACTTTTGCGAAGGTCATCGGGGTTCATTCCATAACGTGATGGCAAATATTGATATACGAGTGTCTTCGAGTGTTTACGTTCCTCATCCGTCATCCCTCCATCTCCGGTCGTAGTAGAGGTGCCCGCATTTGTAGCACCGCGCCCCAGAGCTTCTTTGGCCGGTCCCGAGAGTGCCCCAAAACTCATGCCTGCTATCGTTATTGGGATATCTAATTCGATTGGTGTTTTAGCAAAGCGGGTTCCTAGTTTGACATTCGTTTCGCACTTTTCCCTATATCCTTCCAAAGGATATCGAGAAATTGATGCTCCTAAAAATAATAAATCATCGAAATGCGGAACTTTTCGTTTTTTTCCACCACCTCTTATATCGTAGATGCCGGTTTCGGCAGCTCGTCTTATTTCGGCATTTACATAATCCGTGAATGCAGCGGATTTAATTTTTTTGTTGAAACGATTAGAACCTGGCTTGTCTGACATTATCTGAGTAAACCCTAATAAGCTGAAACATTATCTACTTTAAAATGATAGAGCTGACGGGCTGATCCGTACCGCCGAAATTCCACGGGATCAGCATCGGCGTTCGCCTTCTTTAGTAAGTTGCGCAATATTTCAATATGCTGTGGGCGCATTTCTTTTTCTATGCAGTCGGCTCCCAGGCTTTTGACAGATCCCCTGATAAATAGTCGTGCTTCATAAAGAGAATCACCTAATGCTTCTCCAGCATCTCCAAGAACGACTAGGTTGCCGGCTTGAGCCATAAACGCGGACATATGTCCGATATTTCCATATACCACTATATCTATTCCCTTCATAGAGATACCGCATCTGGCGGCGGCATTTCCCTTGATAACAAGTAGACCTCCATTTCCCGTAGCTCCGGCATATTGACTAGCATCCCCTTCAATTGTGATGCAGCCGGACATCATATTCTCTCCAACCCCCGGCCCAACGGAACCAGAGACTTGAATGGTCGCCTGCTTGTTCATTCCACCGCAATAGTAGCCTGTTGAGCCATTTATGTTTACGTCAATTGGAGCATCTAAACCTACAGCAATTGCATGAGCACCCTTAGGATTATCTATTCTCCACTTCGATTCTAAGGCAGTTTTTCCATTATCTTGAAGAGCTTGATTTACAGCTCTAAGTCCGAGAATATCAAGATCAAGTTTATTCATCTCAAGTCGCCCAGAAGTAAACTGTCGCAGGTTCCGGTTCCCAGATATGCGCGGTGTCAATTCCCGGCAACGCGGTTAGTGCACGGTACTCGGATCCAAATGCCACATACCGTTCCGTTTCGGCCATGACAGCTGGTTTACATGCGATTGGGTCCCGCAAGATGCCAAACCCCTCCTTTGTACCGACAACGAATGTAAAAAAGCCATCCAACTGGCTGAGGCTATCCTGCAGCGCCTCTCCGAGAGTCGCCCCTTTTTGCATGCGATTTGTTAAATATGCTGCAGCCACTTCACTGTCATTCTCAGTTTCAAATCGGAATCCTTCATGGAGTAGGTTTCTACGAATACTATTATGATTCGACAGTGACCCGTTATGGACTAGACATTGGTCCAGTCCTGTCGAGAATGGGTGAGCACCTAGTGTAGTAACAGCGGATTCCGTTGCCATTCGGGTGTGGCCGACTCCGTGTGTTCCAGTCATTTTGTCAATTGAAAATCGTCGCGTAATGGTTTCGGGTAATCCCACTTCCTTGTATATTTCAATAGAACTCCCAATACTCATCACACGTATTTTAGGAAAGTCGCGAGACAGACAAGTCAACATCTTATCCACTTTTTTGGAGCCTATCGACAGCACGGCGTGGGTATCCTTCTGACGCAAACGGATGTCTTTAGAAATCGTTCTTTTCACAGTAGATAATAAGCTGGGGAACTCCTCGACGTGTTCGTCAGATCGAATCGTTATTTTGGTTTCAGTTGCAATACTATTTCCGTACAGTGCTATTCCAGCACTATCGGGTCCACGATCTCTCATCGTTACCAACATTTGGGACAGAAGCTGCCCTAGTTTTTGTTGCAGAGTTTTGTCTTTTAAAAATAGTCCAACGATTCCACACATTTTCACACAGGTCCATTATCTATGGAGGTTACTTTAAGTCTGGAGTTAACGTTATTCAATCCATGGTGTAATAAATTTAAGTATGGGCCGCTCCGGCTTTTTTCATTTTGGTCCGAATTTCCTTAGTCCCTTTCCGCGTTCCGTCATGAAATGAACCACCTATCTTATCCAGCGGTACTTCCGAGTTTCCATAATTGCACTCGAAAAATTTGTGATGAAGCACGTGGAAGAAATCGCCAAGTCGTGGATATTTTATACCTTTAATGGAAATGGCTTCAAAGCCACAATGCGTCGCTGCCGGACCGAGTGCGTACCAGGTGATATGAAAAATGATGTGAAGGGGGTGGGATGGAAGGAAAAAATGGACAATTACAGGGCTAAGGTAAATTGCACTTTCAATTGGATGCATGGATAGACCGGACCATGGTCCTACATTGATGTTCCGATGGTGGACCGAGTGGAAGCGCCTATAAAACCACTTCGTATGCAATAGTCGGTGGATAACGTAGAAATGGCTGCTATCCCAAAACGGAATTAAAATAAAAAATAGTACAAACCATGTTGGGCCATCACTCCAGCTATTGCTTGGCGTGAAATCCATTGCAAGTAGCCACAATAAGCCACATTCATATATCGTCCAGATTGGCACTCCAAATGCAAGTGTCCAAAACATATTGTCGTAGACTTGGTCACCAAAGGTATACCTAGGACCCTTCTGCATCACGTTCATGCTGAATTGCAGATATTTTCCTTGGCAGGAAAATCGATAAAAAAATAAATGAAGGCCGCCAGCCCAAGTGATCATCATTAGAATATTGATTGTGAAAATTTTTAGAAACCACAGGTCATTATTTAATTTTATAGTTTCCATAGCGGGAAATAAAGTTACCCACAAAATGCAGATGATCACTAAGAATGGGCCTCGCACATAAAGCCCAAACCAAGAGAAAATTATAGCCTTAATGAAAGCTAGTGGATTTGATATATTGCGAACAATTCCGCCCGTTTGAATTGGTACATTGGGATGATGGTTCCAAATCCCACTATCTACGGATTGATCTGAAATTACTTTATCAATGCTCATGCTTAAAATCCAATTTGGATCAAAATACGCGTATTGTAGAGAAATTTTATGATTCCGAAAACGAAAATATATAATGGCTCGCTATTCCATATATTTTTAACCATTAATAATAGGGTGATAATTATATTGTAAAGGTGTTATAAAGCCAGCTATCAATATTAAAGGAATTACTCCTAGGGTTAAGATAACTCTGCTAGTTGTCCATACGTCAAATTCATTCATGGCGGTGCCCCCAAAAAAATCATGGAAATAAACGTCATCCCGATGGCTTTACGCAACGCAGTTTTTTTATATTCAATTGCCGTGGGAGGATAGTGATTTCCAGAATTATCGAAGTGGTAAGGCCATTAATTATAGCTAGGATTGCTACATGTGGTGTAAGCTAGACGATGTCAGAAATCTGAAAAACGGTTGTATTTCCAGAGGCCCCCAGTCGAGCATCCTAGCAAGTATCACGCGGTGTTATAACCACCTTTTGTCCAGGCGCTCCAGTACATATAGAGAAACTCTTGCACACGTTTATTCTTATTATGTTTATTATCCTATTTTTATATCCAGCCTTCCGACTAGCTCCCAGTTGATTAGTTTTTAAACCTTTGTTTATGCTAATATAGCGACTCCCAGTACAGCGTTTAGATGTTTTTTTGAGCGCCGGGAAATTTCCAAAATTAGATGTTGCATTATAAGTTAGTGAAGGCTAACTTCGTCCTATGTCTACTGAACGTGTTTCGTCAAATTCAATTAAGTTTTCGTTGGCGGGGGCTCTCTTACGTCCGGTTTCGGTTCAGATCTTTATTATTTTTGTGCCTGTTCTGATGGCTGGCTGGGGGGTTGGGGTATTGACTGGCGAGCTAGCCGACCTGGTCTTTGGCTCAATTTCGGATGCCTATATTCAGGTTAGTACATTCGTGGCAGCTACATTATTACTTTTCTATGGGATAGAGAAGATTTTTAAGATCGATGCTGGTGAGGTGCTTAGCCGACATACTTTTTGGCAGGTTCCGCTGGCGGCTGGTTTAGGGGCCCTCCCGGGTTGCGGTGGAGCCATAATAGTTTTGACCCAGTACGTATCGGGGAGATTGAGTTTCGGTTCAGTGGTGGCGGTACTAACAGCAACTATGGGCGACGCTGCATTTCTATTGATTTCACAAATGCCGATCACCGGCCTGGCGATGATGGTTACTGGTTTTGTTGTTGGTTCACTCAGCGGCTGGTTGGTTGATTTGATTCATTCGCCGGAGTTTTTATATGAGGCTAAACTAAAGGATAATAAACGCTGGGCCGCGCGCCGAGAGAATGCCAGTTCCTTTGTGGACCGTATTTGGCTGGCACTGTTTATTCCGGGGCTATGTCTTGCCTCGCTGGTTGCCTTCCAAGTAGATGTGGACGCTTTGTTTGCAACCAGCTTTTGCGAAAAACCTGCTACCACAATCGGAGTTGTTGGTGGTTCACTGGCCCTGATGATGCAGTTAGGTCCCAGGTTGGGCTGTTTAGGAGATGCAAATTTTTCCAAAACAGGTACAGTTTTTCGGAAGACAATAAGGGAGACAAATTTTGTAACGCTTTGGGTAGTTTCGGCTTACTTAGCTTTTGAGCTTGCAGTCTATTTCTTTGGACTTGATCTCAAGTCAATTTTCGGAGGTTGGGCAGTTATGACGCCTCTAATTTCTGTTGTTGTCGGTTTTCTTCCCGGTTGTGGACCTCAGATTCTGATAACAACGATGTATATAGCGGGATATATTCCCCTATCTGCTCAGATTGGTAATGCTATAAGTAACGATGGTGACGCATTATTCCCGGCTATAGCTATGGCGCCAAAAGTGGCCATCGTTGCCACCTTATATTCAGCGATACCGGCGCTAATTTTTTCATATATTTACTTCTTCTCTTTTGAATACTACTAGATGTATTTTCGAATAAAGTGGGTGCAAATTATTCTTATTTTTTTTGATGAAGGTTTACTTTTCTTGTTATAGAACTGTTAAAATTACGTTGAAATTTATTAGTTTCCCAAAACAAGTCTTTTAGCGCATAGGTTATTATAAAAAATTATATTGGATGATATTTACGGATATAGCGATATGTCATGGATCAAGACTATTTCTTATGAAGAATCTTCGGGGCTTATTAGGAAACTTTACGATCGCGTTAAAGGACCTCAGAATAACGTCGACAATATAATGATGTTACATTCCCTTAGGCCACATACATTGGAAGGCCATATGACGATTTATAAATATGTGCTTCACCATTCCAGGAACACCATACCAAAGTGGTTTCTTGAGACTTTGGGAGTTTGGGTTAGTTTTCTTAATAACTGCGATTACTGTGTAGATCATCATTTTTCCGGTTTAAAGCGCTTATTGGCCGACGACACAAAAGCTTACAAAATTAAGGATGCAATTGAGAAGGAAGACGTTTCAAATGCGCCCCTCGATATAGGACAGAAGTTGGCAATGCGGTACGCTAAAATATTGACGCGCGAGCCATCTGTTTTGAGTAAGAAGATAATTGAAGAACTTAGGGCAATTGGCTTTGAGGACGGGGAAATTCTCGAGATCAATCAGGTAACGGCCTATTTCAATTATGCCAATCGAACAGTTCTCGGTTTGGGGTGTTCCATTGATGGTGATTTCATCGGATTATCCCCAAACAATTCTGATGACCCAAATGATTGGTCGCACTCGTAAGATTAGAGTGACTCTATTTATTAGAAGCTCGCTTTAAAGTTGATAGGGCTTTTATATGTTCCGGAGATAAACCACAACATCCACCGACAATCTGTACACCTACTTTTAGCCATTCCCTGGCAAACGCTACAAGAGTAGATTTTGAAATTGTATTTTCAAATTGCCAGTTGGGTGATCTGAAATAGCCGGAGTCGGGATAAGCAAAGATCGGGTTAACGGAGCAGTTTTTCAACAATAGTACAGCATCATAGATAAGGCTAGAAGGCGTATGCATGACGCCCGCTGCATCGACTTTATAGCGAGTTAAAATCTTATAAATATCCTGTAAAGGGATATCCCTTCCAGGTAGAAAACTCAAAAGGTTATTTTCTTTACCTCGCCGAGCGGAAAACCCGGCCCAGATAGGCAGGTCAGTTTTGGATGCCGCGGAAAAGGCCGCTTCCATTCTATCTGGGTCGTACATCATTTCAAGAATGAGTAAATCACTTCCTTCGTCTTTTAAAAAAAACGCTAATTCAGTCAAATCTTCTTCCATTTTTTCGATAGACGGGTAGGCGTTAGTATCAGGAACGGCAGTTGCTTTTGTCAGCATTCCCCGGTGAGATAAAGAGCCTGCTATCAATATATCTTCGGGATTAGTGCTGAGCGATTTAGCCCGATGGGCGGCAGAAAGGGCATTTTTGTTTATTTCAAGAAAATTATTATCGTATCCAGACAGTCGAAGCATCAGCCTGGAGGAGCTATAGGTATTTGCGGTGATGATATCAGCACCTGCTTGGATATAGTCAAAATGAACTTGTTCGAGAATTTCGGAATGTTCTAAAGCAGCAGCACCGCACCACGCTCCCGGTTCCATCGGCACTCCTCTTTTTTCGAGTTCCGTTCCAGTTCCTCCGTCAAGTACGAGTATATCGCCCTGGCTTAATTTTTTGATTGCTTTTGAATACGTCGACATCTTTCACCTTCCTTTACGTTCGGCGAAAAATGTCTCGCCGCTTTAGCAGTACTTGTTGTGCGCCCGCAATCTGGATTTCAAATCGGCGCAATAACTATTGGACAAAAGTGTATCATATTAAAAGAAAGTTGCCAAATCGCATTATCCGCCTGCGAATTAAGCAGGTTTTAAAAAATAACGATAGTTAATTCGAAGGACTAGTTATACACTAACAAGATAAATAAAGAATTAGACACAGGGAGAGTAGGTTTATGAACTTGACACTTCATCACATAAATTTGTCGACCGATAATGTTGAAAAAATGGATGAGTTTTATAGAGAAGTTCTGGGACTTGGACGTCCTAAAGATGATCTTCCGGTTTTAGAAAATAAAAACAACGGATATTCTGTTGGTGATGTTGCCTTTGTGTCCGATGGAAAAATCCAAACACATTTGGCGCAGCGTGATGTCCAGGCCGGATTTAGTACTGGCCTAATTGTAAACCCCTTGGCTCGAGGTCACATAGCTTATCGCACTGACGACTTAGATGCGTTTAAAAAACATCTAGAGGCAAAAGGGGTCTCATATTCAGATTGGGGAGAGAGAGCTGTAACTGGTTGGCATCAAATATTTTTCTACGACCCTGACGGGACAGTTATTGAGGTACACCAAAGGACGTCGTGACTTTTCTGCGAGATTAATCGACTATGGCGTACCGCATATCTTTGACACTATCTGATCCCATTCCTCATTTACCGGAATAGAACTGAGTTCCTGTTTAGCTCGCCTATACCAGTATGCGGCGTTAGCAAGATCGCCTTCTTCTCTGTGTAATAGCGCGTGGGCCCACGCGGTGTCCTCCCCACTGTCGGATTGAGCTATACTATGAGCCCTGGCCCAATTGCCATTTCGCTGCCACCACAAGGCGCAAAGCGCTGGAGACGCATTGGTTGGTGGGACTGCGTTTGAAAGGCTCGCTCTAAACTCATCTTCTTTCATTGCATTCTCCCAATAGAGATTAATACATAGAATTAAATACTAATCAGAAAATGTTGACTGTCTATTTTTTGTTAAAACATTTGAGTTGTGTTCGCCAAGTCTAGGAGGGGGGCTTCTTGGCGTGATTGCTTGCCCATTTGCTTTAAATCCAAGTGCAGGCATGTGAATCTCTTTTGTTGCTCCTGGCACTTTGAGTTTGCCGGTTATTTTCCGCTTTTTTATTTGGGGTTCAGATAGGACTTCATCTAGACTTCTAACACGAGTTGAGGGAACAGCATGAGAATTTAATTTATTCTCCCAGTAGTCAGCCGTTTCCATGATAACTCTCTGTTCAATCAACCGCCGTAGTTCATTTTTATTATTATTTCTTTTTTCAAGGGTTTTGAATCTAACATCTTCTAATAAATCCTGGAGCTCGAGGGCTGTACACAAATTTTTAAACTGTCGCTCATTATTAGCAGCTATCAAGAGCATTCCAGCTTTTGTTTCAAATGTGCCTGAGGATGGGCTTTGACTCCATGCTTCATTGCCAGAAGCTACCGGCTTCCATCCGTTGTTAAGATGGTTTGTAACAAGAGATGACATTAGTAAAATGGATGTGTCCAACATGGCGACATCCAGTTGAATACCTTTACCCGTACGTTTGACTTCAAGCAAGGCCGACACTATAGCGAAAGCCCCATTTAAGCCTGTGGCATAATCGATGTAGGGCGCACCTACTTTGTTTGGTTCTGTTATTGCAGTTCCGGTCGTCCTCATGATGCCGCACATTCCCTGAACAATGTGATCGTATGCTGGGCGATTCCCAATGGGACCATCCTGGCCGTAGGCAGAAATAGAACAATATATAATATTGGAGTTTATTTTTTTTATATCTTTATATGATAACCCTAGCCGCTTAGCTGTTCCTGGTCGAAAATTCTCGACAAATATATCCGCAGTTTTGATTAAATCGTGCAGTGTTTGGATATCCGCTTCGTTCTTCAAGTCCAAAGTAATAGATTTTTTATTTGCATTCTGGGTTAAGTAGGCGGTGCCCATGTTTTGATTCTCCAGACCTTTGGGACTTGTACCCTCGCGTGTCCAATCACCCGTCGTCGGAGGTTCCACTTTGATCACGTCAGCACCCAATAATGCTAACTGATAGGTTGCATAGGGGCCGGCTAAAACTTGAGTCAGATCTATAATTCGGATGTCTTTAAGAGGCTGAAACATTGGGGAGACGTCCTTCCACGGGCTTGGGCTAAACGATTTTAAATTATATGATAACTCTGATTACAAGTTGGAGGGCTGTAGGAAATGTAGTTAGGTGTATTAATTATTCCTTCTCGCTCTGAGGGCGTTCTTCTGTTGCGCGGCGTTCAGCAGCTTCAATCATCGAAAAAATAATAGGGCGATTAATTGGATCATCTGGGCAATACTGACGATAAACCGCCCGTGCTATCATATAAGCACTTAGTTTAGTTGCTCCTTTGCGGCGAGCTTCCAGGAACGCATCTACTACTTTTTCCACCACCTCCGGTGAGGTTTCGTTAACCGGATCATTCATGGTGCACTGTTTCCTTCGCGCATATTTCAATAATATATAAATTTTTAACTAACGTAATTGAGACCTATCCACATGCTATAGAATAGATGTCTTTTACAGGGCTAGGTAGTGGCATGGCTTTCCAGCTTTTTCCAGCATCAAGAGTACCAAAAATTTCACCATTATACCGAGCTCCAATAAATATTTGCTTGGGATCAGAGGGGTGAATTCCAATCGACATTATCGTGCCATTTACGGTCACGTCGTCAAACCTTTCCCAGGTTAAACCACAGTCATTACTTTGATAAACTCCTCCCTCATGACTGGCTGCAGCAACGGATAGCGCAGCATAGAGAGTATTAGGGTTGTGGGGCGATACCCTTACGTCTCGGCCATAAGTTGTTGGTGAGAACTTTTTGATATCGATGTCTTCCCATGTTTTGCCTTCATCTTTAGATTTAAATAAGCCCATCCGTAAGGCAAGAATAACTTCGTTTGGTTGTTTAGGACTTATTGTTATAGCATGGGCGTCTAACATCCCTTCGGCAAGGGTCTCTTGTTGTACTATTGAGCTCTGTAGATGCGGTAGTGCAGACAGTCTAACCAAGTCGTCGGATATGTCGGACCAACTTTTCCCACCATCAATAGTTTTGATAGCTCCTGCTATTTCCAATGCTGCATACATTTCTTCTGGGTTTCCAGGTTTTTGCACCAACCTCATCACTCTAGGGGAGAATGGGCCCGAACAACGCTCAACTAGTTGCGGTTTCGATAGGCTTACCCAATTTTCCCCCTTGTCTTCGGATTTGAAAATTTCTATTGGGGAAGCTCCAGCGAACATGATGTTTGGGTTATTATCGAGGATCATAAAACTCCATATTTGTATTCCAGTTTCCGGAAAGTTTGCCCGATGGAAGGTTAAGCCTTTGTCAGTGCTTCTCCAAATTCCATCATCGGTCCCTGCATACACGTAGCTAGGATCCGTAGGATGCACATAGACTACATACGCCTCGTGATCTTCTAACACATGTTTCCAGCTGTTTTCCGTAGTAGATTTTCGAAAAACACCTACCGCTCCGGCATCGTGGGGACGACCAATATAACCGGCCACTCCAGCAAAAATATGGGATTCAGCCATTTTGCCTCCGTAAAAAAACACAAGTACGTTAAGTCGCGTTCCTTTAATGGTCAACTGAAACAATAAACCTTGATCTTAGGTTCACTGGTTGTGTTAAGTTTTTCTCTGTTTGGAGTGTAAACCAATAATGTTAAATAAAACACAGTATAATGGTAGCAATAAATCGGCGGTCAATTCACTAAGTGCTGTTAATAAATGGTTTGCAGGCTTTGGTAGAGCTCTTACCTCAGTTGATAGTTCGCAATTAAAAGATTGCTTTTCCCAAGACGCACATTGGCGCGATCTCCTTGCATTCACGTGGGGAATTACACCGTTTCGTGGCAATAATCAAATAGGTGGAAAACTGGTCCAACTACAGAAAAAGGTGCAGGCGCATTCTTTTCGATTAGCTGAAAACCGCACACCACCAAGAAATCTATCTAGGCTTGGAGTTTCGGTAATTGAAGCAATATTTTATTTCGAAACGAGGGTGGGGAGGGGAGAGGGTGTATTGCGTTTATTGGCGGATGAGCCATCTAAGGCATGGACTTTTTTAACCACAGTTTATGAACTTAAGGGTTTTGAAGAGAAAACTGGGGTTGATCGGCCCACGGGAGAAGCATATTCAAGGAATTTTGGAGGAGCTAATTGGCTAGACCAACGAATGGAGGTTAGAAAATTTTCTAATAGAGAGCCTACAGTTTTGGTGGTCGGAGGGGGCCAAGCAGGATTGGCGATAGCAGCTAGGCTGGGGCAATTAGAAATTGATACCCTAGTGATCGATAAACATGAAAGGATTGGTGACAATTGGCGTAAGAGATACCATTCACTCGCACTCCACAATCAAATCCATGTAAATCATATGCCATATTTTCCGTTTCCCCCAACATGGCCGAAATATATTCCAAAGGACATGCTGGCAAATTGGTTTGAAGTTTATACGGAGGTTATGCAAATTAATTTTTGGGAGAGCACTGAATTTATTAATGGATCATACGATGAAGAGGCAGGGGCATGGTCAGCTACCATACGTCAAGGAAACAACAGGGAAAGAACTATTAACCCGCGGCATATTATATTGGCAAACGGGGTCAGTGGCATTCCTTATATACCAAATTTGCCGGGTCTAGATAAGTTTGAAGGCGAGGTTTTGCATTCGGAAGGATTTTCCCAAGGAGGTAGCTGGGATGGTAAGAGGGCGATTGTACTTGGTACCGGCAACAGTGGGCACGATGTTGCTCAGGATTTACATAGCCATGGTGCAAAGACATCAATAATTCAACGTGGTTCTACTACTGTTGTTAGCATCGATCCCAGTGCAAAGCTAAACTACGCTCTGTATGACGAGGGGCCGCCATTGGAGGATTGCGATTTAATTGCGTCCGCCGCGACCTACCCTCTGATTGTGAAAGGTTATCAGCTGGCGGTCAAAAAAATGGCTGAACTTGATGATGCATTAATTACTGGCTTAGTTAGACGGGGTTTTAAATATGATTTAGGTGAAGACGGAACGGGACATCAGATGAAATATCGCCGAAGAGGTGGTGGTTACTATTTAAATGCGGGTTGCTCTGAATTAATCATAAGCGGTGAGATTGATTTGATACAATTTGATGAAATAGAAAAGTTCGTGGAGGCTGGGATTTTAATGAAGAATGGGGCAGTCGAGAAAATGGATGTGCTAGTTCTAGCCACCGGGTATTACACTCAGAATGAACTTGTAAAACGTCTTTTAGGAACAAACATAGCGGAGCGTGTTGGGCAAATATGGGGGATTGGGCAAGATGGGGAATTAGCAAATATGTGGAAAAAAACTCCCCAGGAAGGGTTGTGGTTTATTGCCGGAAGTCTAGCTCAGTGCCGAATTTATTCAAAATACTTAGCCTTGCAAATTAAGGCAATTGAAGAAAATTTAATTTAAGTAAGGACCTCTAGCTTTGATAAAGAGCGAAGCTAAATGCGGTTGCCTGCTAAAAGATAATTATTTGAAGATCTATTGAACGAAACGACAACTATCTTTGTGGAGATATCTTCCAAGTTATTGATAGCATCGGAGAGAAGTTTACTGGTCCGATTAAGACACGTTTAAGAAAAAGTTATAAAGGTTCTTCATAAGACAATATTGGCAGAAAAAATTCTCTAATCGTGAGGTGGGGACATAAGGAAGAGAGACGGAACAGAGGGGTATATGATGAATAGATTAAAGAATAAGGTTGCAATAGTTACCGGAGGTGCGAATGGAATCGGAAGAGCCATCTGCAAGAGGTTTTTGGAAGAAGGAGCAAGGGTAATAGTAGCCGATCTAAGTGAAGATAGCGGTAATTCATTAGTTTCGGAAGTAGGGGAGAATGCTGTTTTCTACAAGCTCGATGTAAGTAATCCGACAGAATGGAACGAGCTGAGTGATTACGTTCTTAACAACCATGAAAAATTGGACATTCTTATTAATAATGCTGGAATATTATCAACCTCTAATTACCAATCTATCGAACATGTTGACCTCGACGAATGGCGGGCTGTTCAGTTGGTCAATGTTGAAGGAGTCTTCCTTGGCTGTCAGGCTGCCGTTAATGCCATGAGAGAAAGGGGAGGAGTTATAGTGAACATGTCCTCTGTAGCTGGCCTTATTGCGTCTCCAGCAATTGTGGCGTATGGCGCCTCCAAGGGTGCAGTTCGACAGCTTACAAAGTCAATAGCAATTGACTGCGCCAGAAAAGGTTACAGGATTAGGTGTAATTCGGTACATCCTGGTTTTATAGATACGGAGCTCGGACGTGATTCAATGAATTTAGGAGGCGGCGACCCGGAGAAAAACTATAAAAATCGAGTAGCACTTACTCCAATGGGAGTCCCTGGAGAACCCCTCGATATAGCCAACGCAGTGCTTTTTCTTGCATCAGACGAAGCCAAGCACATAACGGGCTCAGAGCTGGTTGTCGATGGTGGGCTAACAGCAGTGTAGGGAAAATTGTGGAATATTTCTGTAATGCAATATTTATTGGAACTGATATTATTGTTTTATTAACTTCTACGTTCTGGACAGGGTGATTTTTGATGAGGGTGGCAGTTCAGGATAAGCAGAAAGCATTACTGGCCAGTGTTGCTGCCGAATTGGTTCACCCAGACATGCTGCTGGGGTTGGGAACTGGTTCCACAGTTGATCTCTTTATTTTGGAACTTGGCAAGAAGTTTGGCAGATTAAGCGATTTGAGAGTAGTTCCCACTTCGAAATCTAGTGCCCAAAAAGCCGCTAACCTTGGAATAGAGGTTCTGGAGCCAAGCGCTAAATCTATCCCCGATATTCTTATTGATGGTGCCGATGAAGTTTCCAGGAACCTTTCCATGATCAAAGGTGGTGGCGGAGCATTATTGTGGGAGAAAATAGTAGCACACACTGCAAAAAAAAGAATTTACATAGTTGATGAAACAAAATTGGTTGAGCGTTTGGGAAAATTTCCCCTGCCTGTAGAGGTAGTTAAATTTGGGCATGAGTGGTCACGTTGTAGTCTCCAATCGTTATTTGATAAAGTTTCGTTTCGACGGACTGCAGCTGGGGAGCCATTTGAAACAGATTCGGGAAACTTTATTTATGACTGTGATCTCAACCCAGAAATAAACTTAGAGCAATTTGATAAACAATTGTCTAGTATCCCTGGTGTTGTAACTTCAGGTCTGTTTCTTGGATTTATCGACTGTTTATTAACCGTTAGAAAAGGAAATGTGCTGCAAATTAACGGAAGTAGCGACGTATTTTGGTAATCTTGAAAAGATAGCTTTTTTTCATAGAGTAAAAATCCTAAGTTAAGAGAAATGTTGTCGAGAAAAATTACTAGTAGATGCTTGAAAGAGCTGAAGTTTTATATGCTTGCTGATTTGGACGAGTAACAGGTCATGATGAATAAACTAGCCCGTCTGTTAGTACCCGTTGTTTTCGTATTGGTGATACTCATCGTCGTGTTTATGTTTTTAGGGTTGGAGATGTCATCCTCTTACACAAGGTCGAACCCAGATTGCGATGTTTGGTGCAATATTTTTTCTAAAATATCGGACCTTTTATCATAAAGAATTCGTAATCTGTGCTACGGGGGTGCGGTTAATCGGCCTTCGTTAGTGCAGCAATTATGTGACCAATCGTAACCATCCAAGCTAAACAATATAGTTTTCATCGTTTTCCAGCTGGTCGATAGACTATTTCCCATTGATGCAAGTTCTATCGATATAAAAGTTAAAAATGGGATGACCATCGTGGTTCTGATGTCATAGAAAATGGTTGCTGTTTTTTGCCAGTTGCAGTGGCCTTGTCAATGGTGGTGACGGGGTCGTAGGTATCATCTGGTGAAGGCAATTTTAGTGGCACCTTCAATTTAGTCTAAAGTTTATTTTTATTGATTGATCTATTGTATAATAACTTGAGATTATAGTATTGGACCAGCTGCAAGATAAGGTTGGCTAGTCTGACAGTAAAAAAAATTGGAGCCGACTTTATGCAGGTTATGACCACATTACCTCAGGAAAACCTAAACGCAGTTCCCAAAGCGGCTCACGAAGCCGAGGACGCTGGGTTTGATATGATTGCTACTATGGAAAATAGATATGAACCATTCATGCCGCTGGCTGTCGCAGCAATTTCTACTGAGCATATAAATTTAGGTACTGCTGTAGCTATTGCTTTTCCTCGATCACCAATGATTGTTGCTAGTACTTGTTGGGATTTGCAAAAGGCGTCTATGGGTAGATTTATTTTGGGATTGGGTCCCCAAATCAAACCACATAATGAAAAACGCTTTTCGGTTCCTTGGTCTGCACCGGCACCTAGGATAAGAGAATATGTTAAGGCTCTTCGGGCTATCTGGAGAAACTGGGAATTGGGAGAAAAGTTAGACTTTGAAGGGCAGCATTACACCTTTACTTTAATGACCCCAAACTTCGTTCCGGAAACTGAGGGATTAGACCCAGTGCCTATAACGATTGCAGCAGTTGGACCTCATACGCTTAAGCTAGCAGGTGAAGTTTGTGATGGGGTGCGTTTACACCCTTTTTGCACCAGAGCATATTTAGAAGACATTGCAATGGAGCGAATAGATGCGGGTCTGAGGCTATCTTCTATAAAAAGGGAAAATTTTCAGATAAGTGGCGGCGGTTTTATAGCCACGGGCGCGACTGACGAAGAGGTAGAAAAGGCAATAGAATGGGTTCGCTATCGGATTGCTTTTTATGGATCTACCCCAAGTTATTGGCCTGTACTTGAACACCATGGATTTGGCGATTTAGGTCGGAAACTCAATAAAATGACCAAGGATGGTCTCTGGGATAGAATATCGGCAGAGGTCCCTGATGACCTATTATATTTATTCGCTGCAGTCGGTCGCTATGATGAGCTTTATAAAGCTGTCGAAGAACGTTACGGGGGATGTGTGGACATGGTTTATGCGAGTACCTCATCAGACGTTCGACCGTCTATACCTCAGGACGTCTTGCAGGACATAAAGAGAGTAGAAACTCCTTTCCTAGGTTTCAAATCGTCTTGGACAGAATAAAATTCTGAGAAAAGTCTGTTGGTTAAGCTATTTATTTTTGTTCTATTTTAATATAGAACAAAAGAAGAACAAACAAAGGGCTGCTAACAAATTTTTAATGTATCAGTTAGGATAGGAACATTTTTAAACAAGACATGCATATTGAACAATTGCGTTCACAGATACGTCATCTAGAAGCGAATTTTTTAAATAGTGAAAATATTGCTGTGCCTGTCGGAGTCCCAGCATTAGACAATTGCCTTTCTAACAGGGGATTAGGTCTCGGAAGGGTGCATGAAGTAGTTGGCGGAATTTATTCTGGTGTGGGAGATGTGACGCCTTCTGGCTTTGTGATTGCATTATTAGTCAGAATAATAACTCAAACCAGCACGAATAAGAGGATACTATGGTGTTCCAGTAAAAAAAAGCGCCTGTTTGCTCGTCTTTCTTCCACGGGTTTACATTGGTTTGGTTTGGATCCGCATCGAATAATTCAAGTAAATGTTATCTCAGAAATTGATCAACTTTGGGTTATGGAAGAAGGGCTTAAATGCCCTGATTTGATGGCCGTAGTTATTGAACTAGGAGAGAGTAATTCCAATTTTTATACTCGATCATCGGTGGCTTGGAGAAGATTTCAACTCGCTGCAGAGGTTGGTGGCGTAACTGGCTTTGTATTGCGTTCAAATATAAGAAACCCTGGTGCATTAGATTCTCTTCCGGAAAGTCGTTGGAGAGTTACAGCGTTACCTTCTAATAGCTGGTATCCAAAATGGAAATTAGAATTACTGCGTAGCCGTAATGGGAAAAAGTCTTCATCAATCGTGATCTGGGATCCCACAATAAGATCATTCAAATGTGACAGTTGAAACGAAAGTTCCCAGATAATTTGACTAAATATTACCGTATGTAAGAACAATTCACTTGTTCTTCGCAACCAATCATTGTTTTATCCAAATTAAGGAAAATTATTAATATTAAGTGAAAAATATAAAATCTAACTTGCACTGGTTGGCCAGATAATTTTAAGGGATAAAAAATGGTTACTTATTCTCTGGATACATTTGTTGCGGATTTAAGATCAATAACATCAGAAGAAACGACAGAGGAAAAGATTATCTTGCAAGTTGTTCCGTTAGCAAAGCGTCTGGTTTCCGAGATGGACTGGAGCGATGGAAAGTATAAAGTTTGTGATGAGCAGCAGGGATTTGGCATAACTATCCTAAATGAAGATACGGGTAATGCCTTAATGGTAGAGACAATCTGTTGGCTTCCAGGCCGTGGTGTCGCTCCCCATGACCATCAAACATGGGGCGTTGTGGTTGGTATTGAAGGAGAGGAAATGAATTTAAACTGGGAACGCCATGACGATGGCAGCAAACCTGAGTTCGCTGATCTTAGCCTTAAAGAGGAACTTATTGTTGGCCCGATGGAGGCATGCACATTTTTGCCAAATGATATTCATAGTGTGCGCAATGTTGGAACCCAGCCAAGTTTGTCCCTACACATCTATGGTTTTAGTCCTGGTAGCCGAAATAGGTCCGAGTTTGACCCATTGAATCAAACTTGCAAGCCATGCCCCCAAAGAGTTCGCAATCGGGTTTGATTGTATGCGGAGCATTGATTCGGAATCACAACTAAAATGGTAAACCCGTGTAGTTTTCGGCAAGCGATTTCAGAGCAGCGTCCGAAGACAGAAGATATTCGAGCTCCGTAAGTCTTATACGGTCATCGAAAGTACCGGTTTTCGAAGTTTTATGAAGCATTGATGTCATCCACCAGCTAAATCTTTGGGTTTTCCAGACACGGGATAGGGCAGTTTGGGAATACTCATTTAGCCGACGCCGGTATCCGGTATCATAAAATTCAAATAATGCATTTGACAAATAATATACGTCGGATAAAGCAAGGTTAAGACCTTTAGCTCCAGTGGGAGGCACAATATGTGCTGCATCCCCTGCAAGGAAGAGGTTGCCATATTGCATAGGTTCGACCACGAAACTTCGCATCGATGTGATGCTTTTTTCTATCACTTCCCCTTCACTAAGGATAGAGCTGTCAGAATGCCCTAAACGCATTCTAAGTTCTTCCCAAACGCGTTCGTTGGGCCAGGATTCTAACTTAGTCCCTGGGGGGCACTGCAAATACAGGCGAGATCTTGTCGGGGGTCTCATGCTGTAAAGGGCAAAGCCTCGGTCATGGCTCGCATAAATAAGTTCGCTGCTCGGGGGTGCAGACTCAGCAAGGATGCCCAACCAATAATATGGGTAGGTGCGTTCAAAAATTTTCAGTGACTCCTTCGGAATCAATGATCTGGATATTCCATGGAACCCATCGCAGCCGGCAATAAAATCACACTTTATTTTATATTCATGATCATTTTTCCGAAAAGTGATGAGTGGATTATCACTTGCGACGTCAGATGGTTTGACGTCCACTGTATCAAATATGATGTCTCCACCTGCGTTGATATGTACGTTTATCAAGTCGACGGTTATTTCAGTTTGTCCATAAACCGTAACACATTTACCACCAGAAAATTTTTCAAGATCTATCCTGGTACGATTTCCATTGATACTTAATTCAATCCCAGCATGAGTCTGCGCTTCCAACTTTAGGCGATGGTCGGCATTGGCTCGTCCAAGTAGCTCTACAGTTCCTTCCTCTAAAACGCCTGCTCTTATCCTTGATTCGACGTACTCGCGGCTCTTTGCCTCTAGAATGATGGAACTTATTCCCTGTTCCATTAACAAACGGGCTAGCATTAGCCCAGCGGGCCCCGCACCGATTATCCCTACTTGGGTTCTTTGAATTCCCATTGTTATTTCTCAACTGTAATCTTTAAATTTTTTAGTTAGACGCCACTTTGTTATTCGATTACCAATATGCTAGTGAAGCTGTAAAGTGTCCAGTGCGGCAGTCAATCGGGGTATTCTAATGCTCTAGCACTGAAATCTGGATTTATGATAATGAAGAGCTGGATAACCAATTATTTCTACAAACTGTGAAAAATATAGAGAGAAATACAAATGGGGTCGCTTAAAAATCTAGGTGATTTAGTCGACAGAACAGCTGACCTTGCTAAACTGGCATTAGTTGATCTTAGTAGGCCGAAAAATCCGAGGCGATATACCCATGATGACTTAGACCGCGCGGCAATGTCCGTTTCACGCGGCTTAGTAAACAGAGGCTTTGTTCGCGGCGATCGTATAGCTATTATTGCTGCTAACAGTGCAGAGTTTCTTTATACTTATCTAGGAATAATGCGTGCTGGGATGGTGGCGATACCAATAAATTATAAGCTTCCTAGAGAAACCATTAATTTTATTTTGGCCGACGGAGAATGCAAACTAGTATTTGCTGATCGGGATAGGGTCGGCCAAGTATCAGAAGAGCATGAAGTGTTGATCTTTGATAACGAAGACAAGAATAATTTTAAAGAATTTTTAGATCCTGGATTTTTTCAAACTTTGTCACCGGGTCCTGATGAGGTAGCAATGTTCCTTTATACATCGGGGTCAACTGGACGCCCGAAGGGCGTTCCATTGACGCACCGAGGGCATCTTTGGGTTGTTGAGATGCGAATTAGTCAAAGACCTGATGAAGATCATAAGATGTTGGTGGCTGCTCCTCTGTATCACATGAATGGTTTAGCAATCTGTAAAGTGGCTGTGGCTGCGCACCTAAGCATTATTTTATTACCGCAATTTCAAGCAGAAAATTATATCAATGCAATCGAAGAATATGGTGTTACTTGGTTGACTTCTGTAGCGGCGATGATGGCTATGGTCGTCCGCGAAAAAGATCTGTTGCAAAAAACTGATTTATCATCGGTTCGTATAGTGCGGATGGGCTCTGCTCCTGTCAGCGAAAAACTAATACAGGATATAAGATATTTCCTTCCAAATGCGCAAATTACCAACGGCTATGGTACTACAGAGGCAGGCCCGGTTGTTTTTGGACCGCATCCAAAAGGTCTTAGACAACCAGATGTTTCGGTTGGTTTTCCATTACCCAATATCTCTCGACTCGTAGACGGAGACAATCTAGATGCAGATTATGGAGAGTTGCAGTGCAAAAACCCTGCAGTAATGCCGGGTTACAATAAATTACCTCAGAAAACAGCGGATTCTTTTACTCAGGACGGTTGGTATAAAACCGGTGACATTATGAAGCGGGACCAGAATGGGTTTCACTACTTTGTTGGCCGAGTTGATGATATGTTCAATTGTGGTGGCGAAAATATTTATCCCTCTGAGGTTGAAAAAATGCTGGAGCGGCATGCTGAAATTGAACAGGCGTGCGTTGTCCCGGTGTCAGATGATATCAAAGGATTCAAGCCTGTTGCTTTCGTTGTTACGGTGCAAGATTCAAATGTGACGGAAGAGAGTATCAAGACGTACGCTTTAGAAAATGGGCCTGCATATCAGCATCCCAGAAGAGTAAGTTTTCTCAATAGCTTGCCTCTAACGGGAACTAATAAAATAGATCGAAAAGAGCTTACTCAATTAGCTGAAAATGCTAATCAAGACCTCGACTAAACAGTCAAGGTAGTAAGGGTTTTTGCTAATGAATTCGGTGTTGCGGAAATTATAGTATTCGCTGATGACGAAAATAGAATTGATTTTGTGAAAGGGTTTAAGAGATGAGAGCAGTAGTATTGCATGGTCATGGAGGAGTAGACGCCCTAGTTTATGATCAGAATTTTCCAGATCCGGAATGTGGTGCAACCGATGTAATAGTGCGGGTCAAATCAACGTCGTTAAATTACCACGATATTTTTACTCGGAACGGAATGCCCGGAATAAAAATTGAACTGCCCATGATATGTGGTTTAGATGTTGCTGGAGAGATAGTGGAGTTAGGGAGCAGTGTCTCGAATTGGGCCATTGGCGATCGAGTACTAATTGATCCCAGAAATAGGGTTGAGGGTGGCTTAGTCGGGGAAACAATTCATGGTGGTTTAGCTGAGTATTGTAAAGCGGCTGATCATCAGTTGGTTCGGATTCCGGACAGTGTTTCCTTTGATGAAGCTTCTAGTCTGCCAGTGGCTTATGGAACAGCCCACCGTATGATGATGACCATAGGAAAGGTAAAAAATACAGATAAAGTATTAATATTAGGCGCATCCGGGGGAGTAGGAACGGGCGCACTACTTCTAGC
>CAYFGZ010000030.1:0-32509 GCA_964342575.1 uncultured Nisaea sp. | reverse complement strand
AGCCGTAATGATGGCTCAATTTCCTTCAAAAGAAATAGCCATCAAGTCTTTTGATTACAGAACACTTGGTCTCGGCTACGCAAATATAGGGGGTTTATTGATGGCCGCAGGTCATTCCTACGACAGCGACGAGGGTAGGGAAATTTGTGGCGCAATAACAGCAATTATGACAGGCGTAGCATATTCAACTTCAGCAGAAATAGCCAAGGAGTTGGGACCATTTCGGAAGTATAAACAAAACGCCAAGCATATTCTCCGAGTTGTATCAAACCATCGAAACGCTGCATATGGTGGAAATGATCAATATGAAGATCTAACCGTATTGCCCGTTGCATTAAATGCAAAGAATTGCCCAAATCCTGAACTAACACAGGCAGCCAAGGTTGCATGGGATCGCGCCTTGCAGCTGGGCAAGCAGCATGGTTACAGAAATGCCCAAACAACTGTTATAGCTCCCACCGGCACCATCGGACTGGTAATGGATTGTGATACCACCGGTATAGAACCCGATTTTGCTATTGTAAAATTCAAAAAATTAGCGGGTGGAGGCTATTTCAAGATTATCAACCAGGTCGTGCCCGAGGCACTCACTGAGCTAGGCTACACGGACGACCAAATTTATGACATTACTAACTATGCTGTTGGGCATGGAACGCTCGTAGGTTCCCCTGGAGTTAGCCAAGACGCATTGAAGAATAAAGGGTTTTCAAGCGAGCAAATAGACTTAATTGAAAACGCAATAGCTAATACCTTCGACATAAAGTTTGCATTTAACAAATGGACACTTGGGGAAAAATTCTGCACTGATACTCTTGGTTTTACTGATGAGCAACTTAACGATGTATCTTTTGATATGCTGTCGGCTCTAGGATTTCCCAAAACCGAGATAGAGCTGACAAACATTTTTGTATGTGGGGCCATGACAGTAGAAGGGGCTCCACACCTCAAACAGGAGCATCTCCCAATTTTTGACTGCGCGAATGCATGTGGGCGACTGGGTACCCGCTTTCTCTCAGCTGAAAGCCACATACACATGATGGCGGCAGCACAATCCTTTATTTCAGGCGCCATTTCGAAAACGATCAACATGCCAAACAGCGCAACCGTGGAGGATTGTGCCAATGCATACATGCTGTCATGGAAACTCGGTATAAAAGCTAATGCACTCTATCGAGACGGTTCAAAACTCAGCCAACCGCTGGCCTCTAGTCTTGTGGACGACGAGGAATTAGATGATTTCATGGAGGCGCCGGTTGCAGCAAAGGCGCCTATTGTAGCTGAAAATATAGTAGAACATATTGTTGAAAAAGCGGCAGAGGGACGACAGACGGCTAAACGAGCCCGATTACCACACCGGCGAAAAGGCTATACCCAAAAGGCTGTTGTCGGAGGTCACAAGGTATATTTAAGAACAGGAGAATATGAAGACGGCAGTCTGGGTGAAATTTTTATCGACATGCATAAAGAAGGCGCCGCATTTCGCTCGCTTATGAACAGCTTTGCAATAGCGGTTTCAATCGGCCTTCAGTATGGAGTGCCCCTCGAAGAATATGTTGATTCATTTACATTCACCCGTTTCGAACCCTCCGGTATGGTGACGGGAAATGATGCTATTAAAATGGCTACGTCGATTTTAGACTATCTCTTCAGGGAAGTCGCCATATCATATCTAGACCGAGATGACCTCAGTCACGCTGAAAAAGATGATTTGCTGCCCGATACTATCGGAGAAGGGGATACGGAATCTCTCGATGTAGACAAATTTAACAAAATAGCAAGTCGCGGCTACATTAGAAATAATCTTGTAGTATTGAATGGAGGGATGGGCTCCGCAACTGGGACAGATGGAATTTCAGCCGAATTGGTCGGGACAGAAGCTACCTCTCAAAAGTCGATGGAGGTACAGCACAACAACGGACATACGGCCAGCGGAATAGAAACCAGGCTCCCTAATGAATCGACATCCAATGTCCAAGTGAGTGAGACAGTTATGGATGAAGTTGACAAAAAGCTTGCTCAAATTAGGGAAGCCCGCATAAAGGGTTATGAAGGAGAAGCCTGCCAAGAGTGTGCCAATTTTACACTTGTACGAAATGGAACTTGCATGAAATGCGATACTTGCGGCAGCACGAGCGGGTGCAGCTGACATCTAATTTGAGATTTTGTTGTAATTAGTTTCCAGCCAAGATTGCATCAGATATTTTTTCCGCGGTCATCAATACAGGGAAATTGGTGTTGGCACATGGCACTACAGGGAAAATAGATGCATCGCAAACACGCAGGCCCCCGACACCTTTAACCCGCCCAACAGTATCGACAACGGACATGGGATCATCAATACGTCCCATGCGGCACGAGCATGAAGCGTGCCAGACTCCTACTGCACCCTTTCGAACAAACTCCTCCATTTTCTCTTCACTTTCCAGCACTTCTTCCATCGTAAATTCATCTAGGACAAAGTTATTCATCAGTAATTTTCTTAAAGGTTTCGGGCCATCCAATAACTTCGCTGCTAAAGCCGTTATCAACTGATTTTTTGTATTTTTATTTCCAAACTGTCTGACTTTATCTCCCCATACTGCTGGAAACGCATCACTTGCGACAGCTGACATCGCCGGATGCTTATGTAGTTTTGCCATCAATTTCACGCCTTCTATTAGTCTATCTAGGTCGCGTTTATCTGATAACAAGTTGAAGTCAACATTAGGCTCATCCTGCCACTTTGGCGACTTGAGTGTTACCTCACCAGTTTCTGAATACGTTTTATTTACAAAAATGATCATGGAACCAAACTGTTTACCAATATCATGCCAAAATGACTTGCTAGCAGCTGCTACAAACATATCACCTTGGCGAGCATTTTCTATTGCGGATGTATATCGAAGCCCTACCATCAGGTGCCTTCTTGTAAACTCTTTCATTCTGGCCAACGGATCTAAAAACGCGGCAACCGCGATGGAAGGATGATCCATCAATCTTTTGCCCACGCCCTCCAGATCATGTCTGACCTCTATCCCCATATCAGTTAGATGACCTATGGGTCCAATTCCAGCTCGCATTAAATGAGCCGGCGAATGAATGGCCCCGGAAGACAAAATAACTTCGTTTGCGCGAAATTCTACATCCTTACCTTCTACTTTTGCCTTGACACCAATACACTTAAGTCCGTCGAAAAGAAGAGACGTAACCTGTGTAAACGTAGATATATGCAAATTATCACGTCTTCTAGTAGTGGGATCTAGATAACCTATTGCAGCCGACACACGTCGCTCAAAGGCATTTGATATCGTTATGGGGAAATGTCCATCGACAAATTCACCATTCTGATCCTCCATATATTCAAAACCCATTTCAGAATAGACTTGAGATATTGCCTTTGCATGCTCGCTCCATAGTTCTGGAAAAATTCTCCTTACTGGGATGCGTCCTCCTTTACCATGCAGCGGGCCATCAAAATCTAAATCATTTTCTATTTTCTTGAAAAACGGTAGAACATTTTCCCAACCCCAACCCGATGCGCCCCGTTCTTCCCATTCATCATAATCGGCAGGAGCACCCCTGTTCGCCATTTGACCATTTATCGATGATCCACCTCCAAGAACTCGGGCCTGCTCGTAAACACGAGCAGGGGGCCGCTTTGCCTCTGGATTATTGTGTGATATCACTTCAGTCGTTACACGCAAGTCGGCCCAAGTAAAATTGGGGTTGAGGTATGCTAACCCTGGGTAACTATCGAGAATTTCTTCGGGAACTTTTCCATGAGGAGTGTCTTGGCCAGCTTCGCACAAAAGAACTTGATTCGTACTTCTAGCAGACAATCTATTTGCCAAAACGGAGCCTGCCGACCCTCCCCCAACGATTACATAATCATAAATCATCTACTTCCCCTCACAGCCATGAGCTAAAACCATGCCCCAAAGCAGCAACACAACATTAGTCAATACTGCCCTTTAGCGTCTGTGCTGAACCAGACAATTCAATTCGAATCAAGGCAAAATCCGTAATATGATATTAGGTAGCTAGACAAATCATTTCCCAAAATTCGCGTATTCAAAGTTTTATCAGTGCTCATCCCTCCAGAGTCACTCGTGCGTCGGAAACCGGCAACCCTGGCACTTCAACATGGACTTTAAATATTGTTCCACAATTCTCCGAAGGAGCGCCTCGACTGCCCGTAACGACATAGAGGTCTTTGAGATCACTACCACCAAAACAAACTGAAGTAACCATAGGTAGTGGAACAGGTAAACTCTTCCTAAGAGTACCATTCGGTTCAAATACATCTACACGGGATCCGTACGCCATAGCTACCCACACAGAACCATCCTCAGCAATAGCCAAACCATCGGGATGTCCATTTTCTGTGCAAACAAATGGCCTCCACGGGTCGAGACTACCATCGTTATGGACGTCGTGAATTCTAATCACCGAGTCTCTGGCATCTGCATGATAAAGTTTTGTCCCATCAGGAGAAAAACCTATACCATTTGAAAGCATCACTCCATTCGAGAGAGTCCTAACAGATCTATCTAAGTCAATCATGTGAAGATGCCCAGGCTTGGGTTCCTCGCCTCCAAAGACCTTAAATGCTAGCGAGCCCACATATATTCGTCCCTTGGTATCAGTTGTTAAATCATTAAAACCTACAGTGCTTTCTGTTACGTCATTATCAAGTAATACTATCGTATTTTCTCTGTCGAAGCTCTTAAAAGCTATATTGCGACCCCCGACTACCAGCCCATGAGTTTCGTGAAGCACCATGCCCCCAATCCCTTTGCGATGTTCAAAAACAACGCTCGTGTCACCAGAGGGATGAAGTAAATAAACGCCTCCGTTTATCACATCGCTAAATAATAAACCTCTATCGCTTAACCAAGTTGGACCTTCTACAAGCCCATATCCACATTGCATTTCTTGCATATTCAGTTCTCTATAATCGATATCTATTATTTCGCAGATATATGAAACAGTTTTTTAATTCGACTCTTCAAGAGGTATTTAAGTTTATCTTAAATGAGCTATTATTACTTAGCTGGGGGTATCAAATCATGTCCTATGTACGTAATGCCTGGTATGTAGCAGGCTGGTCTAGGGAAATTGAACAAAAATTGTCCCGTATCACAATTATGGGGACAAATATTGTTATATTTAGGCAAACGTCAGGCGATGTTGTTGCTCTTGAAGATAGATGCCCTCATAAACTACTACCTCTCTCTAAGGGGACACTAGTTGATAACAAAATTCAATGTGGTTACCACGGTTTGACTTTCGATGGCACTGGCAAATGTGTGCGTATCCCAGGCCAGGACAATATACCTAAAACAGCTTTCGTTAGAAGCTACCCTACACACCAAAAACATGACATCGTCTGGATTTGGATGGGCGAAGAAACTAAAGCTGACCCTAAAAATATTTTTACATTAGAAGAATTTGATAATCCCCAGTGGAAAGCTCATCAAGGAGATGCTTTATATTTCAAATCCAACTATCTCAATGTTGCGGAAAATCTCGTAGATCCCGCACACGTAAGTTTTGTGCATCCAACCACTCTTGGGAACCCTGAGAGTGAAGACGTCAAGGTTCACACCGACATCAGCGGAGAAGTGTTGGCCGCTTGGCGATGGATTAGAAATGCGCCACCTGTAGGTTTTTTTCAATCTTTCGGAGGTTTTTCAGGTAATGTTGATAGATGGCACTATTATTATCTCTATATGCCAAGCATTGCCGTTATTGATTTCGGTAGTGCTGACGTCTGTCTTAACCTTAATGACAATGAACGTCATAAGGGTGTTCGGGTCTTCGCCATACACTTTTTAACCCCGATATCAGCTACAGAGTGCATAGATCGATGGATGCATCTGCGCAACATTCACACGGATGATGAAGCCGTTGCCGAATCTATGAACCAAATGTTCCGCGTCGCTTTTAACGAGGACAAGGAAATTCTAGAAGCAATTCAGGAAGAAGAATTACGCCCGATCCAGCACAAGAATCTGCGGCTCGCAATTGACAAGGCACCGAACGTATATCGTTTGCGTATAAAGCGACTTGCTGAGGCCGAGGACGTCATTAGTTAAAAAGCGCATATGACACGTTTACAAAATTTCGGGCAAAATCTCTGCCGGTGGGGTATTCCTACTTCTCGTTGTCCTGACTTCCCCATCAATAATAGTCATTCCGACACCCGGCAGGTTACCTTGAGCAATACTATCAAGCATATCCTTTCCAGGAGCGTGTTGAGCTCTATCAATTATAATAAAATCGGCTGCTTTCCCCGGCTCTAATAATCCACAATCGAGTTCACGCATTCTAGCTGTATTGCCAGTAGCAAAGCAGAAAGCTAATTCAGGCGGCACATCACCAAGACTGGACAACATAGCTATCATTCTGAGAATCCCAAGTGGTTGAACACCAGATCCGGCAGGGGCATCTGTCCCCAATATGATTCGCTCCGGCTGTCCGAGCTCAAAAGCAGTCCTCATCGCTAATAGACCAGCCCTTTCATTGCCATTATGAACAATTTCGATACCTCGACCGCATTGTTCACATAAACAAACAATTTGGTCATCTGGCAAAGCAGTATGTCCCCCGTTTATATGCCCTATAATATCTGCGTCAGCCTCTAAAACGACATCTTTATCAATCAACCCCGATCCCGGTATGGATGGCCCACCCGTGTGGATGGTACTTTGTATGCCGTACTTACGTGCCCAGGCCACCATTTCCTTAGCCTTATCACCAGCTTTAACAGAACCTAACCCAACTTCGCCCAATAATTTAACCCCAGCCGCCGCCAACTCTTCAAAATCTTTTTCTTCCATGCCCTCTTCAATGACTGGAGCCCCAGCGATTACTTTGACACCAGACGGTCGAAAACTTTCGTACCAGCGTTGAGATGCTATCGCCAAAGCTTTTAGTCCGACCACATCCTTAGGTCTACCCGGTAAATGTACTTCTCCCGCCGATATCATACAAGTAACACCCCCATGCAGACAGGAGTCTATCCAGCTCAGTTGCTGCTGCCTCGGAGTATAATCTCCTATCACAGGATGCACATGACTATCGATCAAACCGGGGGAAACTGCTGCTCCTTTTGCGTCGATAACTTGCTGGGCATTTTCTATATCGAGCTCAGTGGCACGGCCGATCGAATCTATTTTACCGCCCACAGAAACAATACAATCGGCTGACAGTATGGGCTCCTCGAATTGCCCCGACAACATCAGACCAACGTTTTTGATTACCAACTTCTGATCACGATCAGCCATAGCAACTCCCCTATCTAATTCTTTTGGTTACGCAGAATAACAACAGTTAATGTTGTTGAAAATTTTTTCCTAATTATTTTGTGAGCACCTGAAAAATAGAACGTATTCTATGAGCACAGCAAAGCCGATTAACACGCTCGGGACTGGATTTTTTCTAATTCTGACCTAGTATTTTTTGCAGAACTCTTCCAGCATTTACAGCGGTAGGCCATCCTGAATAAAATGCCACATGAGTAATCATGCCCTTTAATTCCTCCTCCGTTACGCCATTATCTAACGCCCGTTGTAAGTGTCCCTCCAACTCTGGTGTTCTATAGAGGGCGGCCAAAACAGAGCATGTAACCAAGCTACGATCTCGTTTCGACAGTTCAGGCTGTTCCCATACATCACCAAATAAAACTTCGTCGCGTAATTTTCCCAGTTGCGGTATTAGTTCGTATACAGTCTGCTTAGGCATTTATTTTACTCCTTTTATTAAAATTACCTGATTACTTTCTAGCATAATAACCGAATAGACAGCCAGTCCGGATAATCTATAAGAATCAGCAAAAAAGGCGCTTTTCCGCTATTTCCGCACCTTTTTTTAATGCTGCAAGTTTTGCCCAAACTACGTCTGTGGTAAGTCGGCCCATTCCCGCAGAAGTATCGAAACCACAGTCTGTGCCAGCCATTACACGATGAGCATCCCCTATACACTCAACAGCCATTTCTATTCGATCTGCTACAACTTCTGGATGCTCTACAAAAGTGGACAACGTATCAATTGCTCCAACGATCAAATATTGATTGGAAGTAAGTGTGTGTTTTCTAAACAGCTTAATTTCATGCTGATGTCGAGGATTAGCAAACGGAAATAGAAAACCACCAACCCTAGCCTCTAATAGGTGAGGCAATATATGTTCCAATGCCACATCTCTGTCATGAGGCGACTCGTAATTTCCGTAACAAACATGCAGCCGCACCCGATCCGACGGTAATCCCTTTATCATCCAATTTATTCGCTTTATCACTCCATCAATAAATTTTAAAAATTCTGATAAAGGTTTATCGTGAAAAGAAATATGACGTTCCAAAGCCAAATCAGGAGCATCTATTTGCAGTATAAAGCCTGCATCAATCGCATTTCTATATTCGACAACCAGAGCATTCGCTAACGCATCCAGGTACTCTTCTTCGTTTGAATAATATTCATTCTTCATCGCTTTAGCTACAATACCGGGTGATGGCGCTGTTATGAAAGCGTCGGCAAAAGTATTGGAGTGCTTGTCTATCGCATCTTTAAATAGACGAAGCTCTTCCATATTAGCCTCTAAATTGGAGTAACTAATCGCCGATTTTGCTATTGGAGGTTTGAAGTTACTTACGGCTATCCTTTCTTTAAGGGCCTTGTCCCTATACGCTTTAAATTCTGGATAATCGTTTAATTCACTTGCTGCCGGCCTATCCCATCGACCACTAAAGCCTGTCAACCGTCTTTGTAAGTAAAGGAAGAATGCTTCCCGAGATTGCTCCCCGTTACTAGGTATATCTATCCCTATGTCAGCCTGTTTTTCTACCACCCAACGCGTTGCCCACTCACTCTCGGCGGCAAGGTTATTGTCGTCAATCCTTTCTCCATTTCCTCTTTTTGCATACAACTCAACTAACGAGTCGGGTCTTGGCAAACTACCTGCATGGGTGGTTAAAATCTTTTTTTCCCCGTTCATCACGACTTCTTACAGATCTTTACAATTGGCAATATTTAGGACTCGTATTTTTGAAAACTCAATATGTTTTAAGGCCTGATTAATTTCCCCATTGTATCGCAATAAGGTCCAGCTCCCTTGCCATTTTCAACAACGTGGCGCGAGCAGTTGAGGAGAGTGGCTCCAGGGGATGTCGAACAACATCAGAGCTGATTACTCCCCCTTCTTTAAACACCGTTTTGCACCCACGAAGGCCGCACTGGCGGTTTTCTATATTAATTAAGGGTAACATTTTATTATATTGTTGTTCAGCAGACTTGGTCTTTCCTTCTAAGAAATCTATCACAATTGGGCGAATTTGTTCACATGCCAAAGCGCTTGTCATCGTACCTGTTGCGCCCGCCTCGAGGTCGGCAAGTAGAGTAATCCCTTCCTCTCCGTCAAACGGGCCATCAATATCGCCGCCTGCAATCTCCATCAGAGCTCTAAGTTTTCCGGCTGTTCCCGGGGTTTCTATTTTAAAATAGGAAACTGTGGGAAAGTCTTTTGCTAACCGAGCAAGCAGCGGAACCGACAGTGTTACACCACTTAGGGGGGCATCTTGAACCATAATTGGAATCTTTATGGAATTGACAAGTCTCTCAAAATGCTCATAAACACCCTGGTCATTTGCTCTTAATAGTGCGCCATGATAGGGAGGCATCATCATTACCATTGCAGCTCCCTGCTCTTCCGCCCGCTGGCAACGTTGCATAGCTATTTGAGTGCTGAAGTGACTGCAGGTAGCAATAACTGGAACGCGTCCATTAACATATTCTAAACATAGTTTTTGTAGGGTTTCCCGCTCTGAATCAGATAATAGAAATTGTTCCGAGTAGTTGGCTAAAATACATAGCCCGTCCACCCCTTGATCTATCATACAATCTAGAACACGTCTCTGACCATCCAAGTCTAATGAACCATCCTCGTTAAATGGTGTAGGGACAATAGGAAAGATACCGCGATATGGAGTTGACATGTCTTTGACCTCATAATTTTATAAAAACTTTGCTAATCATGGATTTCTATCCCAAGATTTATAAATATACAAAACGTAACCTTATATAAATTTTATCGCCAGGGCTACGATAGTGCCACGAAAAGCGTTGATTTCGGATACCAAAACAATGCAGCTAAGATTAACTGGGTGGAAATTGAGCCACACTGACTTATCTTCTTCTTTCAGCGAACTGCTAGCCTATTAACAACTAATACCAGCATTCCTCTCACTTCTTGGTTCCCAAATTCCACCTCAAAAAAAAAAATTCCAGACTAGAGACAAAGTCTATAAACATTTAAAGTAGCACAAAAACTGGAGGGCACGACTATGAAAATTGGTTTCATCGGACTTGGGATTATGGGAGCTCCTATGGCAGGCCATTTATTGAAAGCAGGTCACGAGGTCTATAGCACCATTCACAATACGCCCGCACCTAAAGAGTTATTAGATTCGGGGCTAAAGCTCACCAATAATTGTAAATCCGTAGCAGAGGAATCAGAATCAATAATTATAATGGTTCCGGATACTCCACAAGTCGAAGAAGTTCTATTTGGATCAAATGGTGTCTCAGCCGGATTGGCACCCGGGAAACTGGTAATAGATATGAGCTCTATTTCACCTATCGCAACAAAACAATTCGCAACAAAGATAAATGAAAAAGGGTGTGGATACCTAGACGCTCCTGTTTCCGGAGGGGAAGTGGGCGCTAAAGCCGCTTCCTTGACGATTATGGTTGGCGGGTCCGAAAATGACTTCGCGGTTGCAACTCCAATTTTTGAAGTCATGGGAACAAATATAACGTTGGTTGGCGATAATGGTGTAGGCCAAACAACAAAAGTAGCTAACCAAATAGTTGTAGCTCTTACCATAGAAGCCGTGGGTGAAGCATTAGTATTTGCTTCTAAGGCCGGAGCGGATCCGTCGAAAGTTCGTCAGGCTTTAATGGGAGGACTTGCCCAGTCTCGAATCCTGGAAGTCCACGGAGAAAGAATGATTAAGCGCACATTTGATCCCGGCTTTCGCATTGAACTCCATCAAAAAGATCTCAATCTAGCACTCCAAGGAGCCAAAGAACTTGGTGTAAGCCTACCCAACACAGCAACCACTCAAGAATTGTTTAACTCGTGTTCGGCAAACGGTGATAATGGCCTTGACCATTCTGGTATGGTGACAGCACTCGAAAGAATGTCGAATAAAAAAGTTGGTAACGGGACAGAGTAAATGGAAAATGAACAACCAATTATTAATATCAATGGATTAGCTCATGTAATTCTGACGGTAACGCAATATGTTTCTTCGCGAAAATTTTATTCCGGTCTTCTGCCAGCATTCGGTATGACCTTAGTCCACGACGGTCCAGATTTCTGCTATCATGTGGGCGCGAGGACAGCGATCGGCATTAGAAAATGCGATGCTGAATTTGACGACGAAACATTTAAGCAATACCGCGTCGGGCTGCATCATGTGTGTTTTCGTGCCCGCTCTAGAGAGGATGTAGATCTCGCCGCCAAGTTGGCCTCTGGCCTTGGAGCAAAAATAATTCGAGGGCCTGAGCAACGTGACTGGGCACCAGGATACTATTACGTCTTATTTGAAGATCCCGATGGGATTCGTCTGGAAGTAAACTTCGTTCCCGGAGCAGGTCTCCTAGACGCAAACGCTAGTTTTAATTTTGGAGAAGATTATATACGAGTTGATGGTAAAGATTTAAATACGAATGATTAGTTGCCCTCGTCTAAATCGTCCGCTTTCCAAACAATATAATTGGCAACAGCATAAAAAAATAAAAAAATAAATCCAATAACGCCAAAAAACTTGGCTGCTTCAAATTGACCCGCAAACAAAGCATATACGACAACACATATTGACACGATTAGTCCAATTATCATCCTATGGGGCTGACGGACAAATTTCTTCTTTTTCCAACGTGCACAAGTTTCAGCAGAGGGTAGCATGATCACCTAATTAAATTGAAAGACTGTTAGACAATTTTGCGTCATATAATGTTTGCCAATTCGTTAACATTAGTAACAAACTAGATCATCAATAATATCTGATTTTAGAAAAAAAAGTAAATGCTATCTCAGAGGAAATAAATAGATGGAACTAATAAACAAAACTGCCTTTATTACTGGGAGCGGGAAGAACATTGGCCGAGAGATTGCCTTATGCTTAGCTTCTTCAGGCGCTAACATCGTTTTGAACGGCGTCGCTGATATAGAATCCTGCGAGAAGACAGCAAAAGATATTGAAAACCTTGGTGTTAAAGCCATAGTTTTGATGGGGAATGTCGGCTTGCCTGAGGTTGTCGAAGACATAACTCAGCAAGCTCTTGACCACTTTGGATCAATAGATATTTTAGTTAATAATGCCGCAATCCGTCCATCCAAACCATTTTTAGAAATGAGTTATGAAGATTGGCAACAAGTAATAGATGTCGATTTAAATGCTGCTTTCTACACTTGCCGCGCTTTCATTGGTGGTATGGTAGAAAAAGGCTGGGGAAGAGTAGTAAATATAACGGGAATGAATGCCATTCATGGTTACAAAGGTAGAGCACCTGTATCGGCAGCGAAACACGGATTATGGGGATTAACTAAATCTTTAGGTAAGGAATTTGGATCCATGGGCGTAACAAGTAATGCTATCTCGCCTGGACCAATAGATACTGTTGGCGAACCCGAGCAACGAGAACATTTGCTATCTATGGTACCAAGGGTTCCAGTGGGGCGACTTGGAACGCCCGCGGAAATAGCAGCCTTGGCTGGTTTTCTTTGCTCCAGAGGCGGAGCATTTGTGAACGGGCAAATGATAAATTGCAACGGTGGAGCCGAAACATGAGGGAAGAGTATAAATGCGATATGACGTTGTCATTATTGGTGGTGGAATAATTGGGTCGTCTATAGCCTATCACTTATTAAATGGCGGGAAAACGGCAAATATAGCGGTCCTAGAGCGTGATAATACATACGAAAAAGCTGCCACACCTCGAGGATCAGGCGGAATTAGACAACTATTCAGCCTTCCAGAGAATATAGAAATGGGGAAATATGGTTTGCATTTTTATAGGTCATTTGACGAAAAAATGTCGATCAACGCTAAGCCCGCGTCTATTTCTTTTCGAAAACAGGGCTATCTTTTCGTGTCTGATGGTGGAAAAGCCAAAACTATGGAGGCAAACTTCTGCAAACAAAAGAAACTCGGGGTTGAGGCTGAGTTACTAGATAAATCGCAACTGAATTCTTTATTTCCATCGGTATATAATAAAGACGTTAGCCTCGCGGTTTACTCGCCCCATGATGCTTGGATAGATGCTTACGCAGCGCTGCAGGGTTTTAGAAAAAAATCTAGCGATCTTGGAGCCCATTTTTTACAAGAAGACGTTCGTTCAGCTATTTTGTCGGGGGGAAGTATTACAAAATTGATCTGTGCTTCCGGAAAAACCATCCAGAGTGATACATTTGTTTTAGCTGCTGGAGCCTGGTCCAAAGAAATAGGAACTTTTTTAAACTTAACTCTACCCATAGAGCCTATGAGCAGAGAAACTCATTTTTTTCGTTGCAAAGATGACTTAGAACCGTTGCCTTTTATAAAAACAGAGACAGATCTGGCTTTTCGACCCGAAGGTAATGGTTACACCGGAGGGATTCCAAATTGGAACGTTGAAGCGGGATGGAATTGGGAGCTGAGCCCAAGCTGCTTTCAAAACAGTGTTTGGCCAGCATTGGCACACCGGGTCCCTGCAATGAAAACTTTAAGGCTAGAAAGGAGCTGGCGGGGACACTACGCTCGAAATACACTAGACTACAACGCCATTATTGGACGATGGATAACAGAGCCAAAAAATCTTATTATAGCCACTGGTTTTTCAGGTCATGGAATCATGCATGCCCCAGCCACTGGACGAGCAGTTAGCGAACTTCTATTGAACGGCAGATTTCAAACGATAAATTTAGAAAGATTTGGAACTGAACGTTTAATTCATAACACCCCTTATAAAGAACTCGGAATAATCTAAACGGGATTTTAATCAATCAATAGTGATGGCAACCAGATAGCAATACTGGGAAATGTTGCCACTAGTGCAATAGTGATCAATTGTAATAGAACCAAGGGTAAAACCCCTTTATACGTATCGACTAAAGTTACCTCAGGTGGCGCGGCACCCTTTGCGAAAAACAGAGAAAATCCGAACGGTGGGGTTAGAAACGAAGTCTGTAAAACCAAGGCAATTTGCACGGCCAGCCAAATTTCCACTAAAGCGGTTTGTCCCCCGACATGACTAGTAAAATCAAGACTGTATAAGACTGGCATCAATATTGGCAATACAATGACGGTAATTTCAATCCAATCTATAAAGAACCCTAAAACAAAAATGGTTCCCAATATAATAAAAAGCATACCCCAATCTTCTAGCTCTAAACCTTTTAACAATCCTGAAATGAGGTCGGTGCCACCGAAGTAGTTAAATGGATAAACAAAGACAGAAGCAGCCAAAATAATAAAGAAAACCATTGAACAAGTAGTCGCCGTAGTTACGATGACTTGGTGAATATACTCACGAGTCGCCCTCCCTTTTAAGTACATAATGATTATGCTACCACCCGCCCCTACCGCCGCTGATTGTACAGGGGTAGCGACACCTCCAATAATAGAACCAAGGACGGATATAATTAATACTGTTGGTAAAAATAGGCCGCGAAGTGCATTTTTTAAAACACCCTCAAAATCAACTTGTCTTTCGTTATTCAATTTAGGCGCTACAGTTGGATCCAAATACCCTCGCCCCATATAATAAAAAATAAAGAACCCTGCCAAAAGGGCAATAGGCATTAGAGTAGATAGAAAGATGGGGCCAATTGAGATACCCATCAAGTCAGCCAAAAAGAATAGGATGATACCTGGTGGTAAAATTATTCCAAGAGTGCCAGCTGCCGCAACTGAGCCGATAGCGTAAGATTTACTATAGCCTTGCGACAGCATCGTAGGCAGGCCGATTAGAGTTAGAGTTGCCACTGATGCTCCTACCAGTCCCGCGGATGGTGCCAGCAGAATACCGAGGATCGTCATTGCTACCGCCAAACTGCCTGGCAATCTGTGAACTAAACCCTGAATTCCTAAAAGCATCTCTTTTGCCACACCGCTTTTTTCCAACGCAATTCCCATAAAAATCAGCATGGGGACAGAAGGAAAAATAAGGCTTCCATTTATACTTCCCCAAAGGCGCGCGGGAATATTGAAAAACGCTATGAACGGAAATTCGCCAATAAGCATTCCTAGTCCCGCGAACAACACCCCTATTCCAGATAAAACAAATGCTACTGGATATCCGGTAAAAAGTGTTACAGCTAATGATACAATCATAAAAACCGGTATGTATTCTGCTAAATCCATCAGGATTAACGACCCCGATCTATTGTAATCATTCGATAGCCTTCACCGTCAGGAGCAACATGTCGACTGCGCCCCATCAAAACACCAAGATTTCGAAACGTAATACTTACCCCTGCCAGCAAAAGGAGCAGAAATCCCAAAGGCATCATCGCCTTAAAAATGAATTGAGTTGGGGAACCCAATAATGCTGCCGAAGGTTCTTCATCTTGATAAGAACGGCCAACGTAATCAAAACTAAACCAAATAACCAATAGACACAGTGGTGCCAAAAATATTAAAAATCCTATAATTTCAATAAAAGCTTTGGTTTTTTTTGAAAACCTCTCACGGAGTATATCAACGCGGACGTGTCCATCACGGAAATAAGAAAAACCAACGGTCAGTATAATAAACGTCCAAAAAGCCGCCCATTCTAAAGACTGAAACCAAACTGACGGTGGATTGGAAAATTGTTTTGTAACTATATCGAAAATTCGAACAAAAATCATTTCCAGAATAAGCGCCCAAGCTACTCCGATTCCGAAAATTGTTATTCCAGTTTCTAT
Source organism: uncultured Nisaea sp. (assembly GCA_964342575.1). GTDB lineage: Bacteria > Pseudomonadota > Alphaproteobacteria > Thalassobaculales > Thalassobaculaceae. The sequence goes on along the minus strand of CAYFGZ010000030.1, from coordinate 16,578 downwards.
AGCGCCCCTTGCTATCAAACGACGCCAAGCAGTTCGAAACCATTTCCGCCTAACTTCTTTATTTTCATCAAATTTCACCTTCAACATTAATACCGCAGGTGCAACAAATATTGAAAAAATGAAATCAGCTATTAATCCAAATACAACGGCTGACGCAAACGGCAGAGCAATAACAAAAAATGGACTGTTTACTTCAGCAACGTTCCCTATAAATTCGAAACTCTCACCCAAAATCAATATCGATAAGGGTGCTGCTATTCCAATTAAACTTATCGAAACTGGCCGAATACGACTGCGGCTGGCTACTACAAGAGCCATCTTTCCCGAAAACCGGAGCCTCAGTCGCTCAAAACTTTTAAGCAACATAAGATTGTGATTTAGCGTTACAACAGCCACGGTTACAGCGCCTAAACCACTCATTATGATGCTTAGAGGTATATCAACGACCAGCGCACCTAAGATAATGCCAACCGAAGAAAAAAATACGGAGAGAAAGACTATGACTGCACTGAAAAAACTATCGAGTTGAATCAACAAAATAATAACTGCTATAACTATAAATATGCAAAATGCCTCTCCAGTGAACTGCTTATCTTCTTCATCCTCTCTCTTTTCATCCTCTCGTTCGCCACGAAATCTAGCCGTCACCCCTTCCCCCGATGCTTGTGTTTTTATAAAACCGTTGATCTCACCTAAGACCTCGCTGGGCTGAATATTAGGTTCGACCTCGGCCTTTATTAATATGGATCTCAGTCCGTCAACACGTCTGATAGATCCAGGCAAAGGCAAAGCTTCCAATTTTGCGAAGGCATTAATGGGTACAAGCCCTTTCCGTGTTTTGATCTTTGTTTCCAAAAGCTGGTTTAAACTTCTGTACTGTTCGGGATAACGCAACAGTATGTCGATTTTCTCCTCAGTGCCTCCTCGTCTAAAGTCACCAACCCTAAGTCCCTGGGTAATTAGAGGCAGCAGTTGCCCGATCATCGCCATATCTACACCAAATTTGAATGCTAGATTCCTATCTATATCCAGTTTCCAATGAATACGAGGCACTTCTAAAGAATGCTCTATGTGATTAACAAAGGCCATTTTAGATAGATAATTAACGACTAAGTTCGTCTTCTGCTTAAGCGCTTGCACGTCCTGCGACAATAGCTCTATCTGTATCGGTTTATCCGCCATCAATGACAACGGTGCTGTCCAAACCTCAGCCTTTACTCCTGGAAACTTTTTTATTTTTAACTTTATATCCTTAACTATTTCATCAGTGGCTTTACGCTCCGTCCAGGGCAAAAGTTCCACATTGATCAGCCCAATAACGTCCTGCGCTGTTTCCCCAAAGTTATCACCGCCTATTTTGGTTGTAATTACACTCGACGCGGGAATGAGCTTTATAGCATCCTCGATCTGGGAAACCATGTGAACCTTCTCCGCCAAAGATAAACTTCCTGACGAATAAATGTTAATCGTCACACTGCCCGAGCCCGGTTTTGGAAGAAATTCAATTTCTTTACCATGCTGGCTATACATCCAGGGTCCCCAAAGCAGTATAGCGACCACAGCAAAAAATACCCAAACCGGCACGCGGCATATAACTGCAAGAAAGTGTTCATAACTATCGCTTAATACTGAGTGTATCTTTGGAATGAAGTTTTTAGGGCTAAACGAGCCAACCAATAGACTAGGAAAATTAGTCCTGCCAGGGAGTTGCGGAAAAATCGCCCCAAAAAAAAGAATAATTGCAACAACCAAAGTAGCAAGAAATATAAGGCCAAATATCAAAAGTGTTTTTGCAAATTCACCTATCAATCCAGGCCAGAATATCAGCGGAAAAAGCCCAAGAACAATTAAAAGTCCTACAGCGAGCACCGGCGGTGTCTTTTGTTTTACCGCTCTTCTCGCTGCATCCATTGCAACTGACCCCGTCTTTTGAAGATGAACCGAGTGATCAACAATAGATATTGTAGCATCCAAAAGTAGGAAAAAAAAAGGCGCCAGTAAAAATAGGGTTACCACGTTAACTGATAGCCCTATAATGGATATTATTAGAACACTCGATAGAACGAAGATGACTGAGATCATCGGCACAGCAACCGCTGATCGAAAATCAATAGCCACAAGTATTGTCACTGATACGCCCAATAACAAAAGTATGAACTGTTGGTTTAAAAAATTTTTCCAGTCCAGAATTTTTTCCGATTGAACATTTAAAGCGACCAATTCAAGGCTAACTGGCATTTTTTTCTTAAAAGCAGTAAGCAACTGTTCAATATCTCTCTGAAGGCTTAAAGTGGACACACCGTATCTTTTTAATACTTTAATCTCGACAGCCTTCATGCCATTGAGCTTGGTAATTTTCGAGTTATCTTTATGGCTATACCTAACAGAACTAATATCCCGCAACTGAATTATCTCCCGACCTACAACCCTAATCGGTAGATCAAGTAGGTCCTGGTGGGCATCAAATAATCCGGGAACTTTTACAGAAAAACGTCCTGCCCCTGAATCAACAGTGCCCGCGGCAACCAAACGGTTGGACCTGTCGATGAGATTTACCAAACTACTGATTTGAATTTCATGACTCTCAAGTCTTTGTGGATCAATTAGTATCTCGAGTACTTCGGGTCGATCATCTATTAAGTTTGCCTCAAACACACTTGGAAGAGCCTCTAAATTTTTTTGAAGTTCACGGCCCCACTTAAAAAGTTCATAAACATCACCACGAGCACCGAGAAAAATATTGAGTGCCGACGTCCTTCCATAGTTAGTTGCACGCACCTTAGGTTCGCCAGCACAATTAGGTAATTTAGCCTTTACCCTCTGTACACGTTCGCGAACTGTAAGAAGACTGTCTTCTATATTATGATCGTCATGAAAATCGAGAATTATGGTTGCGCCACCTTGATACAATAGAGATCTTTTCTCTCTCACGCCATCTATGCCTTTAAATGCCTTTTCGACTGGCTTTGCTATCAACCGTTCGCCATCAATAGGCGATATATTGCTACAAGATATTTTCGTGGTAATGCTGTGGGTATTTATATTCGGGAATGGTTCGATCACTAGATCTTGAATGCCAATCATTCCAGAAAAACAGACCATACTCAAAAAAGCAACTAAGGTTCGTTTCCTGCTAAGGAGAACGTCAATGAATAGTCTCATAGGTGGTGTCACCTCAGCTTTTAGAACAAAACTAATAGCGCTTTTTTACAGTCGTAGATAACGACTTAGACTGCTCGCGTTTATGCAGGCAGAAAAATCCATTTTATTATCGCGTCATCAATTCTCACAAACAATACCATCCTCCAACAATTCTTCTACAGCCATATCATCAAGACCTAATCCTTTTAAAATTTCCCTGCTATGCTGACCCAATACTGGTGGTGCACGTAAAACTTCCGGACCATCCTCAGAATTTCTATATGGGGCTCCGACCAGCTTATAGCCCTCTTCCATTCCAGCGGCCGCAGGAACATCAGTTAAAACGTTACGGTATTTTAATTGCTCCAATTTCGAAGCCTCCTCGACCGAGTTAATTTTTGCCACCGGAACACCGCGGGGTGCCAGCCTTTTTTCCCAGTTTTCCGCGGTGTCTGACTGAAGTGCTTGAATCATGGCTTCTCGCACAATTTCTTTATTTTCTATCCGAGCTTCACGAGTTGCAAATTTGGGATCTTGCAGCATATGGCTAATACCTAGTTCTTCAAAAAAAGCTTCGACATGATTTGGCATAATTGCAGCTGTCAGTATCGAACCTTCAGCTGTTGGAAAACTGCTAGCAGTTGGAACACTGGTAACAGACTGATTGCCAATCAACATATCCGGGACGTTATCGACTATGCACCTCGCGAAATTAGCTGCCTGGAGAACAATCGCGCAGTCTAACATCGCCACATCCACCATTTGTCCCTTTCCTGTCCTTTGTTTACGGAGCAGTGCGGCGGTAGTAGCGTAGGCTGCTGTCATACCAGTCATTAGATCAACCGGCATGTAGCCTGTCCGTAACGGGCCACTTTCTTCTGTACCGTTGTTAGACATCATCCCCGCGGCTGCTTGAATAGCTCCATCGTAAGCTGGGTCTCCAGATTTTGGTCCCTCAGATCCAAAACCAGAAATCACAGTATAGATAATATCCGGTTTAGCCGCACGCACGCTGTCGTAATCAAGGCCCAGCCGGTCAACCACGCCTGCTCTAAAATTGTGCAAAATAACATCCGACTTTTTTATGAGGCCAAACAAAATTTCCCGACCTCTAGTATTTTTAATATCTAAGGCAATACTACGTTTACCTATATTCATAGCTAAAAAACCCGCCGCCATGCCTACAGAACTAAATTGGCTCTCTAAAACACGATTTCTCATCTGGTCCCCACCTTTTGGTGGCTCAATCTTTATTATATCGGCACCTAGTAGGGCCAGCTGCATACCACACGAAGGTCCTGCCAAAACCTGACTTAAATCTAGAACTGTAATATCTTCAAACGCCTTCGACATAAAACTACCCTCAGCATAAAAATCACATCAAAATATTAATTCATTAATTCAATACTAACCATAACTAAAAGGCCATTAAGTTCTCTTGCCATGAGCTGTTATTTTTTTTACGTTGCCACAATATCGTATACACATCAAAATCAAGTAACTAAAAATGCACCGTCTATTTCATATATCCTGCTTTCAGTGCATGCTTGGCCAATATAAAACCTTGGATCAACTCTTCTAATATCAGGAGCAAAACATGACCGGCCCCCTCTCTGGGTATCGAATAATTGACATGACTAGTGTTGTATCAGGCCCATTATCTACCATGATGCTTGGTGATCAAGGAGCGGAAGTAATCAAGGTAGAAAATCCTGTCGGAGGAGACTTCACTAGGGCGATGTCTAACCGGAGAGGTGGCTTTTCTGCATCATTTCTCAATAATAATCGAAGCAAGCGATCTGTCGCTGTAAATACGAAGACTGCGAAAGGACTAGAGATCGTAAAGAAACTTATCGTTGAGTCTGACGTATTTATACAAAATATGCGGCCAGGTGTCATTGAACGTATTGGATTAGGCGAAGAGGTCGTCAGAAAAATTGCGCCAGATATCATTTATGTATCGATAAGTGGATTCGGAGAAAAAGGACCATTTTCTCAACGACCTGTCTACGATCCGTTAGTACAAGCTTTATCAGGGCTTACCACAATACAGGGAGGTTCGGATGAAGCTAGACCTCGCCTTGTTAGAACCATTATTCCAGATAAACTTACCGGGGTAATGGCGGCGCAAGCAATTACCGCTGCTTTGCTTTCGAGAGAACGCACTGGAGAAGGACAGCACATTCGCCTGTCTATGTTAGATGCTGTAATCTCATTTCTTTGGCATTCGGATATGGGAAGCCAAACGTTCGTGGGGGGAGAGTTTCCACAAGAAGCGGCCCAGAGTTTTATCGACCTAATTTATGAAACTGCCGATGGATATATTAGCGTTGCAGTTAATACAGATAAACAATGGCACAACCTAGCAACCGCCCTGGGGCATCCAGAGTGGCTAGAGGATAAACGCTTTTTGACTCCTGCTCTTAGACATAAAAACATTGATGATCGTTTGAGCTTGACCCAGGAAGCTTTAAAAACGAAATCCGCAGACATGTGGCTAAAAACCTTGGCCGCAGCCGATGTACCTTGTGCACCAATCCTGCGCCGTCGCGACTTAGCCAAGCATCCACAAATGGTTGCTAACAACTCGGTCCAGGAATATAACCATCGATATGCGGGTCGCCTTCGGCAGGCTAGACCGGCCGCAACCTTTTCTAAAACTCGCCTAGAAATCAGTCGGGGGGCGCCTGCCCTTGGAGAATTTTCTGAGGAAGCATTAACTAAACTGGGATACGATCAAAAATCAATAAAAACCATGGTGGCAGATGGTACTATAGGCTGCTTAAATCATATTTCAGAAGAGAATTAAAAAAACTATGATTGATTTTTATTACTGGCCAACTCCAAATGGATGGAAAGTTTCAATTCTGCTGGAGGAGCTAGAAATTCCATATAAGGTCCACCCGGTAAACATAGGAAAAGGCGATCAGTTTCAGCCTCATTTTTTGAAAATCAGTCCTAATAACCGGATGCCAGCAATCGTTGATAACGATGTGAAAGGTGACCCCGTATCGGTGTTTGAATCGGGCGCTATTTTACTTTACTTAGCCGAAAAGAAAAAACAATTGATCCCCAAAACTCCCAGGGGACGAAAGGAAGCCATAGAGTGGCTATTCTGGCAAACAGGCAACCAAGGGCCAATGGCCGGACAGCTGAGTCATTTTGTGAATTACGCTGAAGGTGATCACCCCTATTCTCATAATAGATACTTTAACGAGTACAATCGCTGCCTTGGAGTTTTAGAAAGACAACTTGAAAAACGACCCTATATTCTCGGCAAAAATTATTCAATTGCAGACATAATGAATTGGCCGTGGGTCTTAATCGCCAAGCCTTTGGGAGCGTCACTCGATAATTTCCCCAATGTTTCGGCCTGGCGCAATAAAATAAAAGTAAGAACAGCTGTTCAACGGGGTGTGGACCTGGGAAAGGATTTTCGCCGTAGCGCCCCTCCAACCGATGAAGAACGTGAAATCTTATTCAACCAGGATGCTTCCACGCCAAAGATGGTGAGTTAAAAACTGTCCTAACTCTTCCTTAAGAAAAGGCAGCATATTGAAGATAAAATATAGTTGGTTATTATATATTTATGTAAAAGGTCGAAAAACATCACTAATTTGCGCTTAAGTAAATGCGGAGGAAATTCATGGCCGACGTGCAACTATTTGAGAATATTGACCTACGTGAAGCTATAACAACCTGGCTCGAGCACTTTGAGTCCTCGATCGGTGAAAAGAATATCGACAGCGCGGCCAATTTATTTGTCAAAGACGGGCAATGGCGCGATTTATTAGCCTTTACATGGCACGTTCAAACAATGAATGGAATAGATGAAATCCGAGATACAATACGACGGACAATTCCGAGCATCGCACCAAAAGCTTTCACTCTTGCAAAGAAAAGGACACCTCCCAGAATTATCAATAGGGGTGACATAGATTGTATAGAAGCTTTTATAGAATTCGATACAAATACTGGGCCGGCCAGCGGCGTATTACGTTTAGTAACTGATTCGGAAGGACCAATGGGCCTTAAAGCATGGGTCTTAATGACATCCCTTGACGAGATACGAGGGCACGAAGAAGCTATCGGAGACCGTCGGCCTTCTGGTGAGAACTACTCACGCTCTTTTGGCGGAAACAACTGGCTGGACCTGCGCAACAAAGCTCGACTATATGAAGAACGAGAACCAGCAGTTCTAATTGTAGGAGCCGGACAATCAGGCTTAACCCTTGCTGCACGTCTAGGTGTTCTTGGTTTGGATACTCTTCTAATAGATAAACACGAACGAGTTGGAGATAATTGGAGAAAACGCTATCACTCTTTAGTGCTGCATAATGAGGTTTATATTAACCACATGCCCTACATGCCGTTTCCACCCAATTGGCCGGTTTTCATTCCGAAGGATAAAATAGCAAATTGGTTTGAGAGTTACGCTGAAGCGATGGAACTCAATGTTTGGATGAACACCTCACTCGTTAGCGGTAGCTATGATGAAACCAATGGGCATTGGCAAATTGTCGTGAAAAATTCGGACGGCGCAGAGCGCGTATTGCGGCCCCGTCATGTTGTTTTTTCTACCGGTGTCAGTGCTATCCCAGTACGGCCAAACTTGCCCGGTTTGGATAACTTTGAGGGTGAAATTATCCACTCAGGGGAATATTTAGACGGCCACAAGTGGGCCGGGAAAAAAGCTGTCGTACTAGGAACCGGAAATAGTGGGCATGATGTCACTCAAGACCTACATTCATGCGGCGTCGAGGTCAACATTATCCAACGCAGTTCAACCCATATAGTTAGCCTGAGAGAAGCCCAAAAGGTGTACGCCCATTATTTCGAAGGTCCACCAATTGAAGATAACGATCTCTTAGCCGTTTCGCTACCATATCCAGTGCTAGTGAAATCATACCAGAAATCCACTCGATCAATGCTAGCAAATGATAAAGACTTGCTTGATGGGCTTAAGTCGCGAGGGTTTCGTCTAAATAATGGCGGTGATGATTCGACGGGTTTCCAAATGAGTTACTTGCGCCGGGGAGGCGGATATTGCTTTAATGTTGGCTGTTCTGATTTGATTATCAGTGGAGAAGTTGGGCTCATCCACTTTTCCGAAATCGACTCTTTTGTTCCACAGGGAATTAGAATGCAAGATGGCTCTATAATTGAAGCTGACCTTCTAGTGACGGCAACAGGTTATAAAAACCAACAAGATACTACCCGTCTTTTTCTAGGTGATAAAATAGCGGATCGTATTGGAAAAGTATGGGGTTTTGATGAGGGTGGCGAACTTCGAAATATGTGGCGCCGAACAGCTCAACCGGGGTTGTGGTTCATGGCAGGTGGACTTGCACAAGTGCGCATTTTTTCAAAGTATCTAGCCCTGCAAATAAAAGCAGTAGAGGAAGGTATAATTGGAGCAAAAATCGCATGTCCGGAGCGAGCGCCAATGGCCGATGCAGCCGATTAATAATATTTAAAGCCATTAAGTGGTGGGCCCGGAGGGACTCGAACCCCCGACAACGCCGTTATGAGCGGCGGGTTCTAACCAGCTGAACTACAGGCCCACAGTACTCTTATGGTCACCGATTAAGCTATCGTCAACCGTATAATCAAAGATTTGCGTTTGTTATATAAAATAGCGGAGGTAAAAACAATAAATGGAGTGGCTATGCTAGAACATTCTTCACTCGAAACCGCAAATATAAAAATAGTTCCCCAACAACCGAATGTTGCTGCAGAAATAATAGGTGTAGATATCGCCATGAATCTGGAGCAAAAAACACTACTACAAGTCAAAGAGCTTTGGCTTCAGTACCCTGTACTCATTTTTCGAAAACAATGTATTACTGACGCCCAGCAAATTAATTTTGCAAATAACTTTGGCCCACTTGAAATTCACCCATCAGTTTCCCACCGTTCGTCAACCCATCCAGAAATTTATCGTGTTTCAAATGTGGGTGAAGATAATAAAATAATGAAAGCCGAAAGCGTGTCATGGCAATATTTGGAACTCACCTGGTTGTGGCATACGGATAGCTCGTTCCGGAAGGTCCCCTCGATGGGTTCGATTCTACACGGCATCGAAATTCCTCCATCCGGAGGCGAAACTTTGTTCGCCGATATGACCAGGGCTTTTGAGGCGTTACCAAAAAAAGAACAAAACCAGATACAACATTTTCAGGTTTTCCATAGTCATGATTACATAATATCCCGTTCAAAGTGGCTTTCGAAACAATCCCGTAAAGGCTCCTATGAACACCTACCTAAGGTCAAACACCCATTGGTTCGCGTCCACCCTGAGACAGACAAAAAATCACTATTTCTAAGCCCACATACAATGGAAGGTATTGAAGGTTTTTCCGAAAAAGAAGGTCGCAACCTGCTAGAATATTTAATTAGTCACTCGACGCAAAAACAATTTGTGTACAAGCATAAATGGCAAGTTGACGATATATTGATGTGGGATAATCGTTGCACTATGCACGCCGTACTTCCATATAAGTCTGGAACCGAACGTCGAATTATGCATCGAACTACAATCGCCGGTGAATCCCGCCCATGATCACAGAAATTTAGATTGGTGTACAAATGAAAGATTCATGGTTTAACACAATTAAACAAAGCAAATTTTGTATTCACCACAATGATGATGCCAGCAATATAAACAACAGCTTAGACCCCGAGATCGAAGCTATATTTCCCTCAACGGAGGGTATTCGTGCGAGAACTGAAATTCAGTCTTGGGAAAAATACTCGCCTACCCCTCTTCATTCGATAGATTCGCTTGCCAATGAACTTGGTGTTTCAAAGATAGCTTTAAAAGATGAAAGTTCGCGATTTGGACTTGGGTCATTTAAAGCACTCGGCGGGGCATACGCCGTTTATTGCGTACTTTCAAATTTGATTGGTGAAAGCACTGGGAAAACGAATGTAACTAGCTCCGAGCTAAGGTCCGGTATTTATAAAGGGTTAACGAGGGACGAGATCGTCGTTACTGCCACAGATGGAAATCACGGAAAGTCCGTTGCATGGGGGGCCCAAGAATTTGGTTGCTCTTGTAAAATTTATATAAACGCCGAAGTAAGCAAGGGCAGAGAAAAAGCCATAGCAGCCTATGGTTGCGAAATGGTTCGTATTGATGGAGATTACGACGAATCAGTTCGCCAAGCCGACAGAGATGCCAAGAAAAATGGCTGGCATTTAGTAGCGGATACTTCCTATATGGGTTATCGCCAAATCCCGGCACTCGTAATGCAAGGGTATACTATGATCGCTTCTGAAATAGGAAATCAGCTTAAAGATGAAATACCAACTCACGTGTTTTTGCCTGGTGGTGTTGGAGGTGTTGCGGCCGCAGTATCGGCAGAAATGTGGCGCATTTGGAAGAATAATTGTCCTTATATAACTATCGTGGAACCGAAGGCCGCAGATTGCCTTTTTCAAAGTTGCATTGCTAAAACCCCGACTAATTCTAGTGGGGACCTAAAAACGGTAATGGCCTGCCTGTCTGCTGGTGAAGTGTCTCTACTGGCTTGGGAAATTCTATCAAAGTCGGCTAATTCTTTTATGGTTTTATCCGACTGTATCATAGCTCCGACCATGTGGCGCTTGGCGCAGGAAAATATAGTATCTGGCGAATCGGGAGCCGCCTCCCTAGCTGGTCTTTCGGCAATTGCTTTTGACGCAAAAGCCCGAAAAACTATGGGAATCGACAAAAATAGCCGAATACTTATTTTGTCAACGGAGGGGGCGACAGATCCACAAATTTACCAACAACTCGTGGGCATGGATCCCTCTAAACTTTCTACCAACCACTCTGTTTGAGTTAATCATCAAGTAGTTCTAATTTTTCGACTCAACAAAAGTTGATCACCTATTTTGAAAGTAGGCAATCCGAATGTGCTAAATTTTATGAAAGAAGCTACCTCTCACTGCAGAAATGCTAGGGCTTCTCGATTTTCTAGAGCATGGCAAAGGATAAAAAAATCGCCACCTTTTTTTGAACAACCGAGAAGCCCCCCTTATTAAAAACGTCTAGATTATCCATCCGACGAGCCCTGTACAAATCTGCTGTTACACATCACACCATCGATGACACAACCATCTTTAGCCAAGAGAAAGTTATAGCAGGAAGTAGGGGAGGTAATATAAGGAGCACTAGGAGCGACTAGGGGAATTTGACGGTATTCTACATACCGAGTGGCATCTTTTTGAATATAAGGCGCCTTTCAACGGAAGTTCTGCTATCAGAGAAAATCCCATTAGTTTTAAAATAGCCAAAAAAAAAGATCGGGTGCCATGCTGGTTTTCTATCGTGGCAAATTGGCCAACTGATTGATACGGGGACTACCAAAATGATCAAGCAGTACAAGGAAATCAAAATAGGAATGAATTTTACGATCTATAGCCATATTACTAACGAACTCCAATTTTTACTTGCAATAAATAAATTCGCGCATTTATTTTTAATTCCTTGCCTTAATGCCGATGCAAGCCTAGCGTGCGGGCACGACAACGTCGAGGAAGAGCAGTAGTGGCATGAGTAAAATTTCTAAAGAAGTTCTGGATAATATTCGAGCCTGGCCTCACGAAGAAGCGCGAAAAATTGTAAAACGTCTATGCGCCCATGGAGGAACTAAGAAAGAAGTCATTCTAGAGACTGGTTACGGCCCGTCTGGGCTCCCGCACATCGGAACATTTGGTGAAGTATTCCGCACAACCATGGTTCGTAATGCACTCCAAAGGATAATCGATACCCCTAGCAGAATAATCGCCTTTTCGGACGACATGGATGGACTACGAAAAGTTCCAGAAAATATTCCAAATCCAGACTTGTTAGAAAAATATTTGAATCGGCCACTTACAAAAATACCAGACCCATTCGGCACTCATGAAAGTTTTGGGCAACATAATAATGCAATGTTAAAAGGTTTTTTAGATTCGTTTGGATTCGATTACGAATTCTTAAGTTCAACAGAATGCTATACTAGTGGTAAATTTGACGAAGTTCTGCTCCAAGTTTTGGAAAACTATGACAAAATAATGAAAATTATGCTTCCTACGTTAGGTCAGGAACGCAAAAAAACCTACAGCCCATTTCTACCAATTTGTCCTGAAACAGGGCAAGTACTCCAAGTCCCTATAACCGAAAAAAATGCAATAACTGGGACAATTATTTATGAGGATCCAAGTACATTTAAAAAAGTGGAAGTTCCCGTCACTGGAGGCCATTGCAAATTACAATGGAAAGTGGATTGGGCTATGCGCTGGAAAGCGCTGGGGGTAGACTATGAGATGTGTGGAAAAGACTTAATAGATAGTGTTACGGTATCTTCCAAAATCTGTCGTGCCCTTGATGGTGAACCACCTGAAAATTTAATTTACGAACTTTTTCTTGATGAAACAGGACAAAAGATATCTAAATCCAGAGGAAATGGAATAGCTGTAGAGGAATGGTTAAAATACGGGCCACCAGAGAGTCTTTCATTATTTATGTTTCAACAACCAAAACGCGCAAAGAGGTTATATTTTGACGTAATACCAAAGAATACGGACGAATACCTGTCTTTTCGTTCAAAAATAGAAAGTGAAGATTTAGAAAAAAAGGCAGAAAACCCCACCTGGCATATCCATAACGAAAATATACCGACTGATTCTGTTCCTCTATCATTCAACTTGTTGTTGAATTTAGCGAGCGTTTGTCATGCGGAAGATACCAATGTTATCTGGGGGTATATTAAACGTTACTCTGAGAATGCATCAGCAGACACTAATTTATTTTTAGATAAATTAGCCGCATATGCGGTAAATTATTATAAGACCTTTATTCGGCCTGCAAAAGTATACAGGCTCCCCAATATCAAAGAAAAAAATGCCATCTCAGATTTGGCAACTGCGCTTCAACATTTATCACAAGGATCTAGTGCTGAGGAAATTCAAACCGTAGTCTACGAAGTGGGAAAAAAGAATGAGTTTGACAACTTAAGAAACTGGTTTAAAGCCCTTTACCAAATCCTATTGGGCCAAGACCAAGGCCCACGCTTCGGGTCTTTTGTCGCACTTTATGGAATATCGGAAACCATAAAGCTGATAAATCGAGCATTGGATGGAGAAGATCTTTCCACTTAACTTGTTCTATCAAATAAGAAAATTACGAATATCCCGACCCGCCTACAGCTTGATGATACCTACGGTAGTGTCATGGAAAACCGCCCCTCCGTTGGGAGCACCGGGGTCTGCACTAATTAGGGCATTTATACCAATCCCTTCCTCGAAAGCAGAATTCGGCCACACGCTTTCTACTACAATTACATCTGCTTGAATACCATCGAAAATAGTAGCTTGGATAACAACGCTACCCTGCCCGTTAAACAGGCGTACCCGATCTCCTTCCTTTATCGAAAGCTCAGCAGCTGCTTTCGGATGCAGCATTACTTTAGGCTTTTCCTCTCGTTTTCGACTTGTGGGGGTCTCCGTAAAACTAGAATTCAGATAATTTCTCGCCGGTGATGTAATCATTCTGAAGGGTCGTTCTTTCGTGACGCGATCATGCGTTTGGCAGTAATCTGGAAAAGCTGGAAGTTGCATTCCTAGGGGACCCAGTGCTGACCAATCCGCACTAAACTGAAACCGGCCCGTCTCGGTAGGAAAACCATTAAGAAAATGCGCTTCTTCAAATGAGGGTTGTACGTCATGCCATTTCTTTTTCAGCATTTCTTCAGCATTCGGCCACCCAGAGTCACGCAGAGTTCGGTCAATTAATTCCCACTCATTCATTAAAAAACCTTCGTGATCAACTCCCAATCGTTTTGCCAATTCTCCTATCACCCAATGATTAGATCGCGTCTCACCTGGCGAATCAATAACTGCCCGATGAATCTGGACGTGCATCTGCCCACCAGCCTGGTATATGTCATCATGCTCTAAGAAAGTAGTAGCCGGCAAAACGACGTCCGCTAACTGAGCTGTTTCTGTCAGAAACTGTTCATGAACACAAAGAAATAAATCGTCTCTTTTTAAACCTTTTAAAACTCGATGAGTGTCAGGAGCCACAACGGCAGGATTCGTATTTTGGACGAGCATAGCTGTTACCGGAGAACCTTTTTTTACAACCTCGTCTTCATAAGTTAGAACGGGGCCGATGCGCGACATATCGAGTACTCTGGTATTTGGATCCAACGCGTCTAATCCCTCGACGACAGTTTTGTCCCAATGATAAACAAGCCGATTAGACCAAAAGGCCCCACCGCCAAGATAACGAAATTTACCTCCTACCGCAGCAATAGAGGCCACAGCATGCACCTGACTAGAACCATTTCTTGAGCGAGCAAACCCATATCCAATCCGAATATACGTCCGGTTCGTGCGGCCAATTTCTTCGGCTACTGACTCGATCTGGGCAGCCTTCACCCCACTAATAGTTTCCGCCCATGAGGGAGTTTTTTTTCGCAAATGTCTCTCTAACTCTTGCCAATTGTCAGTGTATTTCTGCATGTAAGCCTTATCTGCAAATCCATCACGAAACAGTACATGCATTATCGCAGCAGCAACAGCTCCATCAGTCCCCGGCTTCACCAATATAAGCTCATCGGCAACCTCGGCCGTTGGACTACGATAAGCATCCACCACGATTAGCTTTGCTCCCCTTTCTTTTCGAGCACGCGTGATATGTGTCATAACATTGACTTGGGTAGAGACCGGATTACCGCCCCATACGATGATCAAATCGGACTTCGCTAGTTCCCTCGGGTCAGGCCCCATGGGACCACCCGCTCCAGCGATCCATCCGTTTTGCACTAGTTCAGTACATATATTAGCAGCCTGTCGCGAATAACGCATGGTATGGCGTAATCTCTGGATTCCATCACGTTGAATAATTCCCATAGTGCCCGCAAAATAGTATGGCCAAACAGTTTCACTTCCGTACTGAGCAGCCTTGTCTTTAAAAGCCTCCGATACTCTGTCGAGTGCCTCTTCCCAAGAAACTCTTGTGAAATTGCCATCACCTTTATCGCCGGATCGAATGAGTGGATACATTAAGCGCTCGGGATGGTGGACACGCTCGGAATATCGAGCAACTTTGGCGCAAACTACCCCAGCAGTATAATTATTCGCAGTCGCTCCGCGAATACGTCCTATCGTTCTGCTATCTAATCTCTGTACCTCCAGCGCACACGTACTAGGACAGTCGTGTGGACATACCGAAGCGTGATAGTTTCGTTCCATCCCTAATCCCATTAAAAACCTTATACAACCAAAATAAAAGATTTTGAAAAAAACCTACTTACCCAATATAATCTTAAAAATTTCAATTGACATTAGTTTTTAAACACTATGGTCATTCGTATGGCGATAAGATCGTAAAGGCAGACTTTATTTTTTCGATACAAGTCGTTTTTTCTGGAAGTTGTGGCTAAATAGCTAGTACAAGCTGCCATTACAATAATTACAAAAAATCGACCTTAACGCTATGCCCAAAATTAGTTCCTTTATCGTTCCCGATTTAGTAAATACATAAATAGAAATAAGTAACGCCGTAATCAGACTGTTTGATCGTTAACCGGTTATGAGGGATATATTTATTCCTCCAAATGGAGTCGAAAGTGACTGAAACTGCAGATTGTATTGTTATTGGCGCCGGTGTAGTTGGACTGGCATGTGCTCGACAGCTCGCGCTACAGGGTCGCGAAGTGATAATACTGGAGAAGGCAGACGCTATCGGGACCGAAACAAGTTCCAGACATTCAGAAGTAATTCACGCTGGAATTTACTATGAACCGGGGAGCCTAAAGGCGAAATTCTGTGTAGACGGAAAAATAAAAATGTATAATTACATGAAAGAAAGGGGCGTTCCATTCAAACAACTAGGAAAGTTAATAGTGGCTACCGACGAAGAACAAATTGAAGGCCTCCATTATATTAAGCAGAGAGCGGAGAAAAACGGTGTCAGCGACCTGGAAATTCTCTCCCACAACGAAGCCATTTCTAGGGAACCCGCGCTTAAATGTATAGCAGCTCTTTGGTCGCCATCCACCGGTGTCGCAGATAGCCATTCTTACATGTTAAGCCTTCAAGGAGATGCTGAGGACCGTGGCGCTGTCATTGCATTTTTTTCGCCAGTAATAGGCGGAAAGGTAGAGGATTCGGGCATTACCATCGACGTAGGTGGTGAAACCCCAATGACGCTAAAAGCCAAAACAGTAATAAACTCTGCTGGGTTATTGGCACAAAAACTTACGCATCAGTTGAAAGGCTTCCCAAAAGAAGCCATTCCGCCATGGCATTTTTGTAAAGGTAATTATTATTCTTTATCCGGCTGCAGAGCTCCCTTCTCCAGACTGATATACCCAGCACCAGAGCAGGCGGGGTTAGGTGTGCATCTCACCCTTGATCTGGCGGGACAGGCTAGATTTGGCCCTGACGTGGAGTGGGTCGATA